>CAUSHZ010000032.1:0-22714 GCA_963531605.1 uncultured Actinomyces sp.
CAAGCCGCCACACGCGCGTCTGTGGGCGCTTCGCGCACCAATCACGGGGCCGCCCTCCCAGCCGGGAGGGCGGCCCCGTGCGTCCCAGCCACAACCACAATCGGCATGCGACTGATCACAGTCGATTTTTCGTTGCAATCATGCAGTTTGTAAAGTAACCCTCCGAGCCTGTCAATCCCGGGAACAAGCGCCACTTTTGGTAGAATCTACAAGGTTAAACATCTATTTTCGCGCACTGCGAGGGGAGCCACGTGGCTGACAACGAGAAGACCGCCGAAGGCGAGCAGTCCTACGGCGCATCGGACATCACCGTCCTCGAGGGCCTGGAAGCCGTCCGCAAGCGCCCGGGCATGTACATCGGATCCACCGGCGAACGCGGCCTGCACCACCTGGTGTACGAGGTCGTCGACAACTCCGTCGACGAGGCCCTGGCAGGCTACGCCGACCACATCGAGGTCACGATCCAGAAAGACGGCGGCATCAAGGTCGTCGACAACGGTCGAGGCATCCCCGTCGACGAGCACCCCACCGAGCACAAGCCCACCGTCGAGGTCGTCATGACGATCCTCCACGCCGGCGGCAAGTTCGGCGGCGGCGGCTACGCCGTCTCGGGCGGCCTGCACGGCGTCGGCATCTCCGTCGTCAACGCCCTGTCCACCCGCGTGAACACCGAGATCCGCCGCCAGGGCTACGTGTGGCGCATGTCGTTCGCCAACGGCGGCACCCCCATCACCCCCCTCGAGCGCGGCGAAGAAACCGACGAGACCGGCACCACCCAGGTCTTCTACCCGGACCCGGAGATCTTCGAAACCGTCGAATTCGACTTCGAGACCCTGCGTCAGCGCTTCCAGCAGATGGCCTTCCTCAACAAGGGCCTGCGCATCACCCTGACCGACGAGCGCGAGTTCGCCACCGACGAAGGCGACGAGATCGCCGGCGGCGAGGAGGCCTCGGACAAGAAGACCAAGGGCCACCGCACCGTCACCTACTGCTACGAGCACGGCCTGCGCGACTACGTCGAATACCTCGACTCCGCTAAGAAGTCCGACACGATCAACAACGAGATCATCGACTTCGAAGCCGAAAACGACGAAGGCACCATGAGCGTGGAAATCGCCATGCAGTGGACCACCGCCTACTCCTCGTCCGTCCACACCTTCGCCAACACCATCAACACGACCGAAGGCGGCATGCACGAGGAAGGCTTCCGCACCGCGCTGACCTCCCTCGTCAACCGCTACGGCCGCGACAAGGGCATCATCCGCGACAAGGACGACAACCTCACCGGTGACGACGTCCGCGAAGGCCTGACCGCCGTCATCTCGATCAAGCTCACCGAGCCCCAGTTCGAAGGCCAGACGAAGACCAAGCTCGGCAACACCGAAGCCCGCACCTTCGTCGCCCAGCAGGTCTACTCCAAGCTCACCGACTGGTTCGACGCCCACCCCGCCGACGCCAAGGCCATCATCAACAAGGGCCAGGCCGCCCAGGCCGCCCGCGTCGCCGCCCGCAAGGCCCGCGAGGCCACGAGGCGCAAGGGCGTCCTCGAATCGGCCTCCATGCCCGGCAAGCTGCGCGACTGCTCCTCGCGCACGCCGTCCGAGTGCGAAATCTTCATCGTCGAGGGCGACTCCGCAGGCGGCTCCGCCGTCGGCGGCCGCGACCCCGAACGTCAGGCCATCCTGCCGATCCGCGGCAAGATCCTCAACGTCGAAAAGGCGCGCCTGGACCGAGCCCTGTCCTCGGACACGATCCGCTCCCTCATCACCGCCTTCGGCACCGGCATCGGCGAAGACTTCGACATCTCGAAGCTGCGCTACGGCAAGATCGTCATCATGGCGGACGCCGACGTCGACGGCCAGCACATCGCCACGCTGCTGCTGACCCTCCTCTTCCGCTACATGCGACCCCTCATCGAGGGCGGCCACACCTTCATCGCCATGCCCCCGCTGTACCGCATCAAGTGGACCAACGCCGAGCACGAGTTCGCCTACTCCGACAAGGAACGCGACAAGCTCCTCGCCGCCGGTGCCGCCGTGAACCGCCGCCTGCCCAAGGAAGGCGGCATCCAGCGCTACAAGGGTCTGGGCGAAATGAACGACCACGAACTGTGGGAGACCACCATGGATCCGGAGCGCCGAATCCTCAAGCAGGTCACCCTCGACGAGGCCGCAGACGCCGACGAGACCTTCACGATCCTCATGGGCGACGACGTCGACCGACGCCGCACGTTCATCCAGCGCAACGCCACCGACGTGCGCTTCCTCGACATCTGACAACACCGCGACCAGCCCAGCCCCGGCCTCGAACCAGGCGGGCCTGATCGAGCAGAAACAACGTAAGGAACACTCGTGAGCGACGAGCCCACTACCGACGCGCGGCACATCTCAGACACCGAGCGCATCCGCCAGGTCGACCTGCAAAAGGAAATGCAGCGCTCCTACCTCGACTACGCGATGAGCGTCATCGTCGGACGCGCCCTGCCCGACGTGCGCGACGGCCTCAAGCCCGTCCACCGTCGCGTCCTGTACGCCATGTACGACGGCGGATACCGCCCCACCTCCTCGTTCTCCAAGTCCTCCCGCGTCGTCGGCGAGGTCATGGGTAACTACCACCCCCACGGCGACGCCGCCATCTACGACGCCCTCGCGCGCCTCGTACAGCCCTGGTCGCTGCGCTACCCCCTCGTCGCCGGCCAGGGTAACTTCGGCACCCCCGGCAACCTGGGCCCCGCCGCACCCCGTTACACCGAGTGCAAGATGGCACCCCTGGCCATGGAAATGGTCCGCGACATCGACGAAGAATGCGTCGATTTCCAGGACAACTACGACGGCCGCAACCAGGAACCCACCATCCTGCCCGCGCGCTTCCCCAACCTGCTGGCCAACGGCTCCGAAGGCATCGCCGTCGGCATGGCCACCCGCATCCCGCCGCACAACCTGCGCGAACTTGCGCGCGGCGTCGAATGGGCCCTCGAGCACCCCGAGGCCTCCCGCGAAGAACTCCTCGAAGCGCTCATCAAGCTGATCCCCGGACCCGACTTCCCCACCGGCGCCACCATCCTGGGCCGCAAGGGCATCGAAGACGCGTACCGCACCGGCCGCGGCTCCATCACGCAGCGCGCCGTTGTGGGCGTCGAGGAAATCCAGGGCCGCCAGTGCCTCGTCGTCACCGAGCTGCCCTACCAGGTCAACCCCGACAACCTGGCCGACAAGATCGCCCAGCTCGTGCGCGACGGAGCGATCAGCGGCATCGCAGACATCCGCGATGAGACCTCCGGCCGAACCGGCCAGCGCCTCGTCATCGTCCTCAAGCGCGACGCCGTCGCCAAGGTCGTCCTCAACAACCTCTACAAGCGCACCAGCCTGCAGGAGAACTTCTCCGCCAACATGCTCGCGCTCGTCGACGGCGTGCCCCGCACCCTGTCGATCGACGGCTTCATCCGCCACTGGATCAACCACCAGATCGACGTCATCGTGCGCCGCACGAAGTTCCGCCTGCGCAAGGCCCTCGAGCGCCTGCACATCCTCGAAGGCTACCTGAAGGCCCTCGACGCCCTCGACGAGGTCATCGCCCTCATCCGCCGCTCCCCCACCGTCGACGAGGCCCGCGCCGGGCTGATCGAACTCCTCGACGTCGACGCCATCCAGGCCGACGCCATCCTGGCCCTCCAGCTGCGCCGCCTGGCCGCCCTCGAGCGCCAGAAGATCATGGACGAGCACGCCGAACTCAAGGCCCGCGTCGACGACCTCAACGACATCCTCGCCAAGCCCGAGCGTCAGCGCGCCATCATCTCCGCCGAACTGTCCGAGATCGTCGACAAGTTCGGCGACGAGCGCCGCACCCGCATCCTCCCCTTCGACGGGGAAATGTCGATGGAAGACCTCATCCCCGAAGAAGACGTCGTCGTCACCATCACCCGCGACGGCTTCGCCAAGCGCACCCGCACGGACAACTACCGCTCGCAGAAGCGCGGCGGCAAGGGCGTGCGCGGCACCCAGCTGCGCGGCGACGACGTGGTCGAACACTTCTTCGTCACGACCACGCACAACTGGCTGCTCTTCTTCACCAACCTCGGCCGCGTCTACCGCGCCAAGGCCTACGAGATCCCCGAAGGCGGCCGCGACGCCAAGGGCCAGCACGTCGCCAACCTGCTGGCCTTCCAGCCCGACGAGCACATCGCACAGGTCCTCGCGATCCGCACCTACGAGGACGCGGACTTCCTGGTCCTGGCCACCAAGCGCGGCCTCGTCAAGAAGACCCCGCTGAGCCTGTACAACTCGCCCCGCTCCGGCGGCATCATCGCCATCAACCTGCGCGAGGACGAGGACGGCAAGCCCGACGAGCTCGTCTCCGCACAGACCATCATGGCCGACGAGGACCTCATCCTCGTCTCCCGCGACGGCCAGGCCGTGCGCTTCACCGCCACCGACGACCAGCTGCGCTCCATGGGCCGCTCCACGTCCGGCGTGCGCGGCATGAAGTTCCGCGGCGACGACGAACTGCTCAGCATGGAGGTGCCGCGTGAGAACACCGACCTGCTGATCGTCACCGAGTCCGGCTACGCCAAGCGCACCCCCGTCGACGAATACCCGACCAAGTCGCGCGGCACCCTCGGTGTGCGCGTCGGCAAGCTCGTCGACGAACGCGGTGGCCTCGTCGGCGCCCTCGTCGTGCGACCCGATGAAGACGTCATGGTCATCACCGAGTCCGGCAAGCTCGTCCAGGTCAACGCCTCCGACGTGCGACCCACCGCCCGCAACACCATGGGCGTCATCTTCGCCCGCCCGGACGACGGCGACCGCATCATCGCGATCACCCGCAACTCCGACTCGGGCGACGACGAGACCGACGAGTCCGAGAACACCGAGGCCACTGAGGCCACTGAGGCCGTGGAGGGGACCGACACCCCCTCGGACGAGGCCTCGGCCCCCGCAGGTGGCGACGACACCGCAGACGCTGACAAGTGACGCACGATCACGGGACGAGGCCCCCGCCTCGTCCCGTGATCAATCTGCCAAAGCGGCGCGGAACCAGCGCCGGTGCCAGGCGATGCGGTAGCCTGGCAGGTAGGAAGTGCGACCTGGAAGGAAACCCATGAGCGACCACGTCTCGAGCACCCGCAGCGACGCTCCCCGCCGAGTTGACCTGGCAATCGCGCGCATCGACGCGTGGACCGTCATGAAGGTTTCCTTCCTCCTGTCGGTCGCCCTGGGCATCGCGATGGTCGTCGCCACGATCGTCCTGTGGCTCATGGTCGACGCCATGCACGTCTTCAGCCAGCTTGAGGAATTCCTCAAGACCATGGGGGCCGGCCGCTACGCGGACCTCCTGGACTACGCTCGCCTGCCGCGCGTCATCTCCTACGCGACCATCGTCGCGGTCATCAACGTCGTGCTGCTCACCGCCCTGTCGACGCTGGGAGCCATGCTTTACAACGTCGTCGCCTCGCTGGTGGGTGGCGTCAAGGTGTCCCTTATGGATGAGTGAGGGCACTCGCGCAAGGGGTCGGCTGATGCCGGCCCCTTTTGCTATGCCGCGCAGGGGTTCTTGCGGTGCCTGTGGGGCCCGGCCGCTGTGTGTGCCGGTGGGCGGCGGCCCGCCCGCTCGAAAAGCCACACGCGAGCCTGACGGCTCGGAGTGGTCGATCTCGAGGCCCGCCCTGGCCCCGCCACCGCCCACCGGCACCGCGGCCAGGCCCTCCGGGCCCTCCACGCCGGCGGTGCCTGGTGTGCTGGCGTGTGGCTGGGTGCGTCGTCTCGAAGCCCGGCGAGGCCCCGCCGCCCACGGGCACCGCAGCCAGGCCCTGCGGTCGCTCCGGCGCCCTCCGCGCCAGTGAGGCCGGTTGTTCTGTGATGGCTAGCCCCGTCTCTGCCTCGCATGCGGTACAAAGTTCGCCATGCGCGGTTGCTTGCTGACGACAACGGTACAAAGTTCGCCATGCATGCGAAAAACGCACCAAAAAGGGCGATTTCGGGCGAGCAGGGCGAGTTTTGTACCGCGCATGTGGTGAGGAGGGGTGTGCTAGGCGAGTTTTATATCGGAACTGGCCCGGCGCGGTTCTTGGTGGGGGAGTGTTGTGTCGCCGTGGCGCTGCCCGTGTGTCCAGTTGTCGGCGTCACGCCACCTATCGGCGCCGCAGGCAGGCCCTGTGTCTCGCAGCCCACCCGTGCCCACCGGGCCCCTCCGGTCCCACCTGTGCCCACCTGTGCCCACCCGGTCCCTCCGCACTAGTGTTGCCCGGTGTTCCGCAATTTCGCATGCAATTCCCGTGAGCGCATATCGGAGAGTGTGTTCTAATCGTTGATATTCTGCGGTTTTTGAGCTTGTGTCGATTCGTGCCGTGGGGGAATTGCATGCGAAATTTGGCTGGTGGTGGTGTCGGTGCCGCCCGCTTCGGCCGTCCGCGCCGCGAGCTTCGATCGGTGCGCCGTCTCAAAGCCCGCCCAGGCCCCGCCACCGCCCACCGGCACCGCGGCAGGTCCCTCCGGTGCCCTTCGGACCAGCAACAGTGGGGGTTTTGCAGCATTAGAAGCTGGCTGTCGGCGTGTCGCCGGCGTGTCACACCTCTAATGATGCAATTCCCCCCATTTGGTGGTGGTGAGGCCGCGATGTGAGGTGGTGTGGTGCCCACAGTGCACACCACCTCGACGAAAACGCTGAAAACGGGCGGTTGTAGATGAGGTGGTCTGCGTTTTGGCGGATTTGGTGGGTTCACGTGCAAATGCAAGGGCCCGCGTGCGTATGGGCGGGCCGATGCGCGGTCGCGTCGTGGCTGGAGTGCTGGCAGCGTTGCTGCTGGATTGGAATTGTCGGGCAGTGGCGGCCAGGCACCGACGCCCACGCTCCGCCGGGTGGGTGAACGTGCGCATCAAAGAGCCGAGGTGTCCGCCTACGGGGCCGGTTCGTTACTTGGTGTCAATCCGCGTCGGGCGTGCCCGCAGGGCCACCCGAAGAAGCCGACGCAGCAAGGCGCCCGACCGCGACGGCGGACGATGATCGGGAGCAAGTACAGGCCCCTGCGCGCGCCACGCGTACGGATTGTGGCTGAGCGGCCCCGGCCAAGACGACGCGACGACGGTGGCCGGCGCGGGCAGGGGGAGCAGTGGGCTCACCCAGGATCCCGCCGTCACGTAGATCCGCATGAGCCCGTCGATGCTCACGAAAAAACCACTGTCAACAACCGACGCCGGAAAACCCACGGGATCAAACGCGTAGACCCGATCGAGCACCGGGGGAGTGGCCGCCGCTGCGTACAGTGCCAGGTTCGCGCCCTTCGAGTGACCGACCACAACGATTGGCCCATCGGCCCGCGAAGCCGCATACGCCAGATAGTTGGCTGCCCACCGTTGCGAATCCATCGGAAAATCAAGACCGAAGCGGGCATCCTCCGCCCACCCGACCGCGCTTGCATCCGTCCCGCGGAACACCACGTAGGTCGCCCCGGCCTCGTCGACGAAGGTGACGGCACCGAACTGAGCGAGCGGGCTCACCGTCAGCCGCGTGACCGCGTCGCGCACGCGCAGGCCCCCGAAGCGCGCGCTCGCACCGGCGGCCTCGAGGAGGGGACGATCGGCGTGGGACACTAATGAATAGCGGTACAAAGACTGGGTGGACGAGGCATGGGCGACCTCTCGGAGCAGACAACCGTGCGGTGAACGAGGCCCGGGCAGTGCGTGAAAATCCACGTAGACCAGGCAGGAGAGGGCGAGGGCGTCGGCGGGGGAGAGGTCCGCTCGTAGCGGTGTGCGTGAGTCTCGAACGTGCTCGACGACGGTGGTCACGAAGCCTCCTCCTCTTCATCGAAGGCCGGACGATCGCGGTCGTGTTGGACGTCACCAACGCTCGATTTTGCCGGATGGCCCTGTGCTGTGTACTATATCCGAGTGCCCGCAAGGGTGCCGGTTGGGCCTATAGCTCAGTAGGTTAGAGCGCAGTCCTGATAAGACTGAGGTCGGTGGTTCGAGCCCACCTAGGCCCACCATCCGCAGGCGAGCGAAAGCGGAGGATCATCATGAAGAAATGGGTCACCTGTTGCGTGGCTGTCGGATCCGTCGTGGCCGTCGGCATCGCCGTCCGACAAATTCTCGTTGATCTTTCTGATAACGCTGACCTGTGGACGTCCGTCACGGACGCCGTGGAGGACTGAGTCTCTCCAACGGGGCTATGGCGCAATTGGTAGCGCACCTGCTTTGCAAGCAGGGGGTTACGGGTTCGAGTCCCGTTAGCTCCACATATCACCCGCAACCTCATGGTTGCGGGTTTTTGTTTGTGAGCTTCGACAATTTGAGCAGCTAGGCAGAGCCGCTGAGGCCGTGTTGTGCGCTCGGATAACATTTGTCCGACCACCTGGTTATACGCGGGGATTCAGGATGCTCCGTCACAGAAATTCAGCAAAGTGGCTCATCAACTGCAGCGAGGCGCCGTATTTATCCACAGCGCTATACACAGTTGTGTATAAACCGTGTGGACGGTTGTTTATCGCGACTCATTAGCGTCATTAAAACTGACCTATACAGGAGAAGTTAGAGGGCTCCTGACCTCGAAAAATCCTCCTTCACACTTGCTGCGAAACCCGTAGAATTGGCTTGAAATATACTGTTTTCGCACATTCAGGAGAAGGCTGTGCACATCACCCACACGTGGTCGAAGGCCTCCAAGCCGGCCCAGCTGCTTGCCATGCTGGTCACGACCGCCCTCGTTATGCTCGGCGTCACGACGCTGCCCACATATGCGGCGGCCCCGACGCTCAAACTTGCTATCACACCCGACGAAACCTCGTACCTCTCCGGTGTCGAGCAGCGCTACGTCGTCGAGTTTTCCTGCGCCTCCACCACGGAGGACTGCCTCGACTCGGTCGTCAGCATCACGCTGCCCCACACGGTGACCCCCGCGGGTAACTCGAACCTCGACTCTGCCCCCGAAGGCGTCAACGCCACGGCCACCGCCGGCAAGAAGGTCGTCACCCCCACGATCAAGGCTCCGACCGCGGGCGCTGACGGCCTCGTCACCTACAACCTCGGAACCGTCGCCGCCGGCTCCTCGTTCCAGACGGTCCTGACCTTCACCGCCCCGCGCGGCGTGACCCCTGGCGGCTCCACCGTCACCCCGGTCGCGACCTTCACCTCGGGCGAGAGCAAGGAAACCTCCCAGGCGACCGTCACGATCAAGTCTGAGCCGACGCCTCAGCTAAGCAAGACCGGCCCGGTTGCGACCCCCAAGAACGTCGACGTGACCTACCAGATCACACCGAAGTACGACACCAACGTGGACGGCCTCAACGGCAAGTCCAACATGACCGATGTCGTCATCACCGACCCGCTGCCCACGTGCGCGAAGTACGTGTCCTCCTCGGCCTCGGGTAACACCAAGACGAACACCGCCGCGACCGTCGAAAGCTCCTACGACGCAGCGACCCACACCGTCACCTGGAACGTCGGCGACGTCAACCCCGCGTTCATGAACATCGTCCTGTCCGTCACCGTCCACTACGACGACACCTGCACGGAGGACACCGTCACCAACACCGCCAAGCTCACCGGTAAGGAGATGCACAACGAGACCAACGTTGTCACCGCCGATGCCTCCTTCACGCACCGCTTCGACAGCGAGATCCGCTACGGCGGCGGCTTCCACAAGCGCGCCATGAGCCAGTTCGAGCGCGGCAAGCAGGGTAACTGGCTGTACAGCTACTCCAACAACTCCAACGTCCCAGTCGTCATGGAGTACACCGACTACCTGACCTGTGGCCTCGTGTCCCCGACCGACGGCTCCAAGGACTGCGACAAGCCCCTCATGCGCGTCCACACGATCGACACCCAGACGACGACGCCCATCGAGATCACCTACTGGACCAACAAGGGAAACACCGGCACGCAGACCGTCTACCGCGGCAAGGCATTTGACTTCTCCTCCTTCGCCGCCGACGAGTACCTGACCGTCTTCCACTACAAGCAGACGATCCCCGCCGGTGAGTCCTCCATCCTCAACGTCGCCGGCCCCATTGGCGCAGGCACCCCCACGACCGAGGACGGCACCACCTACGTCCAGGCTGACACCAACTCCGCCGCATGGAAGGCCGGCAAGTCCGACCAGTACGTGCGCGTCCAGAACTGTGTCTCCGACTGGTCCATGAAGTCCCTCGACGGCTCCCGATCCATCCAGATCCCCGCCGACGACTACTGCGACATCCTCACCCTGGGCACCGCGCTGCCCAAGTACTACAACGCCAAGTCCACCATCAAGGGCAACCTGGCGTCCCCCGGCTCCGAGGTCACCTTCAGCGTCACCGCGAACAACACCTCGACCGTCGTTGACTCCCAGCCCGTCATCTCCGACCTGCTGCCCTGCGGCATGACCTTCGTCGAGGACTCCGTCACCGGCGGTCCCGCAGGTAAGGAAAAGACCGTCACGGTCCGCGACGTCACCGACGCCACCGGCTGCACCCGCCAGCTCGTCACGGTTACCTGGCCCGGCTACCAGACCAAGGGTGCAACCAGCATCAAGCTGCGCGGCAAGGTCGGCGCTACGATGATTGCCGGCACGCACAAGAACGAGGCCTACATCTCCGCGGCCGAACCCGAGTACGCGCTGACCTCCAAGAAGACCACGATCTGCTTCTACGGCTCCACCGACGACACCTACGATGTCAACGGTGACGGCAACACGGCCGACCAGGTCTGCCCCGTCTCCTCGACCTTCACGGTCTCCGAGCAGGCTGGCGCTGACGTCGTCCTCGAGGGCCTCGGCTCCGTGGAAGGCTCGACCTACAAGAAGTACGTCGACGGCGTGTCCATGATCCGCCAGGGTGAAGACGGTAAGTACCGCATCACCCCCACCAACTCCGGTAACGCGGACCTGTCCGACATGACCGTGTACGGCATCCTGCCCCACGTTGGCGACACCGCCATCCAGGGTTCTGATCCTCGTGGCTCCGAGTGGGCGCCCATCCTCACCGGCCCCCTCCAGGTCGGCGCAGGCTCGGGCATCGACCCCTCGCAGGTCACCATCGAGTACTCCACCTCCTACAACCCCTGCCGCGGTGAAGTCATGAACCAGGGCGACGCCATGGCAGCCGGCCCCGCCGGATGCGACAACAACTGGACCACCACCCCGGCCTCGTGGGCGGATGTGAAGTCCTACCGCATCTACATCAACGGCAAGGCCACCCCGATTAAGGCCGGTGCGTCGATCCCGATCATCGCGCCCATCAAGGCTCCCGATAACGCGACCGGCATCGCCTACGAGTCCGTCGCCATCGCGGCCACCCAGGCCTCGAACAACCGCGCCATCCTGCCCGCCGAGCCGATCAAGGTCGCCATTGCCCTCGCGCTCGACGTCGCCCTCAACAAGACCGTCGTTTCCGACGCGTCCAACCTGAAGCCCGGCGACCAGGTCACCTACCGCATCGACGCCGGCAACATCGGCCAGGGCAAGGCCCCCGACCTCAAGGTCAAGGAAGCCTTCCCCGCCGGCACCACCTTCGTGTCCGCCGAAACGCACAAGTGCGCCTCCGGCTACACGACCGGCCTGCCGCAGGAATGCAAGGGCACCGACGAGGCCGGCACCTTCGACGGCACCACGTGGACCATGGGCGACATGCTCGCCGGCGAATACGCCTCGCTCTTCGTGACCGTCACGCTGAACGCCGACACCGACGGCAAGACCCTAACCAACACGGCTGCCTTCGTGAACCCGCCCGAGTACGACCTCGTTCCCGGCAACAACTCCTCCTCGGCGTCTATCACCGTCAAGCACCGCCTTTATGGAAAGGTGTACTACGACGCGAACGACTCCTCCTCGTTCGACAACGGTGAGGAACCCTTCAAGGACATCACGGTCGAGCTGCTCGGTGCCGACGGCAGTGTCGTCGCGACCACCAAGACCGACGCGGATGGCAACTACTCCTTCACCGGCCTCGACGCCGGAACCTACACGGTCAAGGTCACCAAGGCCGGCGACATCGCCGAGCTGACCCAGACCGAGGACCCGGATGGCACGAAGGACAACGCCTCCGGCGCGATCACCCTGAACGCCGACAACCCGGTCCGCGAGAACGTCAACTTCGGCTACATCAAGAAGCACGCGATCTCCGGCAACGTCTACCTCGACCAGAACCGCGACAAGACGAAGAACACGGGCGATATCGACCTGACCGGCGTCACCGTGAAGCTGCTCGACAAGGACGGCAACGTCGTGGGTACCACCACGACCGATGCGGACGGTAACTACTCCTTCACCGGCCTGAACGACGGCACCTACACCGTCCAGGTCGACAAGACCGGCCCGCTGGCTGACAAGGAGCAGACCGAGGACCCCTCCGGTAAGACGGACTCGCGCTCGCAGGCCATCACCTTTACGCGCACCGACCCGGACGTCACCAACGTCAACTTCGGATACGCCGAGGACTACACCGTCTCCGGCACCGTCTACTACGACAAGGACCGCTCCGAGACGCTCAACAACTCCGAGCCCGGCTTCGACGGCATCACCGTGAAACTGCTCGGCGAGGACGGCCAGGTCGTCGCGACGACCACGACGAAGGCAGACGGCACGTACTCCTTCTCCAAGCTGCCCGCCGGCAAGTACACCGTCAAGGTGGAGCCCTCCGACCTGCTGAAGAAGCTCGAGCAGACTGAGGATCCGGACGGCACCAAGGACAACACCTCCGGCGTCGTCCAGGTAGGCCACGACAACCCCTCCGTGAAGAACGTGAACTTCGGTTACGCCACGAACTACACGATCAAGGGCACCGTCTACCGTGACGCCGACCGCTCCGAGACCCTCGAGGACGGCGAGAAGCTCTACCAGGGCGTGACCGTCGACCTCCTCGACACGAACGGTAACGTCGTGGCCACCACGACCACCGACGCCCGCGGCGCCTACGCCTTCACCAACCTCGAGGAAGGCACCTACAAGGTCCGCGTCCACAAGGAAGGCCCCATCGCCGACCTTATCCAGACCGAGGACCCCGATGCCACCAAGGACAACACCTCCGGTGACATCACCCTCGAGCTGAACGACCCGATCAAGGAGAACGTCAACTTCGGGTACATCTCGAACAACTCGATCTCCGGCACGGTCTACCGCGACGACAACCGCTCCAACTCCCACAACGGGGGCGAGGCCGGCTACCCCGAGCAGACGGTCCAGCTCCTCGACAAGGACGGTATGGTCATCGCGACCACCAAGACCGACGCCAACGGCAACTACTCCTTCGACAACCTGCCCGACGGCACCTACTCCGTCAAGATCGTCAAGGACGGTGCCCTCACCGACCTCGAGCAGACCGAGGACCCGGACGGCACCAAGGACAGCGCCTCCGAGCCCATCGTCCTGAACGAGGACAACCCCACGAAGAAGAACGTCAACTTCGGCTACGTGCCCGACTACTTCATCAAGGGAACGATCTACCGTGACGGCAATCGCTCCGGCGCGCTGGACAGCGACGAGAAGCTCTACGAGGGCGTGACGGTTAACCTGGTGGACGCCGACGGCAACGTCGTCGCCACCACCACGACCGACGAGATGGGTAGCTACTCCTTCGACAAGCTCCCCGCGGGCACCTACTTCGTCAAGGTCGTTCAGGATGGCCCCATCGCCTCCCTCGAGCAGACCGGCGACCCGGACGCCACGAAGGACAACGCCTCCGAGCCCATCACGCTGAACAACGACAACCCGTCCAAGACGGACGTCAACTTCGGCTACGTGAACAACAACTCCCTGTCGGGCACCGTCTACCGCGATGACTCGCGCAACGGCGACCAGGACGGCACCGAGCCCGGATACTCCGGCGTGACCGTCCAGCTCCTCGACGCCTCCGGAAACGTCATTGCCACCACGACGACCGACGCCAACGGCAAGTACTCCTTCTCCAAGCTGCCCGACGGCACCTACTCCGTCAAGGTCGTCAAGGACGGCGAGCTCGCCGACACCGAGCAGACCGAGGACCCGGACGGCACCAAGGACAACGCCTCCGAACCGGTGACCCTGGGCGAGGACAACCCCACCAAGGACCACATCGACTTCGGTTACGTGCCCGACTACTCGATCCACGGCCTCGTCTACCGCGACGGTGACCGCAACGAGACGCACGGCGCAACCGAGAAGGGCTACGCCAACCAGACCGTCGAGCTACGCGACAAGGACGGCAAGGTCGTCGCGACCACCACGACGGACGCGAACGGTGCCTACTCCTTCTCCAAGCTGCCCGCCGGCAACTACACCGTCAAGGTCGTCAAGGACGGTGCTCTCACCGACCTTGACCAGACCGAGGACCCGGACTCCACCAAGGACTCCACCTCCGGCGTCATCTCGCTCGGCAACGACCACCGCACCGAAACGGACGTCAACTTCGGCTACATCGCCAACAACTCCATCAACGGCACCATCTACCGCGACGGTGACCGCGACGGAAAGAAGGGCGACACCGAAGGACGCTACTCCGGCGTGACGGTCCAGCTCCTCGACAAGGACGGCAAGGTCATCGCCACCACGACGACCGACAAGGACGGCAAGTACTCCTTCTCCAAGCTGCCCGACGGCACCTACTCCGTCAAGGTCGTCAAGGACGGCGTGCTCGCCGACGCCGACCAGACCGGCGACCCCGACAACAAGCTGGATAACGCGTCCGAGCCGATCACCCTCGACGAGAAGAACCCCACCAAGGGCGACGTCGACTTCGGCTACGTCCCGAACAACACCATCAAGGGCACCGTCTACCGCGACGACAACCGCGACAAGATGATCAACGGTGACGAGCCCGGCCTCGAGCGCGTGAGCGTCCAGCTCCTCGACGAGGACGGCAAGGTCCTCCAGACCCTCGACACCGACGCGGACGGCAACTACGCCTTCCAGCACCTGCCCGACGGCAAGTACACCGTCAAGGTCGTGCGCTCCTCGTCCATCAAGGACTACGACCAGACCGAGGACCCCGACGCCACCGTCGACGACACCTCTGCGGTGTACACGATGGGCCCGGAGCACTCCCTGCAGGAGAAGGTCAACTTCGGCTACGTGCCGGACTACTCGATCGCCGGTCGCGTCTACCGCGACTCCGACAAGTCCGGCTCCTACACCGACGGTGAAGAGACCTTCTCCGGTGTGACCGTCGACCTGCTCGACAAGGACGGCAACGTCGTGGCCACCACGACGACCGACAAGGACGGCAACTACTCCTTTGAGAAGCTGCCCGCCGGCACCTACCGCGTCAAGGTCCACCCGGACGGCGACCTCGCCGGCCTCGACCAGACCGAGGACCCGGACGGCATCGCCGACTCCATGTCCGGTGAGATCATGATCGGTTTCAATAACCAGAAGGTCACCGGCGTGAACTTCGGTTACGTCGCGCCCGATGTCCCGGCCACCAAGCCGAAGCGGGGCCTCGCCCGCACCGGCTTCGACGGCCTGATCGGCGGAGCGGGCCTGGGAGCGGCCGTCGTGGGCGGCATGTTCCTGTGGATGCGTCGCCGTCGCCAGGACTGACGGTCATCCGGCCTTAAGCCTCGACGAGGCAGTGGCTGAGTGAGCCGACAAGGGGCGGGTACTTCGGTACCCGCCCCTTTGGCGTACCCGGGCGGTTGTGTTGTTTGTTGCCCCGACAGATCTCCGGCCGCCGCGCGGGTTGCCTTGATGGGCCGGGCCGCTGTGTGTGCCGGTGGGCGGCGGCCCGCCCGCTTGAAAAGCCACACGCGAGCCTGACGGCTCGGAGTGGTCGATCTCGAGGCCCGCCCTGGCCCTGCCGCCGCCCACGGGCACCGCGGCCAGGCTCCGCAGGCCTCGCGGCGGCCTCCAATCGGGCGGGGTGTCTATGTGTTGTCCGGCCAGGCCCTGCCGCCGCCCACCGGCACCGCGGCCAGGCCTTCCGGATACTCCGGTGCCCTCCACACCAGTGGCGCTTGGTTGCTGATGTGTGGCTCGGTGTGTCGCCTCGAAGCCCGGCCATGCTTTGGGTTGCTGTATGTGGCTCAGTTCTGGCTGTCAATCATCAATTTCGCATGCAATTCCCCTGAGAGTATTTCAGGTATTGAAATCTAATCGTTGATATTCTGCGGTTTTTGAGCTTGCGCCTGTTCGTGCCGTGGGGGAATTGCATGCGAAATTTGTCTGGCCGTGGTCTTGCCGCCGCCCGCCGGTCATGCGGCGGGTTTCTGTGATTCCTCCGGGGCCTGCCGCTTCACGCCTGTGGTGCCTGGAGTGCTGTTGTGTCGGCTAGCTCGATTTCTGCCTTGCGTTCGGTACAGAGTTCACCCTGCTTGGCCTCTTGATGGTGAAAACGGTACAAAACTCTCCCTGCATGCAGGAAAAGCGTCAAACTGGGCCATTTTGAGCGAGCAGGGCGAATTTTGTACCGGAAGCGGGGCCGTATGGCTCGTGCAGGGCGAATTTTGTACCGGATATGCGGTAAGAGGGGTGTGATGGGCGAGTTTTTTCGTGGATAAGCCACTGGAAGCCCCGCGCAGCCACACACAGCGCATACAGAAGCGCCCGGGGCCGTGGCCCCGGGCGCTCCCCGCAACACATGAGCTCCGATAACTAGCGGAACAACTTCAAGGCATTAGGCCCGATCATGAACGGCGCCAGGATCATCGACGAGCCCAGACCCACGCCAAAGCCGCCAATCACGTCGGTCACCCAGTGGACGCCCAGGTACAGGCGCGTCACGCAAATAAACACGATGAACGTCAGCGCCGCGGCCCACAGCAGGTAGCGCAGACGCCGACCGAGGTGTGTCGTCGTCAGGACCAAGACCAGCGACACGAACAGTGCGGTCACGGCCGTCGCGTGACCCGACGGGAACGAGTAGCCGTCCTCGGTGATCAGGCGCAGCGCCTCCTCGGGGCGAGGACGCTCATACATGTGCTTGATGATGTAGCTGTTTGCGGCAGAGAACACCACGGAACACAGGATGTACAGGCCGTTCATGACCTTCTTGATGAACCACCACACGGCACCCGCCACGGCCAGCGCCACCACGATGGCACGCTTGGGATCGAAGAGCCACGACGCGCCCGTCATGAACGAGTTCATCGCCGGGCTGCGCGACGCGACGAAGTCAGACCACACCGTGGTGTCGATCGACAGGGGACTCGTAATGAATCCGCCCGCGATGGCGACAGCCGCGACGAGGAGGACCCCGATGATCACGGGGGGAGACAAGAGACGACGAGCAATCATAGTGAAATCCTACCGTAGTGTCAGTCGTTGGCGCCGTACTCGTACATCCAGCGCCCGGCCCGGCGCGAGAAGCGCGAACGCTCGCGCATCTGCCCGGTGTCGCCGGTTTCCGTGTCCCGCCACGAGGCCACAAACGTCACGGTGCCCTCCTCGTCGGAAGGACCCCCGGCCTCGGCCCCGAGAATCTGCAGACCCGTCCACTGCGTCCCCTCCACCCAGTACGGGGGAGCGGGGCGCGTGCGCGGGTGCCACGTGCGGAACAGGTAGTCCTCGTCGCGCAGCGCGAACGCCGTATAGCGCGACCGCATGAGCGCCTCGGCGGTCGGAGCCGCCTCGCCGTCCAGATAGCGCCCGCAGCACTGCGCGAGCATCGCCCCCGACCCGCACGGGCAGGTACGAGGCCGGGGCGCGCCAGCGCTCGCAGCGCCGGGGGCAGCGGGGGAGGAGGTCACGCCTGGTCGCCCAGGGAGGCCAGCCAGCGCTCCGCGTCCAGGGCCGCGCGGCAGCCGGAGCCGGCCGCCGTGATGGCCTGGCGGTACGTGTGGTCCACGGCGTCACCGCACGCGAACACGCCCGCGACGGACGTGCGCGTCGACGGCTCGTCGACCGTGATGTAGCCGGCCTCGTCGAGGGCGACCTGGCCGCGCAGGAAGCCCGTGCGGGGCAGGTGGCCGATCGCGACGAACACGCCGTCCACGGCGATCTCACGCGTGGAACCATCCACCGTGGAGGCCAGGCGCAGGCCGGTCACGGCCTCGTCGCCCAGGACCTCGTCGACGGTCGCGTTCCACTCGAAGGAGATCTTCGGGTTGTTCAGGGCGCGCTCGGCCATGACGCGCGAGGCGCGCAGGGCGTCGCGGCGGTGCACGACGATGACCTCGGACGCGAAGTTCGTCAGGAAGGTGGCCTCCTCCATCGCGGAGTCGCCGCCGCCGATGACGGCCAGGCGACGATCCTTGAAGAAGAAGCCGTCGCAGGTCGCGCAGTAGGAGACGCCGCGGCCGGAGAACTCGTCCTCGCCGGGCACGTTCATGTGGCGGTACTCCGAGCCGGTGGCCAGGATGACGGCGCGCGCGTAGAAGACCTCGTCCTCGGTCGCCACGGCCTTCACGTCGCCCTCGAGGTTGACGGCGACGACGTCCTCGTAGCGAACGTCCGCGCCGAACTTCTCGGCCTGCTCGCGCATGTTATCCATGAGCTCGGGGCCCTGAATGCCCTCGGGGAAACCGGGGAAGTTCTCGACCTCGGTCGTGTTCATGAGCGCGCCGCCCGCGGCCAGCTGGCCGGCGAGCACGATGGGGGCGAGGCCGGCGCGGGCCGTGTAGACCGCGGCCGTGTAGCCGGCGGGGCCCGAGCCGACGATGACAACGTCGTGGACGGTGGCGCCCTCGGGCACATCGGCCGACGGGATCTGCACCTCGGCGGTCTCAGCGGTGGTATCGGTGTTTTCGGCCGTCACCAGGCCCGGAATCGTCACGAAAGACATGCGTACCCTCCTTAGGGTTACTGAACGGTGAGTTCGGAGATCCACGCCCAGTTGCGTCCGTCCTGGCCCTTGGGCATGGAGCGGAACTGCAGCGCGATTGAGTCGGTTTCGACGGGCTGGGGCAGTGTGATCGTCGTCGTCGGGGACAACGAGGACGTGGCCAGTTCTGTTCCCTCGCGCGGCTTGGTCGGATCGGTGACGTTGCGCACGACGAGCTCGCCGCCGGACGTCGCCGGGTCCATGTTGAGCGTCACCGAGGACACGGTGGCCTTCTGCTGGAGCTTGACGACGATCGTCACGGAGGTTTCGTCGCGGAACTGGTTGTTGTCGAACCAGCGCGAGGACCAGGACGTCGACGGGTTCGAGTCGATCATGTTGATCGCGCGGTCCGGGTGGTCGCCGTCGTCGTTGTTCCACGACAGGACCTGCACGGAGGAGATCACGGGGGCCGTGGTCTGCGCCGGCGGGGGCGTCGTGGTGAGCGCGGGGCTGGGTTCCTCGTCGGACTGCTGCTGGGAGACGCCGGCACGCAGAGATTGGGCCAGATCCAGGTCGGTGACCGGTCGGGTGGCCATCCACGGACCCCAGATCGCGCCGAAGAGCACCACGACGACGCCGAAGATCAGTGCGGGCTTCGTCGGGTCGATGAGCGTGCCGGAGCGCTTGGAGGAGCCATCCTCGCTTCCCGAGGCCGGGGCGTCCTGCGCGGGCACCGCGGGGATCGGGGGAACGGCGTCCATGACCTCGGTGGCATCCTCGACCGGGGGAGCGGGCACCGCCTCGGGCGCCTGCACGCGCGGGATCTGATGCGTCGAAGGGCCGTCCGTCAGGGGAGCGGGATGGGGGTAGTCCTCGGGTTTCACCTCGCCGTCGCGCTCGTATCCGCTAGCGGCGGGTGCCGGCGGCGGGGGAGCGAGGGGGAACGCGGGGGCCTCGACCTGCGCGGCGTCCGCCTCATCCGTCACGGGCTCGATGCCGTACTCGGCGAGCGACTCGGGAATCGCCTGCGCCTGTGCGGCTTCCGTGGCCTCGGCGATGTCATCAACGATGGGTGCGGCCACAGCCTCGGCGACCAGCGGGTTCTCGACGGGTGCCTGCGTCGCGGGGCCGAAGGCCGGGACTTCGGCGGGCGCGGGGGCCGGCGGTATGTCGGCGAGCTCCTCGACCGCATCGGCCGCGGGGGCCGCAGCAGCTGCGGGGGCTGCGGGAGGCGCGGGGATCGGCGAGGCGGAGAGCACCTCGTCAAACGACGGCAGCACTTCGTCGTCGCCGGTGCGTTCGGGCGTGGGAGCCATCGGTTCCTCCGTCTCGTCGGGTGTGTGTCCCGTCATTATCTCAGCTGGTGCGGGGGTCGGCGTGGAGGACGCTGCCAGGATGTTCACCACAGCACTGGGCACGTGCAGGCGGGTGAGCAGCGGGCGCATCATGACGGACGATTCGCCCGGGGCGGCGAAGCGCAGGACCAGGAGGTACACGAGGCCGGTCAGCGCGGACACGAGCGAGAGCTTCACGCCGGCCAGGGCCATGCGGCCCAGCGTCGACGAAATCTCGGTGTGAATGCCCATGAGCCACAGGAGGCCGAAGCCCACGAGGCCCGCAACGATCGCCGCGGCCAGGTAGGACGCGTAGGAGCGCAGCAGGCCCGCGCGGTCAACGTAGCGGTTCTCGCGCGATACCCACACGACCGCGATGATGCCCTGGGTCAGGCGGCACGCGGTCTCGCCGAGCGCGGCAGCAACGACCCACCAGCGGGCGCCGGTCAGGGCGTACATCGACCAGCCGACGATCACCTGGATGATCGTGGGTCCGATGCCCATGAGGAAGACGGGCTTGACGTCCTCGTAAGCGAAGAAGACGCGCTGGCTCATGAGGACCATGCCGGTCGAGGCCACGCCGGGCATCAGCGAGGCGAGGACGAGGGCGTAGCCGGTCACGGCCTCGGGATCCCCGCCCTTGGCCGCCATCGCGATCTCCATCATGGGGACGGAACCGGCCATCAGCATGGCCGCAGCGACGAGGGTCAGCGACGTAATGGTGCGCACGCCCAGGTGGTAGTTGTCGGCCACCGCGCGGTCGTCGCCGTCAGCGACGGCACCGGCCATGCGGGTGAAGATCGCGGTCGTCAAAGACACCGTGATGAGCGACTGGGGAACCATGAAGATCATGAACGCCGTCGAGTAGGCGAGGATACCGACGACGCCGCCCTGAGCACCGCCCTGGCCGATGAAACCGTCAGCCATGGCAGCCAGGTTGTTTGTGGACAGGACGCCGACCTGGGACACGCCCAGGGTCGCGAACGTCCATCCGGCCACGCGCGGCATCGACCCGAAGGAGGTTCCGCGGAAGTGGAAGTCCGGCTTGAAGGAGACTCCAGCCCGACGCATCGGCCACAGCAGACACAGGGCCTGGCAGATGACGCCGAGGGTCGCGGATCCGGCGAGGACCCAGAACTGTGCGCCCGTCAGGTCGCCCGCGGGGATGCCGCCGTCCGGCGCGCCGCCCCAAATTGCGAGGAAAGCGCCGAGGCCCGCGATGCCCACGACGTTGTTGACGACGGGCGCCCACATGTAGGGCCCGAAGATCTCGCGCGCGTTGAGGAGCTCGCCGAGCAGGTTATACAGGCCGTAGAAGAAGAGCTGTGGCAGGCACAGGAGGGCGAAAAGGATCGCGAGGTTGCGAATGTCCTCGGTGTAGCCGGCGGCGGTGATCATCACCAGGACGGGTGCCAGCACCATCGTCGCGAAGGTAACGAGGAAAAGGAGCGTTCCCGCGAGGGTTAGCAGGCGGTTGACGTAGGTGTCGCCGTCGTGGCGGCGCTTGATGGCACCGACGATCTGGGGGACCAGGACGGCATCGAAGATGCCGGAGGCCAGCAGGTTGAAGACCGTGTTGGGCAGCGTGTTCGCGGTCTGGAAGGCGGCGCCGACACCGCCGGCGGTCGCGCCGACCGCGGCGATGAGCATCGCGTTGCGCACGAAGCCAAGGATGCGCGACACCATGGTGCCCGACGCCATGAGCGCCGATGCCCTTAGGATCGATCGACGAGGCGTGTTCGAGCTCATGGGGTCTCCTTCGTCGTTGCTGTCTCGGATTCGGTGGTGGTGTCTGTCGTGTCGGCGTCGCCGGAGGGTGCCTCGGCATCGCCGGATGCGGCCTGCGCCTTGCGAGCGGCCCTCTTGCGCAGCGAACGCCTGATGCCGGCCAGGAAGAGCAGGCCGAAGAGTGAGGCGATGACGGCCGTGATCGCGTCCTCCCACCCGGCGCGCATACGCACGGTCACGGTCTGGGAGTCGTCGAGGACAACGCCGTCGGGCGTGGTGACCTTGTAGGTGACCTCGATGTCGCCACTGCCGATCGCGCCCACGGGCACCTCGACCGTCGTCGCGCCCTGCGCGGCGAGCGTCTGGGATTGGGCCGGGGTGGCGCGCAGACGCGGGTCGTCGGGCACGAGGGTCACGTCGACGCGCACCGGCCAGGGCAGGTTATTGCGCACGAGGACGGGGAAGTTCGCGGACTTATTAATGAGGTTGACGGCTGAGGACGGCTCGACGGTCACGGCGGAGAGCATGCCCGTGATCTGGGAGGTCATCGCAGTGGCCGCGTCGAGCTGCTCGGAGGGTGTCAGCTGGGCGGATAGGGCGGGCAGAATCTGGGGCGTGACCGATTCGTACACGGCGTTGGGATCGTCGGTCGCATTGGCGAGCGGGGTGAGCCTGGTCAGGGACGATGACATGGCCGAGATAGCGGTCTCCGTGTCGGCCTCGAGGACGCCGGCCCCGACGGTCTGGCGGTCGACGTCGGTGGGCTCGCTGGCGGCTATCTCGCTGAAGGACATGGCGCTCACCCAGCGCGGCGAGAATAGCGCCTTCGTGCGGTTGGTGAGCCGCTCGTTGATGACGGTTCCGCGCTTGGCCGCAGCGAAAATGGTGCGCGAGGAGGCAGGGCGCTCTCGGGTGATGATGGCGGTGATGGCGGTGAGGGCCTGTTCGGCGTCGAGTTCGTCGCCGCCGGACGCGTTCCACGACAGGATCGCGGCGATGTCGCTCTGCTGGG
>CAUSHZ010000033.1:0-21354 GCA_963531605.1 uncultured Actinomyces sp.
TCTCCAAGCCTGTGGTCTACGAGCATTTCGGAGGCAAGGAGGGCCTGTACGCGGTCATCGTCGACCGCGAGGTGCAGGCGCTCATCTCCTCGCTCCAGTCGTCCCTGGAGTCCTCCGAGCGCCCGCGCCTGATCCTGGAGAACGCGACACTGGGCCTGCTCGACTACATCGAGCGCAACACGGACGGTTTCCGCGTGCTCGTGCGCGATGCCCCCTCGGACCGTACGGCTGGCTCCTTCTCCTCGGTCATGGGCGACGTGGCAACCAGCGTCGAGCACATCATCGCCGAACAGTTCAAGCGCTCGGACTTCGACACCACCTGGTCTCCCCTGTACGCGCAGATGCTCGTCGGCCTCATCGCGCAGGTCGGCCAGTGGTGGCTGGACGATCGGCGCATGAAGAAGGACGAGGTCGCCGCCCACGTCGTCAACCTCATCTGGAACGGCCAGCGCGGCCTGCGCCCCCACCCCACGCTGCGGGTGCGCTCGGGCGAGGGACGCTGAGTTTTCCGTACTTTCCATACGACGAGGCCGTGGCGGGTAATCCCAGCCACGGCCTCGTCAGTGAGTGAAACTCAGCGCGCCTCGTAGGAGAGGCAGTCCGCGGTGCCCGCGCCGACCGAGATGGAGGCGGCGGTGCACTCGAGGGCGTTGTTGTGGGTGCAGTCGGCCTTCTGGCAGGCGCCGACGAAGGTCTCGGCCTTGGCGAGGCCGCCCTTGACGGTCAGCGGGATGAAGGTCGTGCAGGAGGAGGAGTAGCCGACGGTGATAGCGGCGGCTCCGCAGCTCTTCTCCTTGTTGTAGGAGCAGTCGGTAACGGAGCAGTCGAGGATGCGGGGCATATCTGCCATTGGAGTGTCCTTTTCAACGTGGCCCCGAGGGGCTTCAATGTAGCCGGTCGCGACCGGGTTGGCCGCGCTGTTGACTCCAGTGATACGCCTTTTCGCAACACATCCCAAACGCGGTGAGTTTTCGTTGAAATTCCAAGGGTGCTCGCGCGTCTGTCGGGGGCTATTTTCGCATTCACACCATCACTAATTACGCAAATAAATGCGGCATTTCTTTTGCGTAATTCGGATAGGTGAGCCTGCGCTGCGCGGGTGTGGCAAACCTAGCCTGATCGGCCCTCACGCAAGGAATCGCCCGCGCTACCAAGGGGCAGCGCGGGCGATTGGGGCCCACAGTCGACAGGCAGGAAACCACGATTACGGCGACAACAATCAGAAGACCCCGACACACCCCACCAGGGCGCTCATCATCACCTCAGGTACGGGTATCCCAGCCACTGACGAAGCAGTGGCCCACCGTCGGGAAGCATGTACGCATTGAGCAGCTTGTACGGCCCACGCAACTCGCTGGAGTGACCAGCACAGCTACTCGTGCCTCCGCTCACTCGAGCAAATCGGCGGCCTCGAGCCAGGCCTCCTCCAGTTCGTCGATTTCCGCCAGGACGTCCTGGTGGGCCGCCGAGACCTTCGTCAGCTCGGACACCGCCGAGGGGTCCGTGGCCACCTGGATCGACAGCTTCTCCAGCTTCGCCTCCAGGTTCGAGGCCTCGGCGCGCAGGCGCTCCAGCTTGCGTTCGATGCGGGCCACTTCCTTCTTGGCCGCGCGCCGCGCCGCAGCGTCACTCACGCCGCCGCGAGCGCTCCCCTGCCCCGCGCTCTCCTCACCCGAGGAGGCGTCCGCCGAGGGGACGGCGGGGCGGGAGGCGGAGCCGGCCTCGTCGGAGCGAGAAGACGACACAAAAGCCCCGAAGTCGCCGGAGGCGCGCATCTGCAGGTACTGTTCGACGCCGCCGGGCAGCGCGCGGACCTGGCCGTCGCCGAGGAGGGCGACCTGGTGGTCGGTGACGCGCTCGAGGAGGTAGCGGTCGTGGGAGACGACGACGAGGGTGCCCGGGAAGGTGTCGAGCAGGTCCTCCATGGACGCCAGGGTGTCGGTGTCGAGGTCGTTCGTGGGCTCGTCGAGGAGCAGCACGTTCGGCTGGCTCATGAGCAGGCGCATGAGCTGGAGTCGACGGCGCTCGCCGCCCGAGATCTCGCTGATGCGCGTGTAGGCGCGGGCGCGCGTGAATCCCATGCGCTCCGTCATCTGGGAGGCGCTGACCTCCTTGCCGTCCACGACGACGGTCTGGGCGACGTCGGCGACGGCCTCGACGACGCGCATGTCGGCCAGGGCGTCGAGCTCGTGCGTGTCCTGGGAGAGGGTGGCAACCTGGACGGTCTTGCCGCGCTTGACGCGCCCCGAGGTGGGCTCGAGGTCGCCGCGCAGCAGGTTGAGGATCGTCGTCTTGCCGGCGCCGTTGACGCCGACGATGCCGACGCGCTCGGCGGGGGCCAGGCGCCAGGTGACGCCCTCGAGGATGTCCAGGCGCGAGCCGTCGGGGCGCGTGAAAGACACGGAGACGTCCTCGAGGTCGATGACGTCTTTGCCCAGGCGCGCGGTCGCCATCTTCACCAGTTCGACGGTGTCGCGCGGGGGCGGCACGTCGGCGATGAGGGCCTCGGCGGCGGCGATGTGGAACTTCGGCTTCGAGGTGCGGGCGGGCGCCCCGCGCCGCAGCCACGCGAGCTCTTTGGTGAGCAGGTTGGCGCGCTTGGCGGCGGCCACGTCCGCCTGGCGCATGCGCTCGGCGCGGGCCAGCGTGTAGGCGGCGTAGGAGCCGTCGTAGATTTCGACGTGCCCGGCGATCTGCGGGCGGTCGCCGCCCGGGTCGACGCCGGGGACGACCTCCCAGATGTGCTCGCACACGGCGTCGAGGAACCAGCGGTCGTGGGTGACCGCCAGGAGCGCGCCCGACGCGCCGGGGCGGGCGAAGCGGGCGTTCAGGTGCGCGGCCAGCCAGGCCACGCCCTCGACGTCGAGGTGGTTGGTGGGCTCGTCCAGGCACACGATGTCGGCGGTGGCCGCGAGGACGCGGGCGAGCGCGACGCGGCGGCGCTGTCCGCCCGACAGGGTACCGACGAGGGCGGCGGGGTTGATGTCGGCGAGGAGGCCGGCGTGGACGTCGCGCACGGCGGGGTCGGAGGCCCACTCGTACTCCTCCATGCCGGGGTGAACGGCCTGGATGACGGTGTCCTCGGGGTTGAGGGTGTCCGCCTGGGTGAGGACGGCGACGCGCACGCCGTCGCGGCGGGTCACCACTCCCCCGTCGGGTTCCTGCGTGCCGGCGACGATGCGCAGGAGCGTGGACTTTCCGGCGCCGTTGGGGCCGAGGATGCCGACGCGGCTGCCGTCATCGAGGCCGACCGTGACCCCTTCGAGGAGCTTGCGCGACCCCGCGAGGGCGCCGACGTTTTGGGTTCCGAGCAGGTGCGCCATCAGATGGCCTCCGTCGATTCGATGCGGGCGCCGCGCCCGGGCCCGTGGGTGGGGATCGCGCGCGCGACCGTGGGCGCATCGCTCAGGGCGGCCGCGAGGGCGCGGGCGTGCTCGGCGTCGCGCGCGAGGGCCGCGACGGTCGGGCCTGACCCGGACAGGGTGACGGCCAGGGCCCCGGCGTCGCGCGCGGCGCCGATGGTCTCGGCCAGCTCGGCGCGCAGGCGCAGGGCAGGCACCTGCAGGTCATTGACGAGGCAGTGGCTCAGCTCCTCGGGTCCCCCGCACAGGGCGGTGACCTCCTCGGGCGTGGGTTCGGCCAGGGCGGGCGCACCCGCCGCGTCGAGACGGTCGAACTCGCGGAACACCTCGGGGGTGGACAGGCCTTCGTGGGACAGGAGCATGACCCAGTGATGCTGTACCCCGGCCTCGCCCCCCTCGCGCAGGACGCTCATGTGGTCCCCGCGCCCGGTGCCCAGGGCGATACCGCCCGCCAGGCAGGCGGGGACGTCGGCGCCCAGCGAACGGCCGATCGCCTGCAGCTGCTCATCGCCCAGGCCCAGCTCCCACAGTTCGTTGCAGGCCACCAGCGCGGCGGCCGCGTCGGCGGATCCGCCGGCCATGCCGCCGGCGACGGGGACGCGCTTGTCGACGCGGATGCTCAGGCCCGCGGCGGTGGACGCCCAGGGACCCGCGGCGGCGAGGCGCTGGAGGACGCGCGCGGCGCGCACGGCCAGGTGGGTGGCCGGGTCCACGTCCGCCATGGCGCGGGTCGTGGCCTCGTCGACGCTGCCGTCGGGCAGGTACGCGATCGTCTCGACGCGCACGCCGGGCGTCTTCGAGGTGCGCACGGTGACGGTTTCGCGCAGGTTCAGGGCCTCGAAGACCGTGACGAGGGGGTGGTAGCCGTCGGGCGTGGGCGCGCCGACGCGCAGGGTCAGGTTGACTTTTCCGGGCGCACTGGCGCGCACTTCACGCATGGCGTTCCTTCTTCCTGCCGATTGTCTGACCGGCGGCCGTCAGCGGGCCGCGGTCGACGCCGCGAGGGTGCCGTTTGCGCGGGCCTCGATGACGGCGCGTCCCAGCTCGACGAACTCGTCGATCGAGAGGGTCTCGCCGCGGCGCGTCGGGTCGATGCCGGCGGCGGACAGGAGGGCCTCGGAGGCGTCGGGGCTGCCCGCCCAGTTCTTGAGGGCCGCGCGCAGGGTCTTGCGGCGCTGGCCGAAGGCCACGTCTGTGACCTCGAAGGTGGCGCGGCGCAACTCCTCGTCGCCGCGCGGGGCCTCAAGGCGCGTCAGGCGCACGAGGGCGCTATCCACGCCGGGCACGGGCCAGAACACGGAGCGACCGATCGTCCCGGCGCGCTCGACCGAGCCGTACCAGGAAGCCTTCACCGAGGGCACGCCGTAGGTGCGCGATCCGGGGCCGGCGGCCAGGCGATCCGCGACCTCGGCCTGGACCATGACGACGACGCCCTGGATGGAGGGGAACGCCTCGAGCATGTTGAGCAGAACCGGCACGGCCACGTTGTACGGCAGGTTCGCGACGAGCTTCGTGGGAGCGGGCCAGTCCACGCCGAAGTCATCGACGCCGCTGATCTCGGTGGCGTCCATGGTGACCACGTGGAATCGGTCGGCGGCCTCGCTCATGCGGGCGCGCACCGTCTCGGGCAGGGCGGCAGCCAGGGGCGGGTCGATCTCGACGGCACGCACGCGCGCGCCGACTTCCAGGAGCGCGAGGGTCAGGGAGCCGAGGCCGGGGCCGACCTCGACGACCTCGTCGCCCTCTTCGACGCCGCCGGCTGCGACGATCTTGCGAACCGTGCCCGCGTCGTGCACGAAGTTCTGGCCCAACACCTTCGTGGGGCGGATGCCGAGCGCCTCGGAGATGGCCTTGACTTCGAGGGGGCCGAGCAGGCCCGTCTCGGAGGGAACGGCACCCTCGGGCAGGGTCGGGTCGAGGCGGCGCGAATCGCGTTGGTTGCGGGGACTGGAGGATCGGCTCACGCTGGCAAGTCTAGTGCACGGGGCCGACGAGGCCGGGGCAAGCGGCGCTGTGAGGCTCGGAGCGTCACGGGGCGGGAGTAGGCGGCAGGACGACGCGCACCTCGTACTTGCTAGCCTGTTCACCCAGAACAGCGTTGACCTGCTTCTTCACGATGTCTTCCACACGCCCCTGCGCCTTGTCAAGGAGCCCCTTGGAGACAGCCTCCTGTGCTGCGGCGGCTTCCCGATCCGCCAGGAATGTGGTGACGTCTCCGACCTCGATCTGGTTAACGATGGAGAAAGACTGGTCGTAGGTCTCGACGGAGGCGGGGTCGATGGAGGAGGAGAGAATTTCGACGGCAGGCACGGTCACCGTCACGACGTGCCCCGCCTCGTCCACATCGACCTGAATCTGGCTCACATCGGCCACTCCGGCCTTCACCTCACCCGAGTAGGTGATGAGGTAGTGGGAACCCGTGCCCGGCACTTCCATGCCGAAGACCTTGGTTCCCTCCTCAGAGTATTTCCCCACCTGGGTGAAGTTGTAGGACTCGCTGGCAAGTTCACCAATGTCAGCAAAAGAGTTTTTCACAAGAGTCGTGTCAACGGTAACGACAGGTTCCGTCCCCTGGTCATACCCGAATACCGAAGCAGCCTTCATACCACCGGCGAATCCTGCACCTGCGATCACCACAGACGCAACCAACTTAGCAACGGTGGAATAACCCATGATGACCTCACTGACACAATCACGACGAATATTAGGTAACCTTCACGGGAATTGTATGGTAAGTGTCAAGTTGTCACAACCCCGGCTCCGCGCGAGTACGTTGTCAGCGTGCGGATAGGTTATCGGCATGCGGATAGGTTGCCAGCATACGGATAGGTTATCGGCATGCGGATAGCTTATTTTCCTATCCGCATGCGCATAACCTATCCACATCTTCATAACCTATCCGCATACCGACGACGAGCCAGACTATCGCCTTCCCCAAGAATCTCGCACGTAATTTAACCTGTTCAGTTTTTAGCCACGGCTCAAAACCGCATGTTTTCAACGATACGATTTCAAATCCTGAAAAACACGGCAGGAAATTACGTGCGAAATTGTGGTGGTAGCACGCATGAGAGCACAGGAAAAGGCCGGGCCCGACAACACACGTTGTCAGACCCGGCCCTCAGTAGCTCTCGGGCTTAGTACCAGCCCGCGGCGTTGGAGTGCGCCCAGGCGGAGCAGGGCGTGCCGTAGCGGCCCTTGATGTAGCCGATCCCCCAGTTGATCTGGGTGATCGGGTTGGTGCGCCAGTCGGCACCGGCCGAGGCCATCTTGGAGCCCGGCAGCGCCTGCGGGATGCCGTAGGCGCCCGAGGAGGCGTTCTCAGCGTAGGGGTTCCACTGCGACTCACGGTTCCACAGGAGGACCAGGCACTGGTACTCACTGTCGCCCCAGCCCTGGGCTGCGACGAGGGGCTTGGCCAGCGATCGCGGGTCCTCACCGGAGTAGGTGGTGGGGACGGCGCCCGCGGCGGCGGCAGCTGCAGCAGCGGCGGCAGCCGTGGCGGAGTCAGTGTTCTTCGTGTCGGCTGCGATCGCGGCGATCTCTTCCTTCGTGGAGATCGTGCCGAGCTTCGCGCGGTAGCGCACGGAGGTCGTGCCGTCCGCCTCCACCTTTTCTTCGAGGGGGGCCTTCGGGTCAATGCCGGCGGCAACGAGGGCGGCCGGCGTGGCCTCCTTCGTCCCCTCGCTGCGCACCTGGGTCACGGGCTGGGACGTGGAGTGCTCGGTGATGGGCACGGAGGTCAGGACCTCGTCGCCCTTCTTCTCCTGCCACACGGTCCACGTGGTCGCGCCGTTGACGCCGGCCGTCGTCACCTGGGACTCGCCGACGAAGAGGTCGGAGCTGGTCGTCGTCGTCTCACTGAAGGGGATCTCGACGGTTTCGGTGGCCTCACCGCGGGTGACGCGGCTGACGTTGATCGACAGTTCGCCGGCCTCGCCCGTCGTGACGTTCACGCGGTCGAGGGGGTGCACGGAGACGCCGGCGGCCTCGAGGATTGCGCGGGCGTCCTGCCCGGGACGTGCGGCGACCTCGCGCGTCGTACCATCCACCGTGACAACGACGTTGCGTGCGCGGGACACGAGCGGGGTGAGCTCGTCACGCGACGAGGAACGGTCTGCGGCGAGGCTGACGGCCGAGCCCAGCGGCGCGGCGTCCGCGAGGATCGCATCGGCCGACGAGGCCGTGGTCCACAGGGTACGGGTCTGGCCGTCGACGGTGACCGTGTACGGCTTGGAGGTGCGCACGACGATCGTGTCGCCGTCGCGCACGGCCTCGCCGGTGCCGGGCTGAACGAGGTCGTTGCTGCCAACGCTCACGCCCGCGGCATGCAGCGCGTCGCCGACGGTGTTACCCCAAGAGGTCACGGGGCGCGATACGCCGTTGACCTCGAGCATGACGGATGTGTGCGAGGAGGCGACACCGACGCCGGCGACGCCGAAGACACCCGCAGATGCGAAGGCGGCGACGCCGAGAACGATGCGCGGGGAAGGCGCGAAGGAACGCACGTGGGCGCCCAGGACGTGCAGGGCGCTTGCGGCGGATGCACTGAGGGAGGTGCTCAGGTGGTGGTTCACGATTCTCCAGTTACTCGCTATTGGTACTGCTGGTCAGCTTAACGTGCACGCACGCGGGCGCGCCAGACTCTGGCCGCGCCCGCGTGCAATGTCACGTCAGACGAGGCCCAGCTTGTAGGCGCAGCCCCACTGGCCCCAACCGGAGCGCTGCTGGAGCATGCGCGCACGCATGGTCTGTTCCTCTGCGGAGGCGTCGGAGGGCAGGCCGGAGCCGCCGACGGAACGCCACGTGGGCAGAGAGAACTGGTACATGCCGTAGTAGCCGTTGCCCGTGTTGATCGACGGGTTGCCGCCGGACTCGCATTGGGCGATGGCCGCCCAGATCGCAGCGTCGTCGCCCGAGACCGCTGCGGGAGCAGAGGCAGACGAACCAGACGAGGAGGACGAGCTGGACGACGTATCCTCAGCCTTCTTCGACTTCGTGCCCTTGGCAACGATGCGCTTGGTGGGCTCGGTGCGGGTCGTGGACAGGACGGCGGAGACGGTGACGTTGCCGTCGATGGTCTCCTGGTAGGTCTCGGTCACCTCGGAGCCGGCCACGCCTTCCTGCACGGACTTCTCGGTGCCCTCTTCGGCCTCGGCGTCCTCACGCTCTTCGGTCTCGTACGGGATTTCGGTCGTGGTGGACACGGTGCCGCGCACGACGCGCGCGACGCGCAGGGTGGCCTCGCCGCCGTTGTGTTCCATGGTGACGCGGTCGATCGGACCGGCGGTGACGCCGGCCTTCTCGAGGATCGCGGTCGTGCCCTCGTCGGAGGAGACGACGACGTCCTTCGTGGTGCCGTCGGCGACGACGTGGACGGTCTGGCCGGCCTCGGCGACGGGCATCTCGGCGCGGGTGTAGGAACGGTCGGCCGCCATGGACGCGGCGGAGGCCGGCAGGGCCGAGAGCACGCCGGAAATCGACGAGGCCGTGGACCACGCCGTGGTCTGGTTGCCGTCGACCATCACGTCGTACTCGGTCGCGGTGCGCACGACGACGGTGTCACCGCTCGCGACGGTCTGGTCGGAGGCGGGGGCGACGAGGTCGTGGTCGCCGACGCTCACGCCCGCGCTGTGCAGAGCATCGCCCGCGGTCGTAAAGAAGCCTGAAACATCGCGGGTCACACCATCAACTTCGACAGTGACGTGGCGATAGGAGGTGCCGATCGCAGTGGCCGCGGTACCGGCAACCAGAAGGGCCGTCGCGGCTGCGACGGAAATGACGGTTGTACGAGAGGGCTGAAAGCTCACGTGTCTCCAGAGTTCGTAGGTTCCGTTTCGAGGGCCTCGTCAACGCTTGCCCCGCAGCACGCGGAGAGTTCAGACGAGTTGCTCGAGTCGGACTGACACTCCCACCGTAACCAATTTGTTACCGTTGCGCGACCACTTTGACGCAATTCACCAGTCAGAGAACACGCTCAAAACGGCCGCGCGAGTCCCAATAACCCGCGCTCATCACGGGAGAGTAACCCTCACCAGGTGCCGTAGACCGCCTCGGTGTTCGCCCGCAGCTGGTCGCACGCCTCCCCCTCGCTGACGCCCCACTGATCCGCGATGAAACGCACCGTGTGCGCCATGACGTAGGAGGCGTTGGGGCAGCCGCGCCACGGCACGGGCGTCAGGTAGGGGGCGTCGGTCTCGACCAGGACGAGCTCGCGCGGCAGGACCGCGAGCGCGGCCCGCAGGTCAGAGTTCGCGGGGTAGGTGATGGGTCCGGCGAAGGAGGCGTACCATCCGCGCTCGGCGAGGCGGCGCGCCATCTGAGCGTCTCCCGAGTAGCAGTGGAAGACGATGCGCTGGTCCGCGCTCGCGCGCTCGTCGAGAATCGCCAGGGTGTCCTCGTGGGCGTCGCGGTCGTGGATCTGCAGGGGCAGGCCGGAGCGCTGCGCCATGTCGATGTGCGCGCGGAAGGATTCCTTCTGCGCCTCGCGGCCGGGGTCGGCGGTGCGGAAATAGTCCAGGCCGCTCTCCCCCACCGCGACGACCATCGGGTCGCCCAGGCGCGCCTCGACGGCGGCCAGGGCCTCGTCGAGGGGCACGTGGTAGTCGCGCACCTTCGGGGTCAGGCCGTCGGGCGAAGGATCGGCGCAGCCGGCGTGCAGGGCCGCGTCGTTGGGGTGGATCGCGATCGCGACGCGCACGCCCTCGTGGGCGCGCGCCAGCTCGATCATCGGATCGAAGTCGGGCAGCTCGCAGGCGCTCGAAATCATCCGGGTGACGCCCACCTCGCGGGCACGATCCAGCTGGTCCTCGAGGCTGAGCGCCACGCCCTCGCGCCGGGGGATCTCGCCGACGTGGGTGGGCAGGTGCGTGTGGTTGTCCACCACGGGTGCCGCCAGGGGCTTGGGCGCGTCGGGCCAGGGACGAGGCTTACGCGGGCTCATGCGAAGGGAGGATCCTTTCGGGGTTGCGAAGGGGACGTCAGCGGGCGAGCACGACGCCGCGGGCGACCTCTTCAGCGGCCTGGTCACCCAGGAGCTGGCGCACGAGTTCGAGGCCAAGTTCGAGAGCGGTTCCGGCGCCTCGGCTGGTCGTGATGAACTCGTCGGCGACGACGGGGTTCTCGTGGACGATCGCGCCGCCCTCGGCGATGGCCTTGACGAATGCGGGGTTCGCGGTCGCGTGGCGGCCGTCGAGGATGCCCAGCTCGGACAGGATCGAGGGGGCCGCGCAGATCGCTGCGATGGGCTGGGACGCGTCGGAGCGGCGCAGCGCCTCGGCCTGGATGGCGGGCGTGGCCTTCAGGTTCAGGGTGCCGGGCATGCCGCCGGGCAGGAAGAGGACGGTGTAGGTGGACAGGTCCACGTCCTCGAGCATGAGGTCGGCGACGACGCGGATGCCGTGCGAGCTGGTCACGTGACGCGCGTCGGTCACGGAGATCAGGTCGGAGCGCACGCCGGCGCGGTACAGGACGTCGGCGACGGCCAGGGCCTCGACTTCTTCGAAGCCGTCGGCCAGCATGATGGCGACGGTGGCGTCGGTGGCAAGCTTCTCGGGAGTGGGCATGATTCCTCTTTCCTCGCGGATACTGAAACGAGCGTTACGACCAGGTTAGCGCAGCCGAGCGTGCCCCGGAAGCGAGCCACGACCTCGTCCCGCAGGGGACGAGGCCGCGTGCGTCACTCGGAGCGCAGGGCTTCGACCGGGTCCTGGCGCGAGGCGCGCGAGGCCGGGATGATGCCCGCGATGACGGTCAGGCCGACGGACACCGCGATGAGGGTCAGGGCCGTGAGGGGCGAGAGCTGGGCGATGTTCTCCACCTTGAACGAGGAGTAGGCGATGCCGTTCGCGATCGCACACAGCCCGTAAGTCACGCCCACGCCCATCAGGCCCGCCAAGAGGCCCTCGATGACGGTCTCGGCGTTGAAGACGCGGGACACGTCCCCCTTCGAGGCGCCGATCGAGCGCAGGATGCCGATCTCCTTGCGGCGCTCGAGCACCGAAATGTAGGTGATGATCGCGATCATGATCGAGGAGACCACGAGAGAGATCGACACGAAGGCGATGAGCAGCCAGGAGATGATGTCAACGATCTTGGTCACCGAGCTCATGAGGGTGCCCATGACGTCGGAGTAGGTGATGACCTTATCGGTCGCGCCCGCCGCCTTGTTGTCGGCGTTGTAGGCGTCCAGGGCGGCCTTCACCTTATCCTTGTCCGCGAAAGACTTCGGGTAGATCGAAATGTTCGACGGGGAGGCAATGTCCGCCCACCCCAGGTTCCTCAGGTTCGTTTCGAGAGTCGGCACGTTCGTGGAGAACATCGTCGCCATGAGGGCCGCGAGGGATTTCTCGTCCACGTTGGACTTGAAGGCCTCGGCGAAGGCTTGCGGATCCATGGAGAAGGCGCTGGACATGTTGGTCGCGAACTGCTCCATGGTCGCGCCGATCTGGTCGCCGATCGCGGTCGACAGCTGCGTCATCATCGAGGTCATCGCGTTCGTCATGGCTTCCTGCATGACCTGCCCAATGACGGCGCTCACGCCCTGGGTGAGAGTGCGACCCAGCTGGGCGGCGATCTGCGCGGAGATCGCGTTCATGACCTGGGTGGAGACGTCGGTGCCGATCTGGGCCAGGGCCGGGTCATTGCCGAGCGCCTTCGTCAGGTTCGCGGCGAGCTTGTCGGAGTCAACGACCTGGTCCGAGGAGACGGCCGCTCGCAGCTGCTCGAGCACCTCGGGCTGAGAGAAGTACGCCGAGGCCAGGGTCGCGAAGTCCGTCGTGCCGCCCGCCTCGATCTGCTCGCGGGCGTAGTCCTGGAATCCCTGGGCGATCTGGGAGGCTTGTGCACTCAGGTATTCGGCCGCACCGTCCTTGACGGCACCGTCGGCCAGGGCCGAGCGGATGATCGTCTGGAAGTCGACGTTGGCCAGCTGCGGCAGGTCCTTGCTCAGCTCCCCGAAGTCGAGGCCGGACAGGTCGAAGGCCATGCCCGACTGGGCGCCCGACTGGGCGGCGAGGGCCGACAGGTCGATGGTCGACAGGTCCAGGCCCGACATGTCGAGGTTGGAGAAATCGAGGCCGGAGAAGTCCATGCCGGAAAAGTCCAGGCCAGACAGGTCCATCTGCATCTTGCTGGGGTCGATCTGGAAGGCGGCGGAGAGCTTGGACTCGTCCACCGTGAACAGGGAGGACATGTCGAAGCCGCCGGACTGGCTCTTCTGGTTGTCAGCCAGCTCCTTGAAAGTCTTGCCGGTGAACACATCGACGTCGGGCTTGGCGCGTTGGGCCTTAACGATCGGGCTGGCCGCCGCCTCCTCGATGATCTGGTAGGTCAGGGCGGGCGTGTAGGCGATGCCCTGGCGCAGGGCGCCGCCCTTGTCGGAGTTGGGCTTGACGATGCCGGAAATCGTCAGCTGCTGGCCGCCGTCCACGAGCTTCTTCATGTAGTCCGCATCGGAGGAGTGGTCGGTCCACACCTTGTAGGTGTCGTCCCACGTGTACTTGTCGAAGGCGTTGACGCGGCGGAAGGTCGTGCCCAGGATCGCGGAGTAGTCGTAGGTTGCGGTACTGGCCCCGGACTGCGTGCCCGACTGCGCCCCAGACTGGCTCTTATCCCCCAGGGCGCCCTGGTAGTACTGGCGCATGAGGTCGTCGAATTCCTTGTGGTCTTTCAGGCCCAGGGTGTATTCGAAGACGTTGGGGATGTTGCCGTCCTCGTCCAAGACCAGGACAACCTGGTTCGCGCCGCTCGGCCAGGAGCCGGCGACCACGTCGTACGCGGAGGTATACAGCGAGGTCGTGGCGGGCATCTGGTAGAAGGGGTTGGTGACCATCATTGAAGAGAAGGCCCCGGAGCCGAAACCGGTTTCCATCTGCTTCATCGACTGGTCGGGGCTGACCTGCACGGTCGCCTTGGACGTGTCGGACTGGTAGATCTGCGGGACGATGTCGTAGTCGTACTCGATCGCATTGACCATCGTGTTGATGTCGCCGCCGTTGTTGTCCAGGTACGTCTTGAGGGAGGCCAGGTCGTTGGTCTTCGCGTCGCGGATCGTGTCGGCGAAGGTACGCAGCTTGGAAACGCCGACCTTGCCGTCGGGCGCGGGCTGGGAGTCCTTCGAGTCCGAGGCCGACACGGACAGCGCGGCCGTCATGTCGATGCCGGTTTTCTGGATCGTCAACGGGTAAGCACCCAGCGTCTCCTCTTCGGTTTTCGCGATGTAGGCGTTGGTGCCGTTGGCCAGCGCGAGGATCGCGGCGATGCCGATGATGCCGATGGACCCCGCGAAGGAGGTCATGAGGGTGCGGCCCTTCTTCGTCATCAGGTTGTTGGCCGACAGGGACAGGGCCGTCAGGAAGCCCATCGAGGTGCGGCGCGCGGGCTTGGCTTCGCGGCGGTCTTGCGCGGTGGGCACAAAAGGATCGGAGTCGGCGACGATGCAGCCGTCGGCCAGCTCGACGATGCGGGTCGCGTACTCGTGGGCCAGCTCGGGGTTGTGCGTGACCATGATGACGAGGCGGTCGCGGGCCACGTCGCGCAGCAGGTCCATGACCTGCACGCTCGTCTTGGAGTCGAGGGCGCCGGTGGGCTCGTCGGCCAGCAGGATCTCGGGGTCGTTGATGAGGGCGCGCGCGATGGCGACGCGCTGCATCTGGCCGCCCGACATCTGCGAGGGCTTCTTGTGGACGTGGTCCTTCAGGCCGACCCGTTCCAGAGCGTCGAGGGCGCGTTTGCGGCGCTCGGAGCGCGAGACGCCCGACAGGGTCAGTGCCAGTTCGACGTTCGCCAGGACACTCTGGTGCGGGATCAGGTTGTAGGCCTGGAAGACGAAGCCGATGCGGTTGTTGCGGTAAGCGTCCCAGTCGCGGGCCTTGTAGTCCTTCGTCGAAATGCCGTCGATGACGAGGTCGCCGCTCTGGAAGCGGTCGAGGCCGCCGATGACGTTGAGCATCGTTGTCTTGCCGGAACCGGACTGGCCCAGCACGGCCACGAACTCGTTGTCGCGGAACGCCACGGAGACCTTGTTGAGCGCCACCTGCACGAGGTTGGCGGTCTGGTAGGCCTTGACGATCTCCTTGAGCTCTAGCACGCTTCATCCTCACATCTGCTGTTGATTACGCATACAAGTCTAGGTGAGCGACCATCACCCACGATCGCCGCTGTTCACTGACCGACCCCTGATCGTCCCCTGATAAGCCCCTGATAAGCCCCTGAACCCGCATGTCCCACGTCATATGACGTGCCCCAAAACCCTGCCCTGACCTCGTCCATCGGCTGTCTACCGGGGTGCGCGAGGCCGAGCGGCTAGACTGACCCCATGACCGACCTCACCCGGATTCTGGTGCCCAACGAAGGGCCGATCACCGACAAAGTCAAGGAAATCTACGAGCGTTCCTTCCCGCCCGAGGAGCGGATCCCCCTTCCCGAGCTGCTGGCGAGCGCCCAGATGGACCAGGTCTCCTTCCTCGCGTGGATCGATCCCTCCCTGCCCGCGGGCGAGGACGGGGCCGGCAACGTGGTCGCCCTGACCTTCTCCTTCGTCTTCCCCGACCTGTTCTACCTGGGCTTCCTCGCGGTGGACGGGCGCACGCGCAGCGCGGGCTATGGCACGCGCATCCTTACCCACTTCCGCGAGCGATACGGCGATGTTCCACAGCTGCTCGAGATCGAGCCGGTCGTGCGCGAGGCCGGGAACTACCAGCAGCGCGTGCGCCGCCTGGCGTTCTACGAGCGCAACGGTTTCACGGTGACGAACATGCTCACACACGAGGCCGACCAAACCTACCGGGTCCTGGCGCGCGACGGGATCGTGAGCCCGCAGCGCCTGGAGGAGGCGCTCAATTCGGTGACCGACGACCCGGCGTACGCCTCGCGGGTGACGACGGACTGACGCGCTCACCTCGCTCGGTCGACGCGGGAGCGATGATCAGTGGTCGACGCCGCGGCTGGAAACCAGCAGGATTTCCTCGTTGTCGAGTCGAGCGAGGGCGCCTTCCAGGGCCGCCGAGGAGAAGATGCCCTCGTCGCGGGCCTGCAGGAGGGCATCGCGCTGGGCGTGGATGGCCTCCAGAGCGAGTTCACGGATCTGGTCACGCGTGAAGGAGCGCTCAACCTCCTCCTCGCTCATGTCGACGGTGGCGCGAGCGTCGTCGTCCGTCTCGCTCGCGGAAGGCGCGTCCTGGGTCGCGGCTTCCGCGAGATCGTCATCCGCACAACTGGGGCACAGCCCGTCGCGTGTGGCCGCTGCCTGTGTGGTCGCATCCTGCAGAATGTCGGTGAGGATGCGGTCGGTCGTGCGCGCAATGCGCATCCCCGCGGCCTCGTCGTCGGCGGCGACCGCGTGCCCGAGCCTGGACAGCGTGCGCGAGACGCCGGCGGACAGCAGGGTCTGCCCGTCGACCTCGTGGATCGCCTGGGCGAGGGCCGTATCCACCAGCGCGGAGCCCATGACTGTCAGGAGCTTGGCGCGCTCCTCCTCGGAGATGTCGCCCGTGGCCATCTTGGGCTTGACGACGCGGATGAGTCCGGGCAAGGTCAGGCCCTGGATGACGAGGGCACCCGCCGCGATGAACAGGGCGATCGACAGCAGGAATGCGCGCATCGGGGCGTGCGTCGAGATAGTTTGCGCTGCGGCCAGGGTGATTGCGCCGCGCATGCCCGCCCAGACGATGACGCTGCCCTCGCGTGGGCCGAGCGGTTCGTTCTCGAAGTAATCCAGGTCGGATCCGCGCATGGCGTTGCGGCGCGCGCGACGCTTGAGTCGGCGGCGATAGTGGTTGAGCGCCTCTTCCCAGCGTTCGGGACTCAGGTCGCGCGCCTGAAGCATGTCGGCGTCGACCTCGCTCGCCTTGTGCATGCGCTTCTCGAAGCGCTCGATGCGGGCGGCCTCGGCCTCGTAGCGCCGCTGACGGCGCTTGTGTCGGTGGTCCAGCCAGGCAAGCATGATCGCGATGAAGACGGCTCGCAAGACCATGATGAGCGCGCCGAGGGCGACGGCGAGGAAGGCGGCGAAGGCCAAGCCGCCGGAGAACGCAGCGGTTTCCTCGACAATGCCGAAGGCCTGCAGGCCCATCGTCAGGAAGATCCCGCTCTCCAAGACGAGCGTCATGGTCTGCCAGTTCTGCTGGGAGAATCGCCTATTCGCAGCGGAGATCATGGCTGCGCGTCGGCGCGAGACGACCAGGCCGGCGACGACGGCCGCGACCAGGCCGGAGCCTCCCAGGTGCTCGGCGGGGATCGAGGCGATGAAAGGCATCGCGATGGAGAAAACCGTGTCGGCCGAGGGCTCCTTGATGAGGGCGCGCAGGCGCACGCCGACCTCGCCGACGACCCAGCCAATACCCGCGGCGATACCGAGGGCGACGGCCACCTTGCCGATGAGCAGGCCCGGGTTGAGGGCGTGCTCGTCGGCGGCCAGACCGGCACTCATGGCTGCGGAGAGCAGGACCAGCGAGGTCGCGTCGTTAAAGAGTCCCTCGCCTTCGAGGACCGTGATGATGCGGTGGGAGACGCCCGAGCGTTTCGCGATCGAGACAGCGACCGCGTCGGTCGGCGACAGGACCGCACCCAGGGCGACGCCCCAGGGCAGGGAGATCGCGGGGACCAGCCAGTTGATGACGAAGCCGACCGCGAAGGCGGAGAGGAACACAAGGGGAATCGCGAGCATCGCGACGGCTTGCATCTCGCGCCGGAAGTCCATGGTCGGCATACGCACGGCCGCCGAGAACAGCAGCGGCGGCAGCACCATCTCGAGGATGATGTGCGGCTCAATCTCGATGGCCCCCACCTGCGGCAGGAACCCGATCGCCAGGCCGACGACCAGCAGGATCAGGGGGGATGCCACACCCACCTTGGGCGCGACGAACTGGCATGCCACGATGATGAGCAGTCCGGCCACGGCGATAAGAAGGGGGTCCACAGGTCAATTGTATTGGGAGCAACCCCGCCAGCACCGTCGCTATCTCATCACAGCGGCTACGCGCGCCGCGAACTCGCGCGGAGCACTTCACCGCCCACCTGCCACCGCACCAGCCCCGGAGATCAAACAGATCCATACACGCAGAGCACGTATTATCATGAACGCATCGGTTCAAGGAGGTTCTGATGACCGGTTACGAACACTCGTCGGGGTACACCTACGGCACGGATGCCGTCCCCACGTCTCCGCTCACACTCGATGATCTACGCCAGATTGAGGCTGCCGCGCATGTCCAGCCCGGTGACGCAGAGCTGCTCTCACGAGCAGAGCCCATCCTAGCGCCGCATGCCATGGAAATGGTCGACACGTGGCGTGGGATTCTGGCTCAAAAGACATACTTAGCAGCCCATTCCGCGCACCCGGGCGGAGAGCCGAACCCCGAGTATGCACAGGCGTCAAAGCCGCGATTCGCCCAGTGGATTATCGACATGTGCACGCGCGAGCGGGATCAGGCGTGGTTGGACTATCAGTACCTGATCGGAGCACGGCATATGTCTGCAGCGAAGAACGCGGCGGATGGGGCGGACTCGACGCCATTCGTGCCCCTGCGCTATGTGCTCGCTTTTATCGCTCCGACTGTGGAGGTCGGCCACCGTCTCCTTGCGGAGGGCTTCGAGGGCGAAGAACTGAGCGCCGTCCGCGATGCCTGGACTCGCGCTGTGACTGTCGCCGTGACAGTGTGGGCGTATGCCTACCGCGATCACCCCGAGCAGTTCTGATCCGACGCTCGCCACCTACAGCTCCCCCATCGGCCGCCTCGCGCTGGCCGCGCAGGGCGGTGCGCTCGTCGGCCTGTGGGTGGCCGGGCAGCGCTTCTTCGGTTCCCCCTATGGCATCGACGAGGCCGTGGCCGCTTCCGCGGAGTCGGTGTCCTCCCTCGACGGTTGCGGGCGCGACGCGGGCCTTGGAAGAGACGAGGACGCGGCCGCATTGGCTGCGGCCGCGTCCTGGTTGGACGACTATTTCGCCTGGCGGGTCCCCTCCCCCGCCCGCGTGCCGCTCTCGCCTATGGGCAGCGAGTTTCAGCTCCGCGTCTGGGAGGCCATGAGCGCCATTCCCTACGGGCACACAATGACCTACGGCCAGCTGGCGTATCGCCTGCGCAACTCCGGGGTCGCCGCGTCGGCGCGCGCAGTCGGCGGGGCGGTGGCGCGCAACCCGTTACTCCTCATTCGTCCCTGCCACCGCGTGGTCGCGTCTACCGGCCCGGGCGACTACGCGGGAGGTGCCACCCTGAAACGTTGGCTCCTCGAGCGCGAGGCAGCCACAACCTCGTCCCTTTCGTGAGTCAGCCACGCACCTGACCTGCCCTGATCGCCTCGGCCGCCGAGGCCTCGTCGACGGGCCGACCGGCGCGCGATCCGCGCGTTAGCCCTCACCCGCGCCCTGCGTAACCAGGTCGGAGGGCGAGGCGTTGGGCTTGCGATCGGCAATATCCTTGGCGAGCGCGCTGGCGTCGCGGCGCAGCTGCTTGGAGTCCGCAACCGATGCTCGAGAGAGCTCCCGGGCCTTTTCGCGATGCTCGTCCGTGTACTCCAGGTGATCGGCGTGCTTGTGGACCAGGAGGCGAATGAGCGTGCGGCGCAGCTTCTCCTCGTGCGAGACGCCCGCGCGCTCGCGCAACCAGCCCGCGGCCAGGACCACCAGGAGCGCGACGCCCAGCCAGCCGATGATCGGATACATGCCGCCGATCAGCTTCTTGAAGCCCATCAGCGAGGCCGCATATCCCAGCGCGACGACGCCCATGAGGACGATACGCATGCGCTTTGTCGACCCACCCGAGAAACGACGCGCCGTCGCGAAGAAGAGCGAGAAAACCGTGTTGTAGATGAGCGCGAAAATGATGAGGGTGTAGACGAAGGCGAAGGCCGGGTGAATCATGCGCGCAATCTCGAGGGCCGGCACGTTGACGTCCCAGATGCGGTCCATGTTCAGGTAGAGGGCGAGGGCATCGCCGCCAATCACCAGGGCGATGATCGCGCCGCCGATACGGCCCGCAAGGCGAGCCTCGCGGATGCGCAGCACCGAGCCGCCCAGCACGAAGGCCATGCCAATACCGTTGACGACGCACAGCGCGAAGTAGTTGATCGCCGAGAACCACAGGTTCGGCAGAGCCGGGGTGACCTTCGTGGCGGTCGCATTCAGCTCGGCCACGCTCGGGTGCGGGGTTGCCAGCGAGTAGATGACGAGAATGATGATCGCGATGACGATCATGGGCGTAAAGACGCCGATCACCTTCATGATTCGGTCGAAATCCAGGAAGGCGGTGAGAATCACGAGGCCGGCGCACACGGCACTGCCAGCCCACGCGGGCAAACCGAATTGCTGCTCAAGGTTCGCGCCCGCGCCCGCGAGCATCACGAATCCCATCGCGAAACCAGAAAAGACGAGCACCACGTCGATGACGCGGCGCACGGCCGGATGGGTGATGCGTTCAAAGACTTCGTCGTGGTGGCCGGAGCGGAAGTAGGAACCCAGCTGGAGGGCGACAACGCCGAAGATGATGTTGAGGACTCCCAGGGCGGCGATTCCAATCAATCCGGTGGCGCCGAAGGAGAGGAAGTACTGGAGCAGGTCCTGGCCGGACGCCAGGCCAGCGCCGACGATCACTCCCACATAAGCAAAGGCAACAGAGAGGTACTTTTTTGACATGGCGGTCCTTCCGATCGCAAACATGCACCGAGGGACGACCTAGTTCCTCGGCAAGCGCTGGTTTGACAGCGCCTGCCGCCATTCTATACAGCATTAGCCATAAATAATTAATGATAGCCTTACTTGAGCTTGTACAGAAGGGACTAAATACCTAACACTCAACCTAATCGCGCGAAAACGACGCTTTTAGATCTTCGTCTCAGCCGAGGTGACAGGAACCTACCTGCCCCGACCCACTGGCGTCGACAACCCCTCACAGACAGAGAGGCTCACCGATGACGCGTCACGGATGAGCCTCGAGACTGCGAGAACTAGGTGGTCGCTTGCCCGCCCGAGAGCTTCTTCCACCAGGGTCTCGTCAACCGGCAGCTCGGCGCGTGCGAAGGCCGCCGCGTCATCCTGCGCATCCGCGTCGGTGACTACCGAGTCATCTACTCCATCGAAGACGACGTCCTCGTTGTGACGGTCGTGCGCGTCGCACACCGTCGGCAGGTGTATCGCTCGTAGCGTCACTTGCCTTCGAGGAGCTGGATCGGCGGGCGCGGCGCCTGCATCGAATTGATCGGCGCGTCCGGATCGGCGTAACCGAGCGCGAAACCGGTGATGAACTTGTAGCCTTCGGGGATCTCGAACTCGGCGTCGACGGGGGCGCGCCACGTGGCGAGGATGCCGACCGGGCAGGAGTCGATGCCACGCGACTTGGCGGACAGGAAGAGGGTCTGGAGCATGAGACCGGCGTCCATCGCGCTCCACGGCAGCATGTCCTCGTGAACGAAAACGAAGCCCATGACGGGCGCGTCGAATGCCATCACGTTGCGGCGGTTGACGCGATTACGCCCCTCAATGTCGCCGCGCTCCACGCCGTAGGTGCCATACAGGAGCTTCGCGACCTCGATCTGGGCGGGACGCAGCTCCTCTGGATAGCGCTTGCGCACCGGGTAGTCGCCATCCGGGGTGGGAATCTCCACATCGGGGTCGGTGGCCTTGCGGGCGTGAGCGGCGATCTCCTCGTCGAAGAGACGGCCGTAGTGTTCGCGCAGGCGAGCGGCGCGCTCGCCCGTGGCCAGGGCGACGCGGAAGGCGCGCGTGTTGGACCAGGACGGCGCGGTCGTCGCGTCGGCGAGGATCGCGTCGAGGACCTCGGCGGGGATCTCCCGGTCTGTAAAGGCGCGCGTGGAGCGGCGCGAGGCGGTCAGGGCGGAAAAGTCGTTCGTCTCAGCGGCGAGTGTCATGCGCCCAGGCTAACCCGACCCAGCGCCCCAATCCACCCGGCCCGCCCACCGGACGGCAACAATCCCTTCCTCGCTGACAACTGATGGCTAGTTATCCGAACGCTCGTAGGGGACCCGGAAGTAATCGAGC
>CAUSHZ010000034.1:0-19650 GCA_963531605.1 uncultured Actinomyces sp.
ATAACACAACCAACAACCCTCAAAACACCCGGTCCACAAAACCAGACCAGGCCAGCTGCGCCTACTTCGCCGCCTGCTCGGCCTCTCGCGCCTCGCGCGCCGCCTTCTTGGCGCGGGCGTGCGCCTCGACCTCTTCGGGGGTGAGGGGGCCCTGCGTGGTGCCTTCGCTGCCGTCGGTGCGCTCCCACGAAATGGCGAGGCTGTCGCGCGCGCCGAAGCGCGCCAGGTGGATGCCGACGATGAATTCGAGGCGATCGGCGCGCTCGGGCTCCGTGCGCAGCTCGAGCCGCAGATCAGACGGCGATGCGACAACGTCGAAACGCCCCAGGACCGGACCCTCGCGGTCGAACAGCAGGTATCCGCTGCCCGCCTCCTCGTCCCACGAGCCCGTGATCTTGTGTGCCATGTGGCTGACGAGCTGCTTGCCGTAGCGCGCGGCCCGCTCGGTGGGAACGGTGGCCACGGAAATCAGGGGGTACGAGGCCTCGGCCGTTGAGGGGGTGGTGGTTTCGCCCGTCGGGGGCGTCGGATTCTGCGTCATAAGGCAAACCTAACTTGAATACTTGCGGGCTGCCATGCGTAGCTCTAGATTCGGTCATGAGCGCACCCGTGCGGTAGCGTTGGAGTGTCAAGCGCGTCGCGAAAGCGCGCAAAGGCCGCGCAAAACGCTCCCGGGGGAGTTGGCGGAAGGAACAACGATGACAGTTGAGCATGTCGAGCACGGTGAGCCCCATCAGGGTGGCGAAAAGCTTCAGCGCACGCTGAAAAACCGTCACATTCAGCTGATCGCCATCGGTGGTGCGATCGGTACGGGCCTGTTCATGGGCTCGGGTAAGACGATCTCCGTCGCGGGCCCCTCGATCCTGCTGGTCTACATGATCATCGGCGCGGTCCTGTTCCTGTTCATGCGCACCCTCGGTGAGCTGCTGCTCTCCGACCACAAGTACGCGACCTTCGCGGACATCGCTCGCGACCTCATCGGCCCGTGGGCCGGCTTCGTGACGGGCTGGACGTACTGGGCGTGCTGGGTCGTCACAGGCGTTGCCGACATGATCGCCATCACCGGCTACACACACTTCTGGTGGCCGGACCTGCCCGCGTGGATCCCCATCGGCGCGACGACTCTGCTGCTCTTCGCCCTCAACGCGATGACGGTCAAGGCGTTCGGTGAGACGGAGTTCTGGTTCGCGCTCGTCAAGATCATCGCGATCGTCTCCCTGGTTATCGTGGGTTTCGGCATGGTCGCGATGGGCACGGTTGACGAGGAGGGTACCGTGGCCGCGGTCTCGAACCTGTGGAGCCACGGCGGCTTCTTCCCGACTGGGTTTACCGGCTTCCTTGGCGGCTTCCAGATCGCCCTCTTCGCGTTCATCGGCATCGAGATGGTCGGTACGACGGTCGCCGAGACCGACGATCCGGACAACACTCTGCCCAAGGCCGTCAACTCCATCCCCGTTCGCATCATGCTCTTCTACGTGGCGGCGCTCGCGGCCATCATGATGGTGACCCCCTGGGATCAGGTGAGCCCGGAACGTTCCCCCTTCGTCACGATGTTCTCGCTGACCGGTCTGGGTGCCGCGGCGACGATCGTCAACCTGGTGGTCCTCTCCTCGGCCGCCTCGAGTGCGAACTCGGGCATCTACTCCACCTCGCGCATGCTCTACGGCCTGGCCCGCCAGGAACAGGCGCCCGGTGTCTTCGCTCGCCTCTCCAAGCACCACGTGCCCCTCAACGCCCTGTTCCTGTCGTGCGTGTGCCTGCTGTCGGGCATCGTCATCATGGGGATGGGCGGCTCGATCTCTGCGGCGTTCACGCTGGTGACCTCCGTGTCGGCCACGCTGTTCATGGGCGTGTGGGTCGTCATCGTCGTGTCCTACCTGGTGTACCTGCGCAAGCGCCCCCAGCTGCACGCGGCCTCCAGGTTCAAGGCACCCGGCGGCGCGATCAGCGCCTGGATCGTCCTGGCGTTCATGGGCTGCATGGGCGTCATCCTGGCGATGTGGGACGACACCCGCCCCGGCCTCGTCTATTCACTGATTTGGATCGTGTTCATCGTGGGCGCGGCCTTCGCGAACCGTCATTTCCTGCTGCGTCGCGCGTCGCGCGGGGTCCTCGGCGACGGGGGCACGGGCGAGGGTCCGCACACCGGTCCTCACCTGCATGAGTAGCGGAACCCATAGTTAGTGACTATGCTCACTAGCGTGCCACGGGAGCTCGACGCGAGCTGAGAGGGGACCACCCCGACCGTAGAACCTGATCCGGATCATACCGGCGTAGGAAGGCTCTTCCCTCGTGGCCGCCGTGCAACACGAAGGGAGTATTTTCGCATGGCATCCACTGCTCCGTCCCTCCGCTGGAGGGTCATTGACATCGTCACTGCCGCCGTCCTGGGCGTCGCGTGTGGCCTTATTTTTGCTGTTTGGAACCAGGTGGGTAATGCCGCCTTGGAGGGTCTCAAGGCCATAACCCCCGGCCTGGACGGGCTCGCGACGGGCGTCTGGCTGCTGGGCGGCACGCTCGGCGGCTACGTCATCCGCAAGCCCGGCGCCGCGTTCTTCGTCGAGCTGATGGCCGCGACCGTCTCTATGGCCTTGGGCTCCCAGTGGGCCGTCGAGACCATCTACTCGGGTCTCGCGCAGGGCCTCGGTGCGGAGGTTGTCTTCGCCCTGGTCGCATACCGCCGCTTCAATGCGGCAATCGTGGGCGTTGCGGGCGCCGTGTCTTTCGCGTTCGAGTGGGTCCTCGAACTCTTCCTGTACGGTCACCTCGAGAAGGGCGCGCTCTACAACGCGATCTACCTCGTGTGTGGCATGGCGTCGGGCATCGTCCTGGCGGGCCTGCTCGCGTGGGCGCTGACGAACGCGCTCGCGAAGACGGGCGCCCTGGATCGCTTCGCCTCCGGCCGTGGAGGGCGTGAGCTTGTCTGATTCACGACCCATGGACGAGGCCCACTCCGCCTCCTCCCGCCCTGTTTCCTCCCCCGGTGCCTCGGCTGCGCTGGGTGAGGGGGCGGGCGCGCGCGTGTGCGCGCGCGGCTGGGGATGGCGTCACGCTGGGCGCAAGAACGCCGCGCTGTCGGGCGTTGATCTCGATATCGCGCCGGGCGAGCGCGTGCTGGTGCTGGGCCCGTCTGGGTCGGGCAAGTCGACGCTCATGGGCGGCTTGGCCGGCCTGCTGGGCGGCGCCGAGGAGGGCGAGGCCACCGGCACGCTCACCGTCGATGGCGTCGCTCCGGCCGAGGCGAGGGGTCGCGTCGGCCTGCTCATGCAGGACCCCGAGGCCCAGGTGGTCCTCGCCCGCGTGGGCGACGACGTGGCTTTCGGCATGGAGAACTTGGGGGTTGCGCGCGAGGAGATCTGGCCTCGCGTGGAGAATTCGCTCGAGGCCGTGGGCCTGAGCGTCCCCCTCGATCATTCGACGACGGAGCTGTCGGGTGGGCAGAAGCAGCGCCTGGCTCTGGCGTCGATCCTCGCGATGGGCCCGGGCCTGCTGCTCTTGGACGAGCCCACGGCGAACCTGGACCCGAGTGGCGTCGCCGAGGTGCGCGCCGCTGTCGAGGCCGTTGTCGAGCGCACGGGCGCGACTGTGGTCGTCGTCGAGCACCGCGTCGACGTGTGGGCCTCCCTCGTGGACCGCGTCATCGTGGTTGCGGACGGCGCGATTGCCGCCGACGGCCCCCTGAGAGAAGTCCTCGCGCAGCAGGGCGACGCCCTGCGCGAGCGCGGCATCTGGCTTCCCGGCGACGACGTCGCCGCCGAGGTCGGCCCCGCCCCCGAGGTCGCCCCGGCCTCGTCGGAGGCCACCCCGATTGCCCGCGTCGCCGACCTGACGATCGGCTACGACAAGAATTCCCCCGTGAGAGCCGGCATCGACCTGACGATCGAGCGCGGGGTCTCCACCTGCATCGTTGGCGCTAACGGCACCGGAAAATCGACCTTTGCGCTCACCCTCGCGGGCCTCCTTCCACCCCTGGAGGGCACCGTCGAGGTCGAGACCTCCGACGGCACGCGCGGCGACCCGCACGAGTGGAGCAGCAAGCAACTCCTGGGGCGCATGTCCATGGTCTTCCAGGAGCCCGAATACCAATTCCTGGCCGCCACCGTCGCCGAGGAGCTCGCCATCGGCCCGCGCGCGGCCGGCATGAGCGAGGCGGAGATCGCCCCCCTCGTCGACGAACACCTCGAGGCCCTGGGCCTGACGAAACTCGCGCGCGCCAACCCCATGACCCTGTCGGGCGGCGAGAAGCGCCGCCTGTCGGTGGCGACCGCGCTCATCAGCGCCCCCGAGCTGCTCATCCTCGACGAGCCGACCTTCGGCCAGGACCGCGGCACGTGGCTGGGCCTCGTGCGCCTCCTGCGCGCCGCCCTCGAGCGCGGCGTCACCCTGGTGTCGATCACGCACGACCCCGCGTTCGTGGCCGCGATGGGTCAGCGCGTCGTCGACCTCGGGCAGGTCGGGACGCGCGGCGCGACCCCCGCGGCTCCCACGGACGAGGCCGGGGCCGCCTCCGCCGGGAACGCTCACGATGAGGGCGCGAAGCCCGTTGCCAGAGGCCTCCTCGCACGCACGAATCCCGTCGCCCGCGTGCTCGCCCTCCTGGTCGCCACGACCCCGCTGCTGATCACGATCGACCCGGTGAGCGCGGGCGTAGCACTCGCCCTCGAGCTCGCGCTCATGCCCCTGTCGGGCGTGTCGGCGCGCAGCTTCTTCCTGAAGGCGACGCCGCTGCTCGTGGCCGCGCCGCTCGGCGCGCTGTCCATGCTGCTCTACGCCTCACCGGGCGGAACCGTGTACTGGCAGTTCGGGCCGGCAGCGATCTCGGACCACTCGATATGGCTGGCGCTGGGCATCGGCCTGCGCATGTGCGCGATCGTCATGCCCGCGATCGCCCTGCTCGACCGCATTGATCCGACCGACATGGGCGACGGCCTCGCGCAGATCCTGCACCTGCCCGCCCGTCCCGTGCTGGCTGCGCTCGCGGGTGCGCGCATGACCTCGCTGATGGCGGCCGATTGGAAGGCCCTCGAGCGGGCTCGGCGCGCCCGAGGCGTGGGTGACGCCTCGCGCATCCGTTCCTTCCTGCGCGGTGCCTTCTCGCTGCTGGTCTTCGCGCTGCGTCGCTCCGGCAAGCTGGCAACCACCATGGAGGCCCGCGGCTTCGGCGCTGCGGGGAAGCGCACGTGGGCGCGCGTGTCGCGCCTGCGCGCCGCCGACGCCGTCCTCATGATTGTCGCCATCGTCCTGCCCGCGATCGCTCTGGCCACGAGCATCTGGGCGGGCACCTTCGCCCTGGTGGGCCGATGAGCACCCTGACCTGGGAGGACGCGCGCGGGGGAGCGGGCCTGCGGGCCATCGTCCCCGTCGCGATGAGTCCCGACCAGGCCGCCCGAGACCTCGCCCCCCGCCTGAGTGCCCTGGCGGGGGAGCGGGCCCCGGCCTCGTCCGACGGTGAAGGCGCGCGAGCACAGCACGCCGTCCCGGTCGTCACGATCGACGGCTACTCCGGCTCCGGGAAATCTACGCTGGCCGCCGCGCTCGCTCGGCTCGTGAACGGCTGGCAGGTGCTGCACCTCGACGACTGGTACCCCGGCTGGGACGGCCTCGAGGCTGGAGCCGACATCGCGCGGCGAATCGCCGCCGACCTGCGGGCAGGACGTGCCTCCTCGTACGAGGCCTGGGATTGGGAGAATGGCACAACCGGGGCGACGATCCGCGTGCCCCTCGTCCCGACTATCATCGAGGGCTGCGGCGCCATCGAGGCCGAGGCCGACCTGGCTGTGTGGATCGCCGATCCCGGCGAGGGCGAACGGCGCGCTCGTGCGCTTGCGCGCGACGGGCAGACCTACGCGCCACACTGGCAGCGGTGGGCCGAGCAGGATCTGGGGCGCTCGCTACCATAGGTGTATGCTGCCGCCACCTCCCGAACCGCCGCTGTGGCCGTGGCTCCTCTTTGGGGCCATCGATTTCGCCATTCGCGTCGTCGCTTTGGGGGTTGTGCCCAAGCATCGCCGCGCCACGACGTCGACCGCGTGGCTGCTGCTGATCTTCCTGTGGCCGATGCTGGGTGTGCCGCTCTACTTCATTTTTGGGTCCTGGTGGGCGATGGGCCGACGCCTCGACGACGACCCCGAGGCCAGCCAGCTGGTCGACGCCATCGTGGCCGGCTCGACCGCGCCCGAACCCGAGTCCTACGAGGTGCCCACGGGACCCGACGGCCTGCCTTTTGGGTCCGACGATGACACGGCCTCGATCATGCGTCTGGCGGGCAACCTGAGCGGCTTCCCGGCCTCGGTGGGGTGCGTCGGCCGACTCTACAACGACACTGCCGAGACCTTAAGGGCCATGGCCGCCAGCATCGACGCGGCGACCCACCACGTGAACGCCCTGTACTACCAGACCTCGTGGGACGAGTACACGGCCCCCTTCTACGAGGCCCTCGAGCGCGCGGTCGCACGCGGCGTCACCGTCCGTCTCCTCGTCGATCACCACGGCATGCGCACGATCCCTGGGCACAAGGACTTCCGCCGCCGCCTGAACGCGATGGGCATCGAATGGCATGAGATGCTGCCCTTCGCGCCGCTGCGCGGCCAGATCCGCCGCCCGGATCTGCGCAACCACCGCAAGATCCTCGTCATCGATGGGCGCGAGGCCTACATCGGTTCCCATAACCTTGTGGCCCCCGACTACGACACCCCGTCGTACGCGAAGGCCGGCCTGCTCTACGACGACACGAGCGTGTCCGTCACCGGGCCCATCGTCGCCCAGATCCAGGCGGTTTTCGCCGTGGACTGGTACTACGCGTGCAAGCAGGTCCTCACCCGCGACGTCCTCACTCCGCCCGCCGCGGAGGTTGCGGTGGAGTGCGAGGAGGAGCAGGCCTCGGCGATGCAGATCATCCCGTCGGGCCCCGCGTTCAAGGGCGAGCCGAACCTGCGGGCGTTCATCCACATGATCTCCTCGGCACGCACGCACGTGTCGATCACGAGCCCCTACTTCATCCCGGACGAGGCCCTCATGACTGCGCTGACGAACGCCGCGCTGTCGGGCGTCGAGGTCGAGCTCTTCGTCTCCGAGCAATTCGACCAGTTCCTAGTCGGCCACGCGCAGCGCTCCTACTACGGGCCGCTCCTGAAGGCGGGCGTGCGCATCCACCTGTACCGCAAGCCGCGGATGCTGCACTCCAAGTACATGGTCGTCGACGGGAGCCTGTGCATCATCGGCTCCTCCAACATGGACGTACGCTCCTTCGGCCTCAACTACGAGGTCGTCCTCGTCGCCGACAGTTCGCACCTGGTCGAGATGCTGCACGGCAACGACGACCGCACGCGCGAGAAGTCTCGCGAGCTCACGTACGAGGAGTGGTGCGGCCAGCCGTGGTACGTCCACTACGTCGACAACGTGTGCCGACTGGGGAGCTCACTCCTGTGAGTGCTTCCGACAACGAGGCCGTGGCCGGGCGCGCGGACGCCACTCCTTCGTCGCTGGATTACCGTGATCGTAAGACGATGCCGAACAGCGTGTCCGCCTCGCTCGACGTGAATCCTTTCGTCGGGGAGGGAGGTGCCTACGACTCCGTGCGCCCGGCCTACCCGGACGAGGCTGTGGCCGCGTTGATCGACGCCGCGCGGCGCGCGAGGGGTGCCCACGCGACGGGGCAGGGCGGCCCGCTGCGCGCCGCCGACATCGGCGCGGGCACCGGCAAGATGAGCGAACTCCTGGCTCGCGCCGGACTCCTCGTGGACGCGGTCGAACCCTCCGAGGCGATGCACGCCCAGGCCTCGTGCGTCGACGGCGTGACGTGGCACGACGGCCTTGCGGAGAAGACAGGGTTACCGAACGGCGCGTACGACATCGTTGTGTTTGCCCAGTCCTGGCATTGGGTGGACGAGGCGCGCGCGGGCGTCGAGGCCGCCCGAATCCTGGCCCCCGGCGGCGCGCTCGCGATCGTGTGGAATCAGATGGCCGTGTCGATCCCCTGGGTGCATCGACTGACGCGCATCATGCGCTCGGGCGACGTGCACCGCCCCGACAGGCCGCCCACGCCCGGTGGCAACTTCGCGCCGATGACCCTCACTCAGGTCGCGTGGGAGGACCGTATGACCCCCGAAGAGATCCTCACCCTGGGTACGACCCGCTCCTCGTATATCCGTTCGTCGGAGGCGGGGAGGGCACGCATGCAGGAGAACCTGCGCTGGTACCTGTACGACCACCTCGGGTATGCGCCGGGGGAGCAGGTCACCATCCCGTACGCGACGCTCGTGTGGCTCACTCACCTGTGAGGGCGTGGCCGCTGCGTGGGTTAGCGGAAGGAAATCTCTTTTTCGGTCTTGTTGTCGAACCAGCGTCGGCGGCCGTCAGGTTCGACGACGAGTTGAATGTCGGAGCCGATCGGCAGGTCGTAGATGCCGATGCAGGCGGGCTCAAGGTTGCACAGCTCGTTGAAGTCAACGACGGTCATGTTTTTTGGATCATCCAGGTACTCGGCGGTGTCGCGGTCGGATAGCACGCGCCAGCCGGAGTCCTGAGGGGCGAAGGGTTCCTCGCGGGTCAGCCACTTGATGTTGCCTGTGCGCTCAACAATCTTGCGAGAGACGATGGCCGCGCCGGCGCCTTGAATGTAAGTGGGGCGCATTATTGCTCCTGTCAGTGGGTGTCATCCTGCGCGCGCAGGTAGGCGTCGATACGGTCTGCGAGGACTTGCCGGTCCTCGAATGCGCGGACGAGCTCATGGAAGGGCTTTCCCCCGTCAACGACGGTCGTAAAACCCGGGTCCGGGGATGCGAAGACGACGTCGTAGATGGGTGCCAGGTCCTCGTCGGAGTAGCGATGGGTGGGGAGCAGGTACTGGAGGGGTAGGCGCCTGCGATCGTCGAGGCAGTTGAAGGTCTCCCCGTGGTCGACCAGGACCTGTGCGATGGCGGCGTCGCGCGCGGGGTCGTGGTTGAGGCTTCCTAGCAGGATGTGCAGGAGCGACGCGCCATCACCGGACTTGTGGGCGAACGACGGATTGCGCTCAAGTAGGAAGTCGACGATCTTGTATCGCTCCTCCGCTTCGCAGTTCCCGAGAGCGTAACTGAACAGGGAGCGCCCCCGGTTCGCGCGCGCCTCGTCCCCCTCAGAGTAGAGGGCGGCAAACTCATCGAATGTCTTCATATTCGCCGTGAGAAAGATGTTCATTTGTCGAGGCCTTCCTACTTGTAGCTGCGGTTCGTGGCTCTTCCGAGTTGAGTGTGGGCGACTGGGTGTTGCTGCCACCTGTGAGCGCACTCCTGGTGCCCGGCGCGTCGACACCACCGGTCCTCACCAGTAATATGGCACGCCAACACTGCGTGGTCGGGCTCAATGTGCTGACCCGTCACCTCCAACCCCGGGCCATCCAGGCGCGTGAACGCGCTCAGGTCTGGGAGATCAAAGGTAGTATGAGGCATGTCGAGGTCTTTCGGATGGACGGTGTAGGAATCTCCATCATCGGAAGACCTCGACCCCTATCCGGCCACGACGCGCCCAACCCCGCCCACAACACCTACACCCCCAATTATGAAGAGCCGGGAAAGTGCTCCCTGATGATCGGGAGCGCGAGGCTTCGAAACTGTTCCCACATGACTGGCTCCCTTCGCTAGGGGTCCTACGCCGATTGCGTCATCGAGGCAGGCTTCCCCCATCCTACCTAGGCGCCGCGCGCTGAAGCGGTGTTCGCGAGAGCGATCGACTACGAAGCCGCGCACGTCAAACTCTGTTAGGTGCGTTGGTTCTACTCACCCAGATACAGCTGTAGTGCGTCCTCGAAGGGATACTGCATGAGATGTGCGAGCTTGTACGCGCGTTGTTCGTCGAACGAGGTGAACTCTACGTCGGGGCAACTGCGCATTGACAGGATCTGCTCGCCGGGCAGTTGTCCGGGGCTTATCGTCCAGCTTGCTTGGAGGGAATCCGGGTCAGTCGCTAGCTCGACTGCCTGCCACCCATGCGACCATCGGTTGTAGCCACCCAGAAGGCGCACCAACTCATATCTCGCAACTGTCGAACTCGGGGTTCGCAGTGTTGCGCCGACACGGCTTGGCCGCTCGCTCGTGCCGAAGCGGTAGTTGTCTGTCGAGTACCAGAAAGAATCAAAGAGAATTCCATCGACAGTGAAGAACAGACTGCCGTCTCGTTCCTTGCGCACGACTGAAGAGTTCGCGCAGAGCGTGGATATGAGATCGTCGAATTCTTTCAGCATGGGCACTCACTCCTTCGGGTCATTGCGTCTGCGGACATCGTAACTGACGGGCGAGCGCGAAATGGCACACCTCCTCCCGTCGTACGAGGGGAGGAGGTGCGACCGACGCTCTCGTCCTATGCTCCGTGAGCTAGCGCCGGGAGCTGGGAAGCCTTAGTCGTGCTGGTACAGCGCGGCGTATCCCGCGCCGGACGGTTCGAGGACGAGGTTGAGCAGGTCCTCGCTTGGTGTGCTCATCAGATATGACAGCGGGAGCAGCGCAGCTGGCGAGAGGTTTGTGTATGTTTTGGGAATGGGCGAGGCTTTGCTTGTCAGTAGATAGCTAATCGGTTCGAGGAACTCGATGGAAAAACCGGGGTGAACGTCGGTCACTGGTGGGAGGTTGAGGGGTGGGAGCTGGCGTGCTGCGCGAATGTCTGCGGCGAAGTGCATGACCGCGAACTTCTTGAAGATCTCGAAGGATACGGAGCTGAAGTCTGCCCCGCCGAATGAGTATTTATCGACCTGGCCGTAGGCGTAGTAGTCCTTCCGCCGGGTGAATGCATCGTAGATAAAGCCATGATCCGGCTCAACCAGGATCAAATCATCATCGATCCGGGTCGTGTGCCCGGAGAGTTCACACAGACGCGTGATGTATGCGGCGAGTTCTTCGTTCATGCGAGAGTTACTCCTCCTCAGCGTGCGCTATCGACTGTCTCGATTCTACGGCCGTAGTGATTCCAGGGAGGGGGTCGAGGCCTCGGCGATAGCTCGAGCGCATGCGAATGATCGACATTTCGCGGATACCGTGGGATCGATAGTCGAGGTGAGTTCGAAGAACGGTGGGGAATTCTTCGAAATGGTGAATGCCGTGTGCGGGACGGGGCCCAAGAGATGCCGAGGCGTGTACGACATGTCCGTGAGCGTGGCTATCCCGTCGCGTGCGAGCAGAGTGAGACACGTGGCGGCGAGTTCGAGGGATTGGGTTGCGCAGAACGGGACCACGGTGTTTCGCTCACCCTCGTAGGCAATGACGATTCCCCTCTCAGCCTCGGTGAGAACGTAGCTGCTGTAGTCACGCCTGCTGGTTAAAACGATGCTGTCACCGTTGTCTTCGATGAGATTCGGGGGAAAGAACTCCCTGATGATCGGCAGCGCCAGGCTTCGAAACTGTTCCCACAGCATGTGTTACTTCCGTCTGTCCGTGGGCTTAGCAAAGGGGACGCGTGGCATGCCGAACAGGGCCTGGCAGGCTTCCTTGGTGCTTTCGATGTGGGCGATCTCGAGGAGCCGTTTGGGCGAGTGGGTGAGGAACCAGGGCAAATTTAGGGCAGCACGTGTAGATATGTTCGCGATGATGCCCGTGGGCGACCCCTCGTAGAGGAGTTCCCCTGTCTCGAGATCTTGTGACCAGTGTGGGGCAGGAGAGAGCCATCTGAATGCGATTCCAATGTCCTCCAGGTGCCAGCTCAGTCGAAGGAAGTCAAACAGTTCCATCACGAGCCACTGCTTAACTGTGGTCAAATCGTTGGCGCGAACTGCTCTGGGCTTAGGCTGGTGTTGTTGACACTTCGTTAAGCGGGTGTGTGTGCCTGCGGAGAGTGAGGTGCCTGTTATGGGAACTCGTCGTCGTTTTACGCCGGAGTATCGTCGTGATGTTGCGAGTCTGGTGTTGGATACGGGGTCTACGATCGCGTCTGTGGCCCGGGATTTAGGGCTGGGTGAATCGGTGGTGGGCCGGTGGGTCAAACTCGAGCGCGAGCGGCGCCAGGCCGCCGAACAGGGTCGTCCTGATCCGCGTGAGCTGGAAGCTGAGATCACTGCTTTGCGCCGGAGGGTGCGCGAGCTGGAGAAGGAGAATGAGTTTTTGGGAAAAGCCAGCGCCTTCTTCGCGTCTCGGCACCAAAACACCAGCGCTTTGAGCTGATGGATGCGCAGAAGGCTTCCTACTCGATTACCTTGATGGCCAACGTTCTAGGGGTCACGCGCGCGGGCTATTACGCGTGGAAAAACCGTGCACCCCAGCGGGGCAAGCGCGCATCGGCGCGTCGGCGTTTGGATGAGGCGGTGGCCTGGGAACACGAGGTGTCGGGCGGCACCTATGGGGCTCCTCGCATCCGCCATGCTCTGGCGCGCGCGGGTGTGGATGTGGGGGTGCGTGCGGTCGCCGCGTCGATGCGCCGCCAGGGCCTGACAGGCCTGAACACGCACCCACGCCCGTCCAGGCGCGGCGGGAGGGGCCCTGTGGCCCATGAGGATCACTGCGCCCGCCAGTGGGATCAAGGTGCCCTGGACCGGGTGTGGATCACGGACTTTACCTACCTGCGCTGCGCCCAAGGCTGGGTCTACCTGTGCGCCGTGCGCGATGCGCACTCGCGTCGAGTGCTCGGATACGCCATGGGTGAGCAGCAAAGCACCGACCTGGTCATCACCGCGCTCGACATGGCCGCTACCACCCGTGGTGCCTTCCCCACGGGGGTCGTGCTCCACGCTGATCGGGGAACACAGTTCACCTCCGGCAAGCTGGCCGCCTACATGCGCGCCGTGCAAGGAACCATGTCGATGGGGCAGGCCGGAGTGTGCTGGGATAACGCCATGGCCGAATCCTTTTGGGCCACCCTCAAAACCGAGTACTACTACCGGCGTACCTTCACCACCCGCGACCAGGTCTACACCGGGGTCGCCACCTGGATCGAAGACTTCTACAACCGCCGCCGCATCCACACCAGCCTCGGCGGCAAATCCCCCATCGAATACGAACTACACCAAGCGGCCTGGACAACAGCCGCATAAACAAACCGTCAACAACTTGCGCACAGGCCCACTCCTCGTGGATTATATGATCGTTCGCTTATTCCGCTGAAATAAAAGCCGTTCTCGTGCCAGATGTGTATAAGGATTTGAGGATCTGGTCCGTTGAAAATAATGTGTTCTTCGGCCAGTTCATGTACTTCTCTTTTTGCGGAAGAAACGACTGTCTCAATGAACTCATCGTCGCTGATCGTTGTATCCATATGAGACGCTCTCTACTCTCTTCTGTCGATCAGAGCTTTTTGTTGGATGATGCGTCGGGTGTCCTACAGGTCGTCGGTGTTCCTCAAAGCAGCCAATAGTGGCCCGTTCCTTCCTTCGTTGATGAGGGCGTCGATCAGCGTTGGGGTGTCGATATTGAAGAGCCGAGACAAGACGGCATCGTGCGGGGGATACGTCGTGGAGTACGTGAGGTTCTCATTGTGATTGCACGTGATATCAAACCACGGCGAACCGAGGGGCGAGCGCCTCACTGTCCAATCGGACTGGAGGCAGCTGAGCGTTTTCACGGCAGTGGGTGGCAGACCCTTTAGCTCGGGGTTGGCCTCGCCGAGGACAAGGGCGAGGCGTGCCAGCAAAATCTTCTGATTCTCGCAGCGCAGCATGTACGAAACGACGCCATGACGATACGTTACGTCGATGACAAGGAGGTGTTGATCGGAATGGAGAATTGCTTGCACGTCGTCCGATACCGTCAATCGCACTTCGTGTTGTGAATCGTCTGCCGATACCCGAGTCGTTGGGGTAAACAGCGGAGTCAGCATCTCTATCGACATGTTGATACCAGACCTCTCCGATTAGAAACGGGCGTAGCAATTGTGAACGTGATCGAGCGTGCCGAGAGGGGGTGCTTCGGGGTCGAGGAACATGTCGAGCACTGTCTTGACCGAATAGCCGGTGAGCGAGGGAATATGCAAGTATCGCTCGATTGTGTGAGTCTCATAGCTCCACTCGGGCTGGCTATCGGAAGTGACGCGCATGTAGTCGTTTCCTGTCACCCGTTGGATTGTCCAGCCTGTGGGGAAGGAGCGCCACCCGTATTCCATGTTGATCTGTCGGTAGCTCGCGGCCATTCGGTAGAGGGACCCAACGAGATCGATCAAGGCCAACGACGCGATAACAGGAGAAGATGTCCACATGTACGAGGAGTAGGTGGTCGCTCGCTCGTCGGCCCCAAAGTGATAGTGCCCGTCTTTAACCCAAAAGTGCTGGCTCATCAAAGCCTCGTATCCGAAGACACAGTCGTTATCTCCAATGAGGTCGGCAGAGACGCCGACGCTCTTTGCCCGTTCGATCAGCTGCTCGAGCACATGCATGATGACGCCTTCCCGTGGGTGACACTCCTGTACCTCGAGTATAAGCGCGTCGTCCTATCCTCGAATGCCTCTCGCGTTGGACACCCGATATGTTCAGGCCCGTGCTGTTGGGAATGCGCGGTGTCCGTTGCGTGCAGCGAGTGCTCGCCATGTGACACGACGGAGCGAGTCACGCAGCTGTTACGAGCTGTGTGTGCTCTGACTGTCTGCCTTGGCGGCCAGCAGGGCAGCCGTGTTGGCTGACGTTCCGTGTGGTCAATCGCCGGGTGGTGACGTCGATGATGGCATTGTTGCCCCACCAGCTGGTGGTCTGTCAGCGCCGGTATCCTTCGTGTTGAAGCGTTAGCCCACGGGAATGAGGAAACGCTCTGATGCGCCTTCGGGCAGGTCGACGCGCTGGCTGCGAGCAGCGCGGAGCGCGGGCTCAAACTCAATGAGAATGGGTGTCCAGGAGTCGAGAACGCGTGTGGGGGTGAGGCTCTTTCCGTCTTCGGTCAGACGCATTTCCTCGTACAGCTGGATAGTCACTCCGAGGAGCTCCTGAGCTGGATGCACGTAGAAGTAGGATCCGGGCATGTAGGTGACCTCTTCGAGATTGAAAGAGGGAGCACCCATCATAAGTCTGCTGAGGTCTCGTCCATTCTGGCCGATAAAAATAGCGACCTGCGGAACCGCCAGGTTGTTTGTCGCAATCGAAATGTTATGCGATGTTGCCGTGAGCACGGGAGAAGCAATCGCACGCGGCTCCGTTATGGAGGTGTCGACATATCCTCGGAAGGTCACCGACGGGGTCGGGGGTAGTGACTCGAGAAGAGTCAAGAGACTTTTGATGCTGTCTTCGTTCATGATTCCTCCTGTGGTTTCTAGTCAAAGCGTGCAAGGTAGTCGGGCAGGACGTACGGTGATGTCCAATCGCGGAGCAGGCCTGTGTATTGGACGATGCACGTATAAGCGTTGCGCTCGTCGAGAGTGTTAGGACCGTTCCGATAGGAGTTCGGATTTTGCGGGTCAGGCTGAAGGAAGCGCTTCCGCAGGAGGTACTCTGGTTCTTTCCACCACACGGGGACATCTCGAACCTCGATGCGTTCTTCCGCCGGGGTTGGTAGCTGTGTGAGTGAGCCGTACAGGTCAGGATCGTCGGGGTATCGATCCACGTAGATCGTGCGCAGCTGCCCAGGCACGGTCCGCGGCGGCACGGCTATCTCGGTGAATGGCGGAATGTCAGGAGAGCTATGCTCCCAGGCAAGAACTCGCACCCAGATGGACCCAACTCGCGTATTGTTTGCCCAAGGATTGGCGTGCCAGGGGTGTCCGTCTGCGCGGACGACAAACCAGGGATTGCCCCAGCCTAGATCCACGAGGAGAGCGAACGTGTCAGTCCCGACAATGGGGTGATGGGAGACAATAGAGCCTCCAGAGTTGCGTATGCCGTGCCGAAGCTCACTGCGCGTACCGGACTTGATGGGCATCACCCAGCCCTGTGGGCTCGGGGTCCCGAAAGGCTGGTAGGGCACCCGCGGCAGCGCCTCGGGCAGGCCCGATAATGTGCGGAGCGTGGCTGAAAAACGACGGATGACGTCGCGTTGGTGGGGGAAGAGACGCTCCCAGTCGAGCTGGCCGTCCTCAGGGCGCTTAGGGAGCTTCCAGACCATTGGGCAATCCCACCAATGATGGTCGGCAATCCACAACTGTGCTCCGTTAACGTTTCCATTCACAGCGACGGGCATAGCTGCATCCTACTCTCGCTGCCTGAGTTTAATGGTGTAACTTCCATCAGGATGTTCTGTTCTCTTTACGACGTCGAACTCAACTCCGGACTTGAAAAGGATTTCATCTTGCGTGGCATACATAGACATCGGGCGGATGTTCGAACCAGATGCGTTTTCAATCTCAAACAGGACTCGTGTTTCCCCAGGTTCGGGCTTGAGCCTCTGCATGAACATCTCTGCCACTTTAGGCTTCGTGGTAGTTGAGAAGAACGCAGGGTCACGGTAGACACCGCTACTGACTTCCTCGTCGCGTCGTTGGTTCCGTGTTAAGTGGCTGAGTCAGTACAGGGGCCGCGAGTCGTGCCTGCAGCGAGGCGGCGGGAGCATGAAGCTCCCACCACCTCGCAATTTGTCGGGACGAGGCCTGGGCGTGAGTACTCCGGAAATCGGCCTAGGCCATGTATTTCTTGAGGAGGTCTTCGAGGTCGTATTCCATCGCGTAAGTAATGGGCACGGCATCGAATGGGCTGCTTGAATAAAAGCAGACACTGGGATCCTCAATGCGTTGGTAGAACAAGGCGGGTGGCCACTGAGTCTTCTCGGCTGTCCATGATGGTGGGAGTTGATCGATCTTTCTGGGGAATCTCGGCACGTCGAAATGTAGCGCCATGGCGCGCTTCGCTCCCAGCTGCGTCGTTAAGACGTAGGCAGCGACAGAATCACAATCAGTCTTAAGGCCGGGACTCGTCGATGGTTGTCTTTCTGACCATGAGAAGAATGTGGTTCCGTCCTTATCCCAGACAGTGAAATAGAGGGTACCGTCATTTGTGAAAGACAGCGCCTGGTTGAACTCCCGAGTCCTGGTCGATGAGCCACGCAGGAGGCGTTCGATGAGGTCGTTGTGCTGTTCGAGCATGGTGGCGAGCATTCCGGGGCGTCGTGTGGTGCTTCGTTGAGAAGTCTATGTGCTTCGACCGTGTGCTCACATCAGTGCGTAGACGTGTGATGGTTCGGGCTGCGTGTAGGCGGTGAGGAGAACGCTGAGATCTAGTGAGCTTGCTTTCGTGATGACGGCGTCCATGTTTGGGTTTGCCGTCGAGAAAACGAGCGATGGATCGTTGGCGTTCCGGAAGAGGAAGCGGGGGTCTGCCAGTGTTTCTCGGCGCAATGTCCAGTCAGTTTCAAGATTGCTGAAGGTGTGCATTCCGCGGATTGTCTTCAGTCCTTCTGCCTGGCGCCACAGGGGTGCTAAGCGGAAGATGAGAGCGAAACAAAAGACAGTGACATTTGGTGTGCTCACGGTGGTTTGTTTATCGTCGTAAGTATTCGTGATGCTCTGTGAGTGCAGATCAATATGAATGGATGTAGTTGTGTCGGACTTGCAGGTGATGTGGTAGGTCTCTGAAGCAATGTCAGCACGGAGTGCTGCAGAATTCGTTAGCGTTGTGATAATCGCTGCGGGATCCATGCTTTGTCCTTTCGTCGCGTGATCGTTGGAGTCAGTTCGCTGATGGTTGAGCTGATGCTCGTTTGTGATAGGTGGCCACTAGAACGAGAGAGCGTGGATATGTCTATGATCGGTGCCCAACTCGCCGCCAGATGGATCGAGGAAAATATCGATCAGTGAATCGAGAGGAAAAGACATGAAATACGTCAAAATAATGTGAGATTCTGGCTCAGAGGTAGAAAAGTGCATTGACGGATCATTATCTTCTGTAACGTCGAAAGACCTAAATGCTTTGTCCGGCCGCTCAACAGCCCACCCCGGCTGAAGGGCTGCCCATCCGGGCGGTGTGGCCAGCTGTTTGTAAGTCTGGGCGCTTCGGTACAATCCTCCAATGATTCGTGTGAATTGATAGAGGGCAATAGCTTCGTTGCGCGTCTGAAAACTGAAGCTATCGGGAGCGTGTCGCTCATATGAACCTACTTCGTAGAATCCATCAGCGAATCGGAATCGGTAGTACTGCGTGTAAGGCGCGTCAAGCACGAAATCACAATTTCCGATGTTTTGTACGCTCAAGTCTGCGTGCGAGATCCTCTGCGTCAGGGATTTTAACTGTGCCTTTATGGTGTTGTCTTCCTTCAATGTATCCATCCTTAAGTAGTTGCTCTATGGTCATTTCCTTGAAAGAACCGTTGGGTTGGCGCTCCATGAACACTAGTTGTGGTGCCCCGCCTGGCGAATTGTGATCTGGTGCGGCAATTGAGAATTCCGCGTACGATCCGGGGGGGAGTTCCTTCCCAGTAAATTCATATTGATGGTAGGGAAGGGTGTAATTTGTTAAAGGTGTGCTTCTGTATTCTGCTGCGCAGATGTCTCCGTTGACCATGGGTGAGGTAAAATTGCCTGTGTAATCCCCTGTGCGGTCGATTCCGTCAATGTTAAAGTCATCTGTCAGCTCGGCGATTTTCTCATATCTTCTTTCCGTTCCTGGAATAGCGCCATGATGGATATCAGTACGCCAATTGGGTCTTGTGGTCCCCGGCTTGATGTATTCAGAGCGCATCATTTCGGAGGTGGTTGTGATATTTGGGTGCGTTCCTTTTCCGAGCTGAATGTTGGGATCAAGGGTGATGGCGGCACCGTTCTTGTATGACCCCAAGCCATCCGTATAGTGCGCTGGCGGCTCCGCGTCATCGTAGTGCAGGAGCTCCTTAGGCATTTTTGGAGAGCGTTCCGCAAGCTCTTCGGGAGTTGTCGGGATTGCGTGTGCGTTCTCTCCGAGTAATGCGTCAACTGACTCATCGGCAGGACGGAGATGACCCGACGTTGGGTCGGGACTTTCTCCATATGACGGTGCGGGTGACTCTAGGCCGCTATCTTCGGGCAGGCTGCTCTCGTCGCTAGGCCTGTCATCAGAATTTCTTGGCTTGTCGCTATCACCTGCCTGAGGAGCATCTGTGTCGTTGGAATGCTCACTCTTTTCATCCTGCCCCCCCTCGCCATCGCCATGGCGTTGTGATTCGGATGAGTTTTCCTCAGTGTCCTTGTGGGACTTGTCCGACGTGGGCTTGTCGGCCTCGGTCTTGTCGCCGTGGCGCGTCGAGTCAGCGGCGTCGTCGGCCTTGCCGTCGGCGTCCTTGTCGGACTTGCCGTCGGAGTCCTTATGGGACTTGTGCGCGTCGGCCTCGTCCTTGGGGGACTTGTGCGTGTCGGCCTCGTCCTTGGGGGACTTGTGCGTGTCGGCGTCGTCCTTGGGGGACTTGTGCGTGTCGGCGTCGTCCTTGGTGGACTTGGTGTCGGCGTCGTCGGTCTTGGTGGAGTGCTTATCGTCGGTGTCCTTGGGGCGTTCGTCGCCGTCGTGGTGTGCGGCGTCGTCTTCCTTGTGGGACTTGTCCGATGTGGGCTTGTCGGCCTCGGTCTTGTCGCCGTGGCGCGTCGAGTCAGCAGCGTCGTCGGCCTTGCCGTTGGCGGAGTGGTCCTTCGCCTTGGGGTCAGCGTCCGCGTGCTCACCGGAATCCTTGTCGGATTTGGCGTCGCTGTCCTTGTTGGACTTGTGCGTGTCGGCGTCGTCCTTGGTGGACTTGGTGTCGGCGTCGTCGGTCTTGGTGGTGTGCTTGTCGTCGGTGTCCTTGGGGTGCTCGTCGCCGTCGTGGTGTGCGGCGTGGTCCTCCT
>CAUSHZ010000035.1:0-19211 GCA_963531605.1 uncultured Actinomyces sp.
GCCGTCGTTGTGCGCGGACAGCGTCAGCTTGTACTGGCCATCAGGCAGGTTCTTGAACGCGTCGGAGCGCGCATCCAGGGTCAGCGGATCGTGCCCCTGCTCAACCCACGTCATCTTTCCGGTGGAGGAATCGAGCGCGGACTTCCAGTTCATGTATCGCGTGAAGGATGCGACTGTTTCTCCTGCGGCGTTCGTGTACGCGGCATTGAGCGTGTGGACGCTGCGCAGCGTACCCGTGCGGGGCTGGAGAACCGTGGGAGCGCCCGAGGCGTCCGAGCGAGAAATGACGTTCTTGCTCGAGTTGGGCAGACCGATACGATCAGTATCCTTGACCAGGGGGTTGTAGCCCAGCTGCTGGCCCGTGGTGCCGTTGTAGACCCAGGAGGCGAGCGTGTGGGCCCCATCCTCGGAGGCGGGGGTATCGAAGATGGCGGCCTTGCCCCAGTTGCCGTAGAAGCCGGCGTAGGGCACGGTCAGGTCAGGCTGGGACGCAGTCTTCGAGGCGAAGCGCACAAAGCCGTCGAGGAAGGTGCCGTTGGGCGCATTCTGCGCGACGGAGGCATCGAAGGCGGCGCCGGGCTTGACGTCCACACCCACGGTGGCCTCACCGTTCGCAGGGACGGTGATGGTCGCGCCCTCATCGGTGCCGCTCACGGCCGCGCCGGAGTAGGCAATGTCCACGCCCTTACCTCGCCAATCGGCGGAGTGGCCGGTGAAGAACCCGCCGTCAACGATCTCGGACAGAGCCTGCGAGCTCAGCTCGTACGTGGCCGGAACACCGGAGAGGTTGTGCAGCGTGACATCGAAGTGCCAGCCCTTCGTTCCATCCCCCAGGTCCGCCTTGGGGCGGGACTGCTCGGGCGCGCCGACGACCGTGGGGTACACGGACGAGGTCGTGGCGGCCAGGACGTTCACCAAACCAGAGCCCTGCTTGCGCGGGGAGTAGGGGGCACCAGTGTCCTGGAGCGGGTCGACGATGGGAGCCGCAGTGCCCATGATGAGGTTCTGGACGACGTCGACCTTCTCGCGCGCGCTCATCGACGCGAACAGCGGATCGGACTGGACGCGCTGCAGGACGACGGCGCTCACGCCCGCCATCTGCGGGGTCGCCATCGAGGTGCCGGACATGAACTCGTAGGTGCCGCCGGGCACGGAGGAGTAGATGTTGCCGCCGGGGGCGGCGACCTCGGGCTTGAGGCGCAGGTCCGGGGTGACGCCCCACGAGGAGAAGCTCGACATGGAGTACTTCGAGCTGGGGGGCACGACCTTGCCGGGGGCGACGCTCAGGTGGTGGTCGGCGGCGGCCAGCATGGCCTCGCCGTCGGCCTGCGAGATGAACGCGGCGGGCACGCCGTCCGTCGCCAGGCTCATGACCACGAGCGAGTCACCGGGCACGTTGTTGTACACGATGAAGCCGGCGGGCTTGGAGCCGGCAATGTTGTTGAACTTGTCCTGGAAGGTGAGGGAACCGCGCTTGACCAGCACGATCTTGCCCGCGAGGCCCTCGGGGTACTTGGCCTTGAGGGCCGCACCATCCTCGGGGGAACCGATGCCGCCGTCGACGTACTCGAAGGGGCCGCCGGTCATGTCGGACAGGTCGGGCATCTTCTGGCCGTCGGCACCGCCTGCGCGCTGGTAGGCGATGGTGCGGTCGCCGACTGTGAAGGCGCTGTGCGCCAGCGAGTTGTCGACCGAGGCCACGGACACGACGGAGGAGTAGGACGCGGGCTCGCACAGGACCGAGGAGTCGGGGTCGGAGGCGTAGGGCAGGTTCTTACCGGAGAGGTTGCCGTATCCGGCCGTGTACTCGTTGCCGGCGGCCGCGTTCACGGTGACGCCCGCATTCTGGAGGCTCTTGAACACGGTCGCGTACATGGAGTCGGCCTCGTTATCCATGCCGCCGGTCTGTCCGAGGGACAGGTTCACGACGTCGGGGTGCAGGACCACCATGTCGTCAAGGGCGGCGAGCAGCGCCGAGTCCGGGATGCCGCCGTTACTACTGCGGGCGACCTTGGCGACGATGATCTGCGCGTCGGGGGCGATGCCCACGATTTCACCCGCGTTACCCGCGGTGATGCCGGCGACGTGCGTGCCGTGCGATCCGGCTTCGCCGGTCGGCGAGGCGTCCGGATCGTTATCCGCGTAGTCGTAGGCGAAGGGGAACTTTTCCGACACGTAGGTGCCGGTCTTGCCGTCGCCCAGTTGGGGTGTCAGGGCCGCAACCTTGTCCGCCGAGAGCTCGGGGGTCCCGTGCAGGGCGCCCGCGAACGCGGGGTGCGTCATGTCCACGCCCGTGTCGATGACGGCGACGACCTTGCCGTCACCCTTTTGGGTGATCTGGTCGGCGTGCATCATCAGCTGCGCGCTGAGGTTTGCGGGGTCCTGGGTGGAGGTGCGCGAGGAGTTCGTCGCGCCCTCTCCTGCGACCTGGTCGTCGGCGTCCTCGACGTGGGTCTCACGATCAAGGAACGCGGCCTTGACGCCGCTCACCGCGCGGATCGCGTCGAGGGAGCCGGCTGGGGCGCTGAGCGCGAAACCCTGGAGGGCATTGTCGTACTCGCGCTCCACCTGGGCGGAAGATCCGGGGAACGCACCGGCCACGGCCTCGTTGATCGAGGCGAGGGAGGCCGCGCGATCTGCGCTGTCGTCGAGCTGGACGACGATCGTGACGAGCGCGGCGGGGTCAACCTCGTCGGTCGTCGGTGCCGATGCGTCCTGGGTGGTTTGTCCGCTCTTCGAGGTGAGCGCGGTATCGACGTCACCGACGGGCAGGGACGAGGCCACGGGGCCTGCATCGGGTCGGGTGTCCGCCGGTGTTGGCGGGGATGCGAGGGTCGCGGGGCCAGCAACCACGAGCGCCGCGGTTCCGGCCAGCGCGAGGAGCGTCGCTGGTTTCTTCGTTGTCATATGCGTAACTCCAATGTGTTGACGGGCGGTCGTGTTCGAACGGGGAGGGGACCACGTCTATTGGCCGCCAGTATCAACATACCGCAGACAAGTCTTGTGACAAACTTTGTTCCACAAAGAGAAACAGATGACGGTTATTTTACCCAGCGATACACTCCGGGCCCGAGAACACTTACATAGCAACGTTCTCGGGCCCTGGTTATGGTCTTGACAAAATCAGAGACGAGGAGCTTATCGCACCCAGGCTCCCGAATCGTCAAAGACGTAGACGCGGCCGTTGATCGTGTGCGTGCCCGTCAGCATCGCTCCCGAGGAGGACAGGTAGTACCAGGAGCCGCCCACCTTCACCCAGCCGGTGGCCATCGCCCCGGAGGCCTTCAGGTAGTACCAGGAACCATCCACCTGCACCCAGCCGATCGCCATGACGCCGTTGGCCTGCAGGTAATACCAGGACCCACCGTCGGACAGCCAGCCGGTACGCATGACCTTCGTCGCGGGATCCATGTAGTACCAGTAGGGGCCACCGTAGGCGCCGTCGCGCACCCAGCCGCCCACGAGGGCACCCTCAGAGTCGGCGTACACCCACTCGCCGTTGGCACGCTGGAGGAAACCGGTCACCATGTAGCCGGTGGGGCCGAACAGGTAGTCCACGCCATTGATCGTGAACCAGCCGCCCTTGAGGTAGTCGGTGCCGCCCGCGCACTGGTACCACCAGCCGATGGAGTCACGCACCCAGTGCCCGCCCTCGGGGTTGGTGCAGGGCGCGACGACGCCCGGGTTATCGGTGTGCAGGTCAACAGTGACGGCCTCGGAGTGGTTGAGGCCGTAATCCCACGCGAGGATGTACGGGTGAGAGACGAGTTCCTCGGTGGAACCCTGCTCCTGCCAGCCCTGGGCGATGTCACCCAGGGACACGGACATGTACACGTGGTACCTGCCGTCGGCTCCCAACTGGTCGCTATCGTTATCGGCGACGTAGCGGTAGAACCACAGGCCGGAGCCCGGGTCGTGCATGGTGACGCCGGCGATGGGCGAATCGTCGCTCACGTCAATGCTGACGTCGGGGCCGCCGAAGTCGCCCTCATGGTACTTGACCCTTTCCACGACCGGGGGCGTCGTATCGACGCGGAAGTCGTAGGAGATCGACTGCTCGGTCTGCGAGGGCCCGTCGTTGTGCGCGGCGATCGTCAGCTTGTAGTTGCCGTCGGGCAGGTCCTTGAACTCGTCGGACGTCAGGTCCAGGGACCTCGGTGCATGCTCCTGCTCCACCGGGCTGATCGCTCCGGAGGAGGGGTTCAGCATCGACTTCCAGTTCTGATGGGACTCGTAGGAGGCGACGACCTCGCCCGCCCCGTTGGTGTAGGTGGTCGTCATCGTGTGGACGCTGCGCAGCGTTCCCGTCTTGGGGTAGATGGCGTTGGGAGCATAGAGCGCGTCGGAGCGGGAGATGACGTACTTGGAGGCGTTGGGGCGCCCGCTGCGCTCGCTATCCTTCGCCAGGGGGTTGTAGCCGAGGGTGTTTCCGCCGTCGGTGGCACTGATCGACGAGGCCAGGATGTGTCCGTCACCATCGGAGGCAAGAGAATCGAAGATCGCGGGCTTGCCCCAGTCACCGTAGAAGCCCAGGTAGGGCACGGTCAGGTCGGCCTGCCCCTGGGTACGGGAGGTGAAGCGCACGAAGCCGTCAAGGAAGGTGCCGGAGGGAGCGTTGTCGCTCACGTAGCGAGCGAACTCGCTACCCGGCGTCACGTCGACGCCGACGGTGGCCTCGCCCGAGGCCGGGACGGTGATGGTCGCGCCCTCGCCGGTGCCGCTGACGGCCGCGCCGGAGTAGGCGATGTCCACGCCCTTGCCTCGCCAGTCGGAGGAGTGGCCGGTGAAGAACCCGCCCTCAACGCTCTCGGAGAGCGCCTGCGAGTTCATCTCGTAGGTCGCCGCCACGCCGGAGAGGTTGTGGAGGGTGACGTCGAAGTGCCAGCCCGTCGTGCCGTCGCCGAGGTCCGCCTTGGGGCGGGAGGGATCGGCGGCGCCCACGACGGAAGGGTAGACGGACGAGGTCGTGGCAGCCAGGACGTTCACCAGGCCCGCTCCCTGCTTGCGCGGGGAGTAGTAGGCGCCGGTGTCCTGGAGGGGGTCAACGACGGGGGTCGCCGTGCCCATGAGGAGGTTCTGGACGACGTCAGACTTCTGACGCGCGTCCATCGAGGCGAACAGCGTGTCGTTCTGGACGCGCTGCAGGACGATCGCGCTGGCGCCCGTCAGCTGCGGGGTCGCCATCGACGTGCCGGACATGAACCCGTAGGAGTCCTCGGGCAGCGAGGAGTAAATGTTGCCGCCGGGCGCGGTCACCTCGGGCTTGAGGCGCAGGTCCGGGGACACGCCCCACGAGGAGAAGTCTGACATCGAGTAGGGGGCGTTCGATCTGACCGTCAGGCCCTCGACGAGGGTCAGGTGGTGGTCGGCGGCGGCCAGCATGGCCTGCCCGTCCGCCTGGGAGATGAACGCGGCGGGAACCTCAAGCGTCGTCAGGCTCATGACGCTGAGCGCGTTGCCGGGGACGTTGTTGTAGACGAGGATCGCCGCGGGCTTGAGCGAGGTCAGGTTGTCGATCTTCTCCTGGAAGGTCATCTGACCGCGCGAGACGAGAACAATCTTCCCGTCCAGGCCCTGCGGGTACTTCGAGCGCAGGGCTGCGACGTCTTCCCGAGTACCAAACCCACCGTCGACGTATTCGTAGTCGCCGGGGGTCATCTCGGCGATCTGAGGAATCTCCCCTCCGCCCTCTCCACGCGCACGCTGGTAGGCGATATTCTTACCGGCCGCGGTGAAGGCGTTGACGGACAGGAGGTTGTCGAGCGAGGCCACGGACAGCGTGGGGCTGTACGTGGCTGGCTCACCCAGGGTCGAGGAGTCGGGGTCGGAGGCGTAGGGCAGGTTCTTACCGGAGGCGTTGCCGTATCCGGAGGAGAAGGCGTTACCGGCGGCCACGTCGACGATGATGCCCTTGTCCTGCAGCGTCTCGAAGACGCCCGCGTAGAGGCTGTCGGCCGCATTGTCCATGCCGGCGTCCTGGCCGAGCGACAGGTTCACGACGTCGGGGTGCAGGATCACCATGTCGTCGAGGGCGGCCAGCAGCGCGGAGTCCAACATGCCACCGCCGTCCTGTTCGACCTTCGCGACGATGATCTGCGCGTCGGGGGCCACGCCCATGATCTCGCCGGCGTTAGCCGCGGCGATGCCGGCGACGTGCGTCCCGTGAGGTTCCAGGGGCGAGGCGTCGTTATCCTCGTCCGCGTAGTCGTAGGCAAAGGGGAACTTCTCGTTGACGTAGACGCCGTCCTTGCCCCCACCCAGCTGGGGCGTGAGGGCAGCCACCTTGTCCGCCGAGAGCGCGGGCGTCCCAGACAGGGTGCCCGCGAAGGCGGGGTGCGTCATGTCGACACCCGTGTCGATGATGGCGACGACCTTACCCTGCCCCCTCTGGGACACCTGGTCGGCGTGCATGATGACCTGGGCGCTGAGGTTGTCGGGGTTCTGGTCGGCCAGGCGCGTAGCCTGGAAGCCACCCTCGGCGTCGACTCCCGCCACGTCGCTGACGTGGGTCTCACGGTCGATGAACGCACCCTGAACGCCGCTGGCCGCGCGGATCGCGTCAAGAGAGCCGGCGGGGGCTTTCAGCGCGACACCCGAGAAGGTGTTTGAGTACTCGCGCGTCACCTCGGCGGAGGCACCCGGAAAAGCCCCGGCCACGGCCTCGTTAATCGAAGCGAGGGAGGCCGCGCGGTCGGCGCCGTCCTGAAGGCGAACGATAATGCCGACGACGCGCGCCGGATCCTCCTCGGAGGACGCTGGGGACGAAGAAGAGCCCAGCGTTTCGCCGCTCTTCGAGGTCAGCGCGGTGCTCTCGTCGCCCACGGGCAGGACGGGGGCGGCGGGCGTGGCCGCCTGGGGGGAGGCGGGGCCCGGGTCGGCCTGGGGGGCTGGCGCCTGCACCGAGGCGAGGGACGCCGGGGCTGCGATCGCGAGCGCGCACGCGCCAGCGAGTGCGAGCAGCGCCACCGGTTTCTTCGATGTCATCTACGTAACTCCAATGTGTTGACTCCGTGCCGATGGGACAGCGAAGCGAACTTCGACCTATCGGTTATCACACGGTACAACACATGGGACCCCTCCGGCACGGGCCACCAATGGACGGAAACGAGGACGGGACCCGGGATCGCTCGCGAAGGAACGTTCCCGGGCCCCGGCCTCGTGAGTCAGAAGCAACCGGCCTGCGTTAGCGCTGCCAGGCTCCCGACTCGTCGAAGACGTAGGTACGACCGTTGATAACTTGCGTTCCGGTCAGCATTGCGCCGGACGGGGCCAGGTAATACCAGGTACCCCTGTCCTTGACCCACCCGGTCGCCATCTTGCCCGAGGCATTCAGGTAGTACCAGGTACCACCGTCGTTGACCCAGCCAATAGCCATCGCACCGGAGCCCGTCAGGTAGTACCAGGAGCCACCCTGAGCCAGCCAGCCGGTACGCATGACCTTCGTCGCGGGATCCATGTAGTACCAGTAGGGGCCACCGTAGGCGCCGTCGCGCACCCAGCCGCCCACGAAGGCTCCATCCTGGTCGGCGTACACCCAGTCACCGTTGGCGCGCTTGAGGAAGCCGGTCGCCATGTAGCCCGACGGGCCGAACAGGTAGTCCGAGCCGCCAATCGTGTACCAGCCGTCCTTCAGGTAGCTCGTACCGTCGGCGTAGGCGTACCACCAGCCGGCTCCATCCTTCACCCAGTGGCCACCCTCGGGGCTCGTGCACGGGCTGGGCGTGCCCGGGTTACCACTGGGCAAGTTGATCGGGAAGATCTCGGAGGGATTGAGTCCGTAGTCCCACGCGAGGATGTAGGGGTTGGCGATGACGTCACCAGTGCCGCCCTGGTCGGTCCACGCCTGCTCGATGGCGCTGAGCGGGATCTCAACGTGGTACACGTACCGGCCGTCGGGACCGACGCTGCCCTCACTCTCGGTGAAAACATGACGGTAGAACCACAGTCCGTCGGCGGGATCGTGCAGGTCGACGGCCGCCAGCGGAGAGTCATCGGTGACATCGAAGGTGACGACGAAGCCCTCATCCTTCCCGCTATATGACAGCTCGGAGATGACCGGTGCCGTCGTGTCGAGGCGGAAGTCGTAGGAGATCGACTGCTCGGCGCGCGACGGCCCGTCGTTGGATGCGGCAATCCGCAGCGTGTACTCTCCGTCGGGCAGCTGCGCGAAGGGATCCGCGTTCGCATCGAAGGCCGAGGACTCGTGGTAGGCCTCGACCCAGGTGTTCTCCTCGGTGCTCGCCTGGTAGAGAGACTTCCAGTTCCGATGGTTGGTCACGGAGAAGACCGTCTCCCCGGCCTCGTTCGTGTAGGTGCTGGTCAGCGAGTGGACGCTGCGCAGCGTGCCCGTGCGGGGTTCGAGGATCGTCGGGGCACCCGAGGCCGTGGACCGCGAGACCACGTAGCGCCGCGGGTTGGGGTTCCCGGTGCGATCGGCCGCCTTAACGAGGGGGTTGTAGCCGAGGGAGTCGCCGGTCTTGCCGTTCACGATGGCCGAGGCGCGGGTGTGCGCTCCGCCGTCCGAGGCGAGTGCGTCGAAGATGGGCACCTTGCCCCAGTCGCCGTAGAAGCCCAGGTAGGGCACGGCGAGGTCGGGCTGGCCGTCGGTGCGTGACGCGAAGCGCACGAAACCGTCGAGGAACGTGCCGTTGGGCGTGTTCTCCGCGACGTAAGAAGCGAACTCACTGCCGGGCGCAATGTCAATGCCGACGGTGGCCTCGCCACTCGCGGGGACCGTCACCATCGCGCCCTCGGCCGACGCGGATGCGGCACCCGAGTACGTGATCTCCACGCCCTTGCCTCGCCAATCCGAGGAGTGCTGCGTGAAGAAGCCGCCGTCCACGATCTCAGACAGCGCCTGCGAGCTCAGCTCGTAGGTGGCCGGAACACCCGAGAGGTTATGGAGCGTGACGTCGAAGTGCCAGCCCTTCGTTCCATCCCCCAGGTCCGCCTTGGGCCGGGACTGCTCGGGCGCGCCGACCACCGTCGGGTACACGGACGAGGTCGTGGCCGCCAGCGCGTCAACGAGGCCCGCACCCTGCTTACGCGGCGAATACAGCGCACCCGTCGTCTGGGCCGCATCGATGAGCGGACGTGCCGTACCCATGATGAGGTTCTGGACCACGTCGGCCTTCTGGCGCGCACTCATCGACGCGAACAGCGGGTCGGACTGGACGCGCTGCAGGACGATCGTGCTGACACCGGCCATCTGAGGCGTGGCCATCGACGTGCCAGAGGATTGCTCATACGCCCCGCCCGGAATCGACGAGAAAACCTCGCCACCGGGGGCTGCAATCTCGGGCTTGAGTCGCAGGTCCGGGGACACGCCCCACGCGGAGAACTCCGACGCCTCGTAGATGGTGGACTGCGGCAGGACCTGGCCCTCGGCGATCGTGAGCTTGTGCTCGGGGGCGTCCAGCATGGCCTGGCCGTCGGCCTGAGAGATGAACGCTGCGGGCATGTCCTGCGTCGTCAGATTCATGGCGATGAGGGATCCGACCGACACGTTGTTATAGACGACGATTCCGGCGGGCTTGAGGTCGTAGAGGTTCTCGACCTTCTTCTGGTAGGTCATGTTGCCGCGAGAGACGAGCGCGATCTTGCCGGCGAGGCCGTCCGGATACTTGGCCTTGAGCGCAGCCGCATCCTCCTCGGAGGCGAACCCGGCGTCCACGTACTCGTAGGTGCCGGCGGGCAGGTCGGAGAAGAAGGCGACCTTCTCACCGTTGAGGCCACGCGCGCGCTGGTATCCGATGTCCTTCCCATTGACGGTGAAGGCGTTGCGAAGCAGGGCGTTTTCGACAGAGGCGACGGCAACCACCGAGGAATACGTGGCTGGCTCGTCCAGGACCGAGGAGTCGGGGTCCGAGGCGTAGGGCAGGCCCTTACCGGAGTTGTTGCCGTACCCGGTGGAGAAGGCGTTGCCCGAGGCCGCGTTGACGGTGATGCCCGCTTCCTGCAGCTTCTTGTACACGGTCGCGTACACCGAGTCGGCCTCGTTATCCATGCCGGCCGTCCAGCCGAGCGACAGGTTGATGACGTCGGGATGCAAGACGAGCATGTCGTCGAGGGAGGCGAGCAGCGCCGAGTCCAGCAGCGCGTCGTCCTCGCTGCGCGTCACCTTCGCGACGATCACCTGGGCGTTCGGGGCGGTGCCGACGATCTTGTCCGCGTTACCGGAGGCGATGCCGGCGACGTGCGTCCCGTGGGAACCATACGGACTCTTCGCCGGCGACGCGTCGTTGTCGCCATCCGCGTAGTCGTAGGCGAAGGGGAACTTCTGCGAGACGTAGACGCCGGTCTTGCCCTCACCCAGCTGAGAGGTCATCGCGGCGACCTTCTGCGGGGTAAGCGGGGGCGTTCCCGCGAGTTCGCCGGTAAACGCCGGATGCGTCATGTCGACGCCCGTGTCGATGACGGCGATGACCTTTCCTTCGCCCTTCTGGGCGACCTGGTCGACGTGCATCATGAGATGGGCGCTCAGGTTGGCGGGGTCCTGCCCACCGGTCTGCGTAGACTCGACACCACCCTCGGCATCGGGCGTGGCCACATCACGGACGCGGCCCTCCCGCTCGAGGAACGCGGCTTGCACGCCCGGGGTGCGGCGGATCGCGTCGAGCGCACCGACGGGGGCCTTGAGGGCGAAGCCCGACATGACGTTGTCGTACTCGCGCTCCACCTGGGCCGAGGCACCGGGGAAGATGGAGCTCACGGCCTCGTTGATCTCGCTGATCGTGCCCTCGCGGGACGCGCCATCCTCGAGCTGGACGATGACGCCGACGAAGCGCGCCGGGTCCGCTTCGGCGCCGGTCGAGGAGGGTGCTGACTGCCCGCTCTTCGAGGTCAGCGCCGTGTCGATGTCGCCCACGGGCAGGGCAGCCGCTGCGCCATCGGGGACGCCGGACGGGCCCGTGGGCACGGGCGAGGCCAGGGTGGCCGGGCCGGTGACCGCGAGCGCGCACGCGCCGACGAAAGCGAGGAGGGCAGCCGGTTTCTTCGTTGACATAAGCCTTCTCCGATATGTTGGGGGACGGAGTGCCAGTGGCACCCGGTACGTCGGTGTACCAGCCGTCTCCTCACAACATACCTCACGTGACCCCCATGACAATCACGGTATTGCTTACCGATACGTGAAGCGGAGCTGAAGTGTCTAACGTGACCGGGCCCGGGAGCGCGTTGCTGCGTTCCCGGGCCCGGCGTATTGCCTGGTGGCAGGCGGATGTCAGATCACGGCATCCACACACCCGAGGCATCGAAGGAGTACATGCGGCCGTTGATCATCTGCGTGCCGGTCACCATGGCCCCCGAGGGAGACAGGTAGTACCACGTGCCACCCAGGTTGAGCCAACCGGTGGCCATCGCGCCGGAGCCGTGCAGGTAGTACCAGACGCCGTCGACCATGACCCAGCCGGTACGCATCGCACCGTCCGAGCCGAGGTAGTACCACGAACCTCCGATCATCTGCCAGCCGGTGAGCATCGCGCCCGAGCCGTGCAGGTAGTACCACGTGCCACCCAGGTTGACCCAGCCGGTGGCCATCGCGCCGGAGCCGTGCAGGTAGTACCAGACGCCGTCGACCATGACCCAGCCGGTGCGCATCAGGCCGTTGTCGCCCAGGTAGTACCAGGAGCCGCGGATCATCTGCCAGCCGGAGAGCTGAGCGCCGGAGGCGTCGTGGTAGTACCAAGCACCACCGTCCATGACCCAGCCGGTACGCATGTATCCGCGTCCGTCGAAGCGGTAGGTGCGTCCGTCGATCACCATGGAGGTGTTCGTCGGGTAGGTGCCGTCAGCGTTGCGGTACCACCAGCCGACCGAGTCCATCATCCAGGTGCCCGCCGGGGCGGGAGCAGGCTGCGGGTCCGGCTGCGGCTGCGGATCGGGCTGCGGCTGAGGCTGCGGATCAGGCTGCGGCTGCGGGTCCGGCTGCGGCTGAGGCTGCGGCTGAGGCTGCGGGTCCGGCTGCGGCTGAGGCTGCGGGTCCGGCTGCGGGGCAGGATCGACCCACGGGGCGGGTGCCTTCGCATCCTGCTTCACCGACTTCACAACGGCGATCGTCGACGCGGTTGCCACGGTTCCATCGGGCAGGGTGGCAGTCAGGTTCACCTGATCCCAATCAACAACGTTGCCGCCGGTGATCGTCGCACTCTTGCCGTCGTCGGCCACCTTCAGGATGACCGCGCCATCGTACTCCAGGGTCCAGGACAGGGTTGCGTCCTTGAACTTCTCGGAAAGCAACGGCTTGAGGGTAACAGTCTCGCCCTCCTCCATGTCCACGCGGAGGTGATTGACGGCAATCTCGCCCTCGCCCAGCTCACTGACACAGACCTGGACGCTGGCCATCACCGGGTCGAAGACCATCGGATCCAGGTAGTCGGCGACGGCTCTAACGTCCGAGCAGCCTTCCTTCTGAGCAGTCACGAGTCCCGACTTCTCATCAACATTGAGGACGTCAATGTCGTCGCCGGACCAATTGACCTTGGTCATGTTGGCATTTTCCGGCATGTGTGTGACGCCAATGTTCGTCTGCTGGCCAACGTACAGACCGAGTTTTCCGGACTCGATGCCAAAGTCGAGGGAAGTCATCGCGACCGGTTCGATCGCGACGTCGGCGCGCTTGGACGGCAGGCCATCGCTGCCCCATGCGACGAGCTTGACGGTCGCAGGCAGGGCGTCGGTGTGGCCGGCCTTGGACCAAGCCGCCTGGATGTCGGAGAACGCGATCGTGAACGTGTAGTGGTGCTTCCCGTCAGCGGTGACGTTGCCGGGGAAGTCGACGACACGGCGATAGAAGATCGCGTCGGTCGACGGGTCGCGCAGGTCGATGCTCGACAGGCCGGGAATATCGACGACGGAGAAGGTGACCTGACCGCCAATACCTTCACTGGTGGTGACGAGGTCGGAGATCACCGGGCCATCCGCGTCGGGCGCGGGGGTTGCTGCCAGGGCGGGAGCGCCGAAGGCGAGACCGGACGCTGCCATTGCGCCGGTCGCCAGGGCCGCTATCCACGCCCTGTGAAATGTGTATGACATGCTCACTCCAATGTTGACTCAGGCGAGCCATACCGTGCGGTTAGGTTATGTGCTCACAATGCGCACGATACTGCGCAACCAGATACCTAGCAATGCTTTACTAACTTACCATTCAGTAGCTACAAGGCATTGTGAGGCGAGATGAGGAGACCCTTAACCTTCTTGTCAGCGGGATTTCAACACATTCACTGACCAATGAACATATGTTCCACGACAAAAGCACACATGTTCACCGAAAACCCGCTTAAAAGACTGAAATTCCAATTAACAAAGAATTCATTTGACATGGTAACTATCGCAGCGGACTGATATAGACCGACACATGAGAGGCCCGTGACCTAGACAAACGAGTCGCGGCGCGCCGCAGGCACCCTACTGGCGGTCCGACAGCTCCAGGTTCGCCCGCACGACGATGCCGATACGCTCGACCATCTCCTCGTCCGCCCACTCACCATCCAGGGCGGCCAAGCGCGGGTGGGTCGGGGCCTCGTCGAAGAGGCGATCGAAGCCGAGGATCGCCCGCCACAGGGGGATCAGCTCCTCGTTGTAGGTGTGGCCGTGGCCGCCGGGAGCGGTGCCCGCGACGGGCAGGTCGGCAAGCACCTGAATGAAGGTGACGAAGCGCGTGAACTCAACGAAGGGAGACACGTCGCGGCCCGCCCGCTCACGCAGCCAATCGGGCTGCGTCCACAGGAGCTTACGGTTCCACCACACGACCGGATCGGAGGCATGCTGGGCGTAGACGAAGCGCGGGAAACCCCACGGCCCCAGCTCACGCCCGTACAGGTCTGTGCGCAGGTCGGATGGCTCATTGACGAAGCGCACGCGCCGCCCGTTGTAGACGACGGGGGCGACCTCGGGGCTGCCCCTGTGTCGGGCGCTCGTCAGCTCGGCGTGCATCGGCGTGAAGGCGGGGGTCCCCACCCACAGCGCCCCATCCACCTGGGAAAGCGCGTCCTCGACCGAGGAGAAGACCGACTGCGAGGCGAAAGCACCCAGGGATTCACCGCAGACGAAGAGCGCGGGTCGGTCGGCCTCGTCCATCGTGTCGAGCTCAGCCCGCACCGCCCGGAAGAGCGCGGCCGAGGCCTCCTGCGCTGGCTCGAGGCCGGTCAGCCAGTTGAGGGCCGAGGGCACGTAGGAGTACTGGAGCGAGGCGGTGGCGCAGTTGCCGCGCGTCAGGAACTCGAGGGGCTGGACCTGCCACTCGTCGACCCAGCCGGAGCCGGTCGACGCGGCAATAAGGATGACGGCTCGATCAAAGGCGCCCGTACGGCGCAGCTCCGCGACCACCGTCGCCGCGGCCTGCTCGATGCCCGCCCCACCCGTGGGCATGCCGGAGTAGACGCGGATCGGCTCCATGGCCTCGCCGCCGCAAACCTGGGCGATATCGAGGCGTGAGGGGCCGCGCCCCAGGAAGACGCGCCCCTGACCGCCGACGGATTCCCAGGTGACGGGCGAGGCCGGGGATGCGGAGCGCTCGGGCACGAACGGCTTGAAAATGCCGCGCGCGGTACGCGTGTTCATCTGCTCGGCGCGGTGGCGGAAGAAGCCGATTCCGCCGCGCAGGATCACGTTGGACGTCAGGAAAAAGACGATTGCGGCCAATATCGTCACGCCCACAACGACCGCCGCCGGGCGCGGTATGTAGCCGCCGAGCGCCCCGATCAGCATGCGTCCCACGCGATTCATGGCAACCACGATCGCGATGAGGCACCAGGCGATGACGACCGTGCCGGCCGTGCCCAGGAGGTACTCGCCGAAGGTCTCCCCCGGCATGTTCACGAGCCTGGCGGCGACGCGGGCCCGGCGGTAGGACTGGATGACCGCGTAGAGCCACCAGATGGCAAAAAGGGCGGCGGCGCAGGCACGGAAGCCGATCTCGACGGGCTCGGATGCGCGGATCGTCAGGCCGGTCATGGCGATGACGCGGGCACCCACATTCTGGATGACCACACCCGCGACGTACCCGCAGGACACGAGGACGCCCGAGGCGACCGCGTGCCACGCCCACGAGCGCGCCATCAGCGAGGGCGCCACGCTCACCGCGTACATGGCGAGGGCAGCGATCACTCCCAGAAACGACACAGCCATGGCCCCCATTGTGCCAGGTGCGACCTGCCCATTCAGGAGAGGCACGAGGCCCGGACCGCCCCACGCGCAACCGCATCGTTCACGAGCTCGGCGAATGCGCGTGCCACCACTTCCCCATCGCCCACTCCACGTTCCAGCTCGAATGCCCCGAGCACGCGAGCCGCGAGCACATCGAGCACTAAGCCCCCTGCGCCGGTTGACACGCGGTCAGTGGATTTGTAGGTTGTGACCATGAGCGCAGATGTTGGTTTCACTCCGGGTAAGCTGATTGAGGCTGCCCAGAGCATCCAACCTGTCGCTGACCCTTTTTCACAGGCGGTGTCGACGATCGGCGAGGATGTGACGTCCGCGTCGGAGGGGATCAACGGTCCGTTTATGGAGCCGTTGGGCAATGCGCTGACTATGTGGGGCGATTCCCTGAGTGTGTTGTTTGATGATTTAGGTCGTTTGGCCGAGGCCTTGGTGGGCGTCGAGCATTCTTTTGGTGCGTGCGAAGAAGAAATTATGCAGTCGTTGGTCCAGGCGGCTTCCGGGTCGGAGTCGGACGGGGATTCGTCGGGTGGCAGCTTGCACGATGAGCTGATGCGGCTGTCCCAGCCGGTATCGTGACGGAGGGTTGTCAATGAGTAGCGATTCGATGCTGGTCTTTAAAGAGGCCAGTGCCACCGAGATGGCTCAGGCCTTCCGTCAGAGGGTCCCGGTGGTCAAGGAATTCATTCCCGATGTGGCCGCTGACATTAAGGCTGCTGTGGGCGATTGGACGGGTGAGTCTCGTCAGGCGTGCGATGCTGCGCTCAAGCGTATGGAGGAGCGCGGCGAGGAATTGGCGGATTTGTTGACGGCGGCAGCTGAGGCGATGGACAAGATCCTGGCGGAGGGTCAGCACGCTGAGTCTAAAGCGTTTGCGTGCATCGACAGTTAAGGATTGTGACTCGTGAGTGATTTTAAGGTCGATTTGCAGGCCATGTCCTCGTTCGTACAGTCATTGTCCTCGTTTGAGGAGGCGGCCAAAGAGTACGACGTGGAGGACTGGGTTCCTAACTCGGGGATGCTGGAGAATCCTGACGTGTGGGATCGCACGGACGCGTTCCAGGACACGTGGGAAAAGGGCACGAACGACTTGCGTGATGAGATCAAGGCTGCCTCCAGTGCGGTCAGTGGCGCTTTGGGTGCTTATAGCGAGTACATGGAGAAGGCTAAAGAGCACATGGCTACGGTTGAGACGGCGGCGAACGCGCTGGGGCAGTCTCCCGTTGTTGGTTCGGGGGCATGATCTGACGTGGGTGTTGTAGCGCATGGTGCACCGGTTTTTAAGATCGGTGGGGATCCTGGTGGTATTTCGACGCGCGCCGCGGTGATGATGGCTCGCGCCGACGAGTTCGGGAATATCCATTCCGGTTTGTCTTCCCTCAGTGCTGATGGGTGGGAGGGCCGCGCGGCCGATCATTTCCGCTCGAAGTTCAAGGTGCAGATCAAGGGCTGGGTGGACGCCCAGGAGGCGTTCTCTTCGGCGTCCGAGGCCTACTCGTCGTATGCGTCGACGCTGGCGTCGGCGCAGAGCCAGTGCGATGGGATTCGTTTGCGCTGGAAGCAGGGCCGTGACGCGGTCCAGCAGGCACAGAATAATCAGGCTGATGCGCGCAGCCAGGCCGCCGCTGATGGTGGCTCTCCCATGTTTGATGCCTCGTGTGATGAGGGTCCGGGCCGCTCGGCCATGGCCGCGGCAGAAGCTGATTTCCAGACCCTGGTCGACCAGGTCAACGAGGCTGGCGACCTGCTGATTACCGCGTTGAATGCGGGTATTGCGAAGCTGCCCGAGCGTACGTGGTGGGATTCGGTCAAGCGCACCGTCGGTTCGATCGTGGGTGGTGCCTTCGAGGCCGTTGTCGATTTGGCAAAGCTGTTGTGGAAGCTGGGCGGCGGCGAGGCCTGGGTGGACTTCGGCCGCATGCTCATGGGCGACATGACCTGGGATGAGTATTTCATCAAGCACTACGAAATCCCCGCCGAAACCATCGTGGGCATGGCGAAGGCTCTGTGGAACGATCCCGTGGGCTTTATGACGGCTGTCGGTAAGTCGCTGCTGGACTGGGACACGTGGACCGATGATCCCGCACGCGCCATTGGTCACCTCCTGCCCGACGTGATCATTGCAATTGCGACGATGGGTGGCAGCGCCGGCGTATCCGCTGGCGAGAAGGCCCTGACTGGCGGCGCTCGCGCCCTGCGCATCGGTAAAGAGGTTTTCAAGGCCATTTTGCCTATTAGCCCCGACGATATTCGTTCCCTGGCTAAGCTCGGCAAGAACATGGTCGGCAAGCTCAGCGCCCGCGGTTTGAATACCGCCGCGGACGTCGCGGATCTGGCGAACACCGCAAAGCACCTGGCCGGAACAGCCGACCACGTCCACGACCTGGGTCACGCCGCCAACGGCATGACTGGCGCCCTGGACGGGGCCGCCGACGCTGGCCGAGCCGCGAGGACTGGCGGGGCCCTCGGGGACACGAGCCACGCCGCGCACGCAGCCGGCGGGGCCGCCGATGCTGCCGGTAGCGCCAGCCACGCCGCACACGCCGCTTCCGGAGATGGTGGCCTCGCCAGCGGTGCGAGCAGTGCAGGCCATGCCGCTTCCGGAGATGGTGGCCTCGCCAGCGGTGCGAGCAGTGCAGGCCATGCCGCTTCCGGTGGCGGTGGCATCGCCAGCAGCGCGAGCCATGCCGCAAACGGTGCCGGTAGCGCCAGCCACGCCGCTCACGCTGGCGGCAACGCCGCAGATGCTGCAGGTAACGCCAGCCACGCTGCTCACGCTGGCGGCAACGCCGCAGATGCTGCTGGTAGCGCCAGCCACGCCTCGCACACCGCAGGCAACACAGCCGACGCTGCAGGCAACGCCAGCCATGCCTCGCACGGTGCTGCGGATGTCAAGGATTCCGCTCTTCCGCCCACGGATCCAGGCCACCGCTCCAACGGTGTGTCAAGTGCAGCTCAGCCCGCCGCGACGCCTCATGCGTCCGCAGCCGGCGATGCTGGCACCGGCGGGCATGCGGCTCCCGCGAACACTGCCCCCGGCACGTCTAACGGCGCTCACAACAACGCGTTCATGAATGCGGATACTGGCGGTACCACCCACGGTGCCGGCGGCACTGCCAACGGTGCCCCCTCGGGCAACGACTTCGCGCCTCAACCTGATTCTGCAGTTGGCGGGAAGCCTCCGCAGCGCCCCGACGTTTCGTTTGAGAAGATGCACTTCTCAAAGGAATTCGACAACGTACACGCAGGCGATCCTGGAGCCAGCGACTTGCTCCGTAGCCCCCGGGACGAGGCGGCCTTCGTGGGGCGGACGGACCCGGTTCATGCTAATGGTCAGACGCGCGGTGCCGATGACCTCGTCGGTGCGGGCGTTGGTCGTAGCGAGGCCAGCGTGGGCGCTCAGGGATCCTACGAGCGCGCTGGTGCCTTCGGTGGCAGCGATCCGAGCCGTGCCAGCCATGGAGCGGACGGCTTCGGCGGCACCGCCGATTTCGGGGCGAATGCAGGACATGCAGGTCACGGCGCACACGGCGTCAGCAATTCCGCTGATGTCGGTGGCGGCGTAAGCGACGCGTCGCGTGGCACGCACGCTGCTGGCGCCCCCACGGGCCAGGGCGGCGGTCATGTTGGCGCCGATACTGGCACCCACGGTGGTTCGTCGGCCCCTGCGCAGGGTCCGCACCGTGCCGATCCGGGCATGTCCACCGGTGACACGCACGGCGTTTCGCGCGCTGATTCCACCCCCGGCCACGGCGACACCCCCCGGGCAGGACAGGGTGCGGACGGCACCCCCGACGCGCCTACCACCCCCAAGAAGGACACTCCTGCCGGGGACGCCCTGGGCGGCGACAAGCAGCCGCATAGCGGAAAGCATGCAGCCGACACGCCTGCCACCCACGCGGATGAGGCCGCCGACGCCAGCAAGGCTGGCCACGGCTCCGGCGACGCAAGTGGCTCCGGTAAGGCCGATGCCGACGCCAAGCAAGGCCACGACTCCGTCGAGCACGCGGACGCTGACCCCAAGGCGAAGGACCACTCCGCCAACGGCAAGGCCG
>CAUSHZ010000036.1:0-17848 GCA_963531605.1 uncultured Actinomyces sp.
CACGCGGCCAGGCGGCCCATCGCGGCGTCCAGGCTCAGCGGGTCCGGCTCGTCGGACTCGGCGGCCTTCTTTACGTTCCCCGCGGACTTGTCCGCTGACGCCACGGCCTCGGCAGGCTTGTCGCCGGCCTGCTCGATCCACCGCGCCACCGACGCGGCCACGTCCGGCGCGGGGGCCAGCAGGCGGCGCACGCCCTTGGGCAGCGCGCGGATCGCCTCGGTCAGCAGGTCCTCGCGCATGCCGGGCACCAGCCAGTCCGTGCCCGCGTCGCTCACGCGCTCGAGCACCTCGATCGGGATGCGCATCGACACGCCGTCGCGCGGGCTTCCCGGGGCGAACTCGTAGCTCAAGGGCAGCGATAGATCGCCGCACTGCCAACGATCCGGGAAACCTTCGCCCGAGGTCGCCTCGCGCGGCATCAGCAGGGACGCCGGGTAAATCAGCAGATCAGGGTGCTCCCGGCGCTCGTCCTTCCACCAGCGGTTGAACGCCGCCGCGCTGGTCACGTGCTCGGGGATCAGGTCGTCGAAGAAACGGAAGCGCGCCTGCTCGTCCGCGACGAGGCCGTGGGTGCGGCTACGGCGCTCAACCTCGCGAGCCTGCTCCACCAGGGCCTCGTTTCGGCGCTGGAAAGCGTGCCTCTCCCTCCACTGGCCATCCACCAGGGCGTTGCGAATGAACATCTCGCGGGCCAGCTCGCGGGCCGTCGTCCCCTCGCGCGTAGCCGCCAGCTCCTCGAAATGACGCGGCTCAAACGACCCCGACGACAGCGGATCCTTCGACGCCGACACCAACCCGGCCGCCAGCGCCTCCAGCGACCCCGCGCGCGGAGCGTGAGAGCGCGAGGCTGCCACGGCCTCGTCGATGACGAGGTCACCCAAGCGCCCCAGCAGCACCTCGCGGTCCGCCGCCAGCGTCAGCCCGTAGAGGGTCACGCGCTCGCGGACCATCGCCGCGCCCTTGCCGACCGACCAGAACGGCTCCGAATACGAGCGCTTGAGCAGGCCGCGCGCCGCCGGCTCCACCCACTCCGGGCGGATGCGGGCCACCGTGCGCGCGAACAGGCGCGAGGTCTCCACGAGCTCCGCGGTCATCACCCAGGCGGGGTGCCCGCTCACGCCCGAGCCCGGCCAGATCGTGAAGTGCGTGCCGCGCGCGCCCTCGTAGTCGCGCTTCGTCTCGTCCCACGACCCCAGGTAGGACAGCAGGCCGACCAGCAGCGAGCGGTGCACCTGGTCCGCGTCCACGCTCGCCGTGCCCTGCCCGTAGGCCAGGACCGCGCGAACGGCCGCGTCCTGCGCGCCGCCGAAGCGGGCGGCCTCCACGACGTCGCCCGTCGACGGCTCGCCCACCGGCCCCACGCCGATTCCCAGCGCCCGCGCCATCTGGCGCAGCTGACCGACGACGTCGCGCCACTCGCGCCACCGCAGGTAGTGGAAGAACTCCGCGCGGCACATGCGCCGGAACGCCGAACCCGACAGGTCGCGGGCCTGCACCGCCAGGTAGCGCCACAGGTTCAGGTAGGTGATGAAGTCCGAATGCGGGTCGGCCAGGCGCGCGTGCGAGGCGTCCGCCGTGCCCTGATGCTCGGCCGGGCGCTCGCGCACGTCCTGGATCGACAGCGCCGCCACGATGACGAGCACCTCCGAGGCGCAGCCCAGGCGCTCGGCCTCCAGCAGCATGCGCCCCAGGCGCGGGTCGATCGGCAGGCGCGCCAGGTCCCGGCCGATGCCGGTGAGCCTGTACTGGGACGAGGCCGGGGCCGCCTCCTCGGTCCTACTGTCCTGCGCGAGCGCGCCGATCTCCACGAGGAGGGCCACGCCGTCGCGCACCGCCCGGCGATCCGGGGCGTCCAGGAAGGGGAAGTCCTCGACCGCGCCCAGGCCCAGGGACGCCATCTGCAAGATGACGCTGGCCAGCGAGGTACGCAGGATTTCCGGCTCCGTGAAGCGCGGACGCGAGAGGTAGTCGGCCTGGGAGAACAGGCGGATCGCCACGCCCTCCGCGACTCGGCCGCATCGGCCCGCGCGCTGGTTCGCGCTGGCCTGACTGACCGGCTCAATCGGCAGGCGCTGCACCTTCGTCTTATTGGAATAGCGGGAAATACGCGCCAAACCCGGGTCGATGACGTAGCGGATGCCCGGCACCGTCAGCGACGTCTCCGCGACGTTCGTCGCCAGGACCACGCGGCGCAGGCGGTGCGGCTCGAAGACGCGATGCTGCTCGGCCGCCGTCAGCCGCGCGTACAGGGGCAGGATCTCGATGTCCCCCGGGCGCGCGCCCTTGTCGTCTCCCGCGCGCCGGCCTCGTCCCTTCAGATGATCGAGGAGGGCCGCCTCCGTGTCGCGGATGTCGCGCTCGCCGGGCAGGAAGACCAGGATGTCGCCGTCGCCCTCCGCGCTCAGCTCGTCCACCGCCTGGCAGATCGCGGTCTCCACGTCGATGTCCTCGCCCATGCCGTAGCCCAGCGTCGCCAGCTCGTCGTCCGGGTCCTCCAGGACCAGCTGCATGGGGCCGGACTCGGTGACGTCAGTGGTCTCGATAACCTCGATGGGCTTCTCCGCCTGCGCGGGCGAGGCCTCGGACGTGTACGACGAGGGCGTCGTCGGGCCGAGGGGACGGTAGCGGATCTCCACCGGGTACGTGCGGCCCGACACCTCGATGACCGGCGCCGGCTCGATCAGGCGGCCCGAGCCGGGAGTGCCCTCCCACGTGCCGAAATGGCGCGCGAAACGGTCCGAATCGATCGTCGCCGACGTGATGATGACCTTCAGGTCCGGGCGCGCGGGCAGCAGGCGCGCCACGTAACCCAGGATGAAGTCGATGTTCAGGCTGCGCTCGTGGGCCTCGTCGATGATGAGCGTGTCGTAGCGGCGCAGCATCGGATCCGACTGGATTTCCGCCAGCAGAATGCCGTCCGTCATGAGCTTGACGAGGGTCGTGGGGCCGACCTCGTCCGTGAAACGCACCTGGTAGCCGACCACCTGGCCCCGCTCGCGGCCCACGGTCTGGCCGAGCTCGTCGGCGATGCGGTCCGCGACCGAGCGCGCCGCGAGCCTGCGCGGCTGGGTGTGCCCGATCATGCCGGCCACGCCGCGGCCCAGCTGCATGCAGATCTTCGGCAGCTGCGTCGTCTTACCCGAACCGGTCTCGCCCGACACGATAACCACCTGGTGGTCTCGGATGGCGCGTGCGATCTCGTCGCGGCGTGCGCTCACCGGCAGGTCCGGGAAGGAGATCACCGGGATAGCTGCGGCGCGCTCGGCGAGCTGCTCCGGCGTGAACGGCTTGAAGGGGCGCGCGTGCTCGCGGGGGCGGTTCTCTCGGTCCCGGCCTCGGCTGCCCCGGCCTCGTCCTTCGTGGCCCTGGCCTTGGCGGCGCCCGTCGGCGGGGCGGCCCGCGTTACGAGAACGAGAGCCGCGCGCGTTGGGCTCGGATGAAGGCGTGGGGCGAGAGTCAGACATGATAGCGCCAGTCTAGTCGCTCGACATGCTGGTCGAGCGGTACGTGGCTGGTGGGGGCTGAGTAGGTCGAAAGGATCTCAGACCCCAAAAGTCGCACGTAATTCCCTTGGGTCAGTTTTTGAGTGCGGCTTAAATCCGCATGATTTCAATGGTCTGATTTCAAACGTTGAAATAGGGGTGGGGGAATTACGTGCGACATTTTTGGGTAAGCGTTGGGTGTGGGTGTAGGTGTGGGTGTGGGTGTGGGCGTGGGTGTGACGAGTCTCGGGCCGTCAAGCGGTGGCCTCGCGCTGCAGGTCCTCGTCGAAGCGAGTGCGCGGTGCCTCCAGGCGCAGATCCACGAGGTCACGCGCCAGCTGGTCGATCTCCTCGCCCAGGTGCACACGCTCCCTCCACGAGGCCGGGATGCCCTCGATCCCATAGAAAGCGCCGCCCAGCTGCCCGTAGATCGCGGCGTTCGTGTCCGAGTCACCGCCCATGTTGGCGATCGCCAGGGTCGCACCCTTGAAGGATGGGAAATCCAGGAGGCCGTGCACCGCCAGGCGCAGGCCGTTCACGATGTAGCCGTTCGTTTCCGCCTCCCACGAGGCGCGAACCTGCGGATCCGGGCTGATCACCCGCGCGGCCATCTCGTCGAAAGCCGCACCCGTCGACGCCCACGACACGTCCATGAGCTGCTGCGGGGACCAACCCAGCAGAGCGCCCACCAGCAGTGCCGCGAAGACCTCGGTGGCGGCCTCGGCCTCGACCGAGAAGTGCGTCTCGCGCGCGCTCAAGCGAGCGGTCTCGACCACCTCGCGCGGGGAACGCGAGCGGAAACCCGCGATCACCATGGGTGCCAGGCGCATAATCGCGCCGTTACCCGCGCTCTTCGTGCGCTCGGCGGTTACCGGCACGCGCTGTTCGTGCTCGAAATCGAACAGCGCGGCGCGCACCTGGCCACCGATATCGAAACACCTGTCCGTCGACGAACGGTAACCCTTCGAAAACCAGCGCTGGTAGCGCTCCATCACGTCAAAAGAGTCGTAGCGGCCCTTCGCCAGCAGGGAATCCGCGATGCACAGGGCCATCGACGTGTCATCCGTCCACTGCCCGGGCTTCAGCAGGAAGGGGCCGCCGCCTACCATGTCCGTGATCGGCTCGAAGGTGCCCGCCCACTTGAACTCGTTCGTGGTGCCCACCGCGTCGCCGACGGCGAGGCCCATGAGGGCGCCGCGCGCCCGAGAAAGAAAATCCGTCATGCCCCCAGTCTCGCACGGGGGTCCCAGCTGGGCCACGGCCTCCTACCCGCGGCCCGAGGCCAGGGAAACGCGCGAGTCAGCCCCGGCCTCGTCCCCAGGGAGGAAACGTCAGGCGATCGACGTGCCGAACAGTAAACCCAGCAGGTAGGTCACGCCCGCCGCGCCGTAACCCACGAGGAGCTGACGCAGCGCCCGGGGCGTCGGGGCCTGACCCGAGAGGATACCGACCACGCCGCCCGTGAACAGCAGGGCGACGCCGACAATCGCGGCCGCGACAATGATCGCCGCCAGGCCGGTCATGCCCAGCAGGTAGGGGATCAGCGGGAAGAACGCGCCCGTCGCGAAGAAACAGAACGACGATAGCGCCGCCTTCATGGGCGTGCCCACCTGGTCGCCCGCACCGTCGGACTCGGGGCCGCCCAGTGCGGCGCGCACGGCTATCGCGCCGGACTCGCCGGTCGCAGGCTTGGCGAGGCGCGCAAAAACCTGCTTCGCGTGCCGCTCGGCCTCCTCCTCGCTCTCGCCGCGCGCACGGAACACGAGGGCCAGCTCGTTCGCATCCACGTCCAAGTCCGGCACAACCTGATGCGCGTCCTGGTCGGGGATCGAGGCGTCGAGCAGCTCGCGCTGACTGCGCACACTCACCCACTCGCCGGCCGCCATCGACAGGGCGCCCGCGAGCAGACCCGAAACGCCCGTCAGGAGAACGACGTGAGGCTCCATGCCCGTCGCCGCCACGCCCAGGACAAGCGCCAGGTTCGACACGAGACCATCGTTTGCACCAAAGACCGCCGCGCGGAACGTGCCCGCCAGGGTCTCGCGAGACTTCGCCGCCAGGGAGCGGATGACCTCAGCATGAATGTACTCGTCCGCCTGCATGTGCGCCGGCACGTCATCATCCACATCGCGCGCGGACCGCTGCTCGGCGCGCTGGGCCATCGCCAGAATGAAAATCGTGCCGAAAAGGTGCGCGAGGACGGACGCGGCACGCGTGCGCAGCGGCGGCTTGGGTGCGGGCAGGGCGTGGTCGCCCAGGCGCGCCAGCCAATACTCCTCGTGGCGGCGCTCCGCCTCCTCAAGCTGCAAGAGGACCGCACGCTCCTCGCCCGTTCGGCGTTCGGACAGGTCGCGGTAGGTGCGAGCCTCCATGCGCTCCTCGGCGAGGTGCTTGCGCCAGCGCTTAATCTGCGCGCGCGTGGGTTCCTGAGGGTTGATCTGCTGGTCTGCGCTCACGGCCTCGTTCTCCACCGCGCTCAACGCTGCGTCGTGGAAGAGGTGGCCTGCGCGTCGACCGTCGTCGGTTCGGAGGCGGGGGCGCCGAACAGGCGTTCCTTCACGGCGTCGGCAACCTTATCAGTCACCTGCTCGCCGCCCGCACGCACGAGGTCGGACATCTTCTGACCCGCCGCATCCAGGGGACGTGCGACGATCGGGACACGGCGCAGCTTCGAGGCGCTCGCGCGGATCTGTTCGTAGCGCTCGCGGCCTGCACGGGTGCCCAGGACGTATCCGATGCCAACTCCGATGAGGATTCCAGTCTTGGTTCCCATGAGTGTCCTTCTCTCGCTGCAAGTGGTGGGGCGGCCTGTCGTGGCGGGTGTTGCGCAATCCCCGTGGGCGCGGCTTTCACCGGCGCGTATGCGTCCCATCTTAGTGGGGCTGCCCGCCGCGTCGCACGATCCTCGTCCTGAGTGGGGATTATTTACGGATACCTCACTGTCGTGGTGACCTCTTGTCACATTCGTGCACAGTGTGGGATCCTCTTTCCTGGAGTCGTCCTCACACGCTATGTTTATAGCGTGAGCCAGATAACGATTGAGACGCCCCGGGGAGTGTCCCTCTCCGGTACATTCACGCGTCCCGTGGACTGCCGCGACGCCGCGGTGATCTTTTCTCACACCTTTTTGTCGGATCGTCACGCATCGGGTATGTTCGACTCACTCGGTCGTGCGCTGCGCCGAGCCGGCTATGCGACGCTCACCTTCGACTACTCCGGCCACGGCGCCTCGGGCGACGAAATCATCACTTTCGACCCCCTCATCGAAGATTTCCGCTCCGCGTCCGGCTGGCTCGCCGACCAGGGATTCACGCGGCAAATCTGCGTCGGCCACGAGTTCGGTGCCGCCGTCGCGCTGCGCTCGCGCCCGCCCGCCGTGCAGACATACGTACTGGTCTCCCCGGTCCTCGGCCCCCTGTCCTACGACTGGAACCTCGTGTTCTCTGACGTGCAGCTCTCCGACCTCGAGCGCCACGGGGCCACAACCGTGCCCGACGACTCCCAGTCCGTGCGCCAGCATTTCACCATCTCCAAGCGCACCCTCGCCGACATGTCCATGGTCTCCGGCGAGCAGGCGCTGCGTGGCCTGAGCATCCCGGTGCTCATCACGCACGACTCCTTCGACGAGGAGACCGGCCTGCTCGACCGCACGCGCGAGGTCTTCCACCTGTTGCCCGACGGCTCTCTCGTCGAAATGACCGCCGCCCCCGATGGCATCGCGGGCGAGTACACGCCGGTCGACGGCGTGCCCGTCATCGACGAGGCCGTGGATCGCGCGCTCGCCAACTCCGGTTCCGCGCACCTGCCCGCCCTGGTGGATGTCGCCGCCGAATGGGCGAGCCGCTGGGTGCCTGTGAGTCGCTAGCCACCGCCTCGCGGCCTGGTATTCCGCCGGTAGGTGCGTACTGATCGCCGTTGATAAATTTCGCATGCAATTCCCCTGGGAGTATTTCGAGATTTGAATTGTGATCGTTGGAATTGCAACGTTTCTAGACTTTGTTGAAATTTCATGCAATCGAATTGCATGCGGAATTGGGGGAAGTGTGTGTTGATGGGGTGAAACGGGGTGTTGGTGCGTGACTTTCTTCTCCCTGCTTGGTCTGTTTGCAGCCCGAGCGTGACAAAATTCGCCCAGCACGCGAAAAGTGGCCCAAAATAGCCGTTTTATGGCGTGCGGGGAGAGTTTTGTACCGGTTTTGCCTACGAGGACTGCGTGCTGGGAGAGTTTTGTACCGGTTAGGCCTGTAAGTGGTGCGAGCAGGGCGAGTTTATTACCGGGGCACCCCAGAAGCGGGCGAGCAGGGCGAGTTTTTTACCGGGGTGCTCCGCCGCCACCCGCCACCTACCCGCGCACCAGCTCCACGAGAGAGGGGGAACCCAGCCACTGCCTCGTGCCGAAGGAAGACACCGACACCGCGGCGACGGCCGACGCGAAGCGGATGAGGCGCTCCGGATCCGCGTCCCCACCTCGCTCGATCGCCCACACGAAAGCCCCGTGGAAGGCGTCGCCCGCCCCCAGCGTGGACGCGTCCGGGACTGCTTCGACGGGAACCTCGCCGCTGTCGCCATCCCACCAATACTGCACGGAGCGATCCCCGCGCGTGCGCACGGTGCGCGTGATGCCGAAGCCTCGCAGGAACTCGGCGACCTGCGCCCCATCCGGGCGCGCCATCAACGGAGGCGCGAAATCCTCCGACACGACCGCGATGTCGACGAAGCCCAGCAGGGGAGTGAGCCAGTCCTTCCACGAGCCCCCGTCCAGGATGCGCGGGTGCGGTGGGCGCGCCTCGAGCGGGGCGAAAGGGTCATCCCCGTCGACCTCGGGCACGCCCAGGGTGAGGGCCGCGTGTGCGAGCGCCGGGTTGTGCCCGTCGATGAGGACTGCGCCGACGCGCTCGGGCAGGTCGCCCGCAATCCGCTCCGCGTCCGCGTCGAGCCGCGCGTTCGTGGAGGCCACCATGCGACCGCTCGGGTGCTCGATGATCGAGGACACGGCGGGCTCGCGCGACGCAGGGGACGAGGCCGGGGCGCTCCCACGCTCGCCCGCGTCGGTGGCGCGCTCGCCCGCATCGGGAGCGGGGGACGCGGCAGGCGCCGTCGCGTCCACGACGCGCACGCCCGCGGCCGCGAGGTCGGCCGCGAGGAAGGCAGCAACCGGGCCCTCGCCGAGGGCCGTCAACAGAGTCGGCGCGTCCGCCGAGGACAGGGGAGCGCCCGAGGCGGCCCCGGCCTCGTCGACAGGGGCAGAGAGTGCGCGCGAGGCTGCGCACAGCGCCGCGTACGTGACGGCCGCGTTCGTCGCGGGACCTCCTGCGGCCATCGTGAAGTCCGTCGACGTGACCTTCAGTGAAGGGTCCGGCACGTGGTCGAGTCGGTGCAGGACATCCAGGGTCGTGAGCCCGGCGAAGAGAGCAGTCATGGGGACATTGTCGCACCCTGCGGCCGCGCGAGACTGTATGGCTGCGGCTCTCGCTGACGGGCCGACAAACCCTGTAGCATATGAACAACGACACTCATCGACTCCTCCGGATCGCCATGCACCTGCTCGACGCGCTGAACAACTCCCTGCCCGAGGTCTTCCGAGCCATTGACCTCATGGGCGTTCTCCTCAATGGCATCCTCGGCGGCAAGGTCGCCCGAGAACGGAACTTTGACGCCGTCGGCTTCTGCATTCTCGCGATCATGACGGCGCTCGCGGGCGGCATGATCCGTGACCTGCTCCTGACCACGCGCACCGGTGCGCCCGTCGCCATCACGGACCCCTACTACCTGTGGTTCGCGATCATCGGCGCTCTCATCGCGATGGCTTTCCGGATGGATTCGCACGCGTGGTCGGTGCTCCTCGTGATCGCCGACGGTATGGTGCTGGGATGTTGGAGCGCGACCGGTGCGATCAAGACCCTCGATGCGGGGTTTGCGGTCATGCCGGCGATCCTGCTCGGCATCATGACGGCGATCGGCGGCGGTATGGTCCGCGATATCTCCGCAGGCCTGGTCCCGCGCGTCTTCGGCGGCAACAACCTCTACGCAACCCCCGCGTTTGCGTGCTCGCTGGTCACCGTGATCTTCTGGCACATGGGCCAGCCGGTCCTGGGCATGGGCGCATCCATCGTCGTGGGCCTCATTTTCACCGCCATGGCGCACTGGCGTCGTTGGAGGCTCCCGCAGACCCGCGAGTGGACCATCACTCTCACATATTCGCAGTTAAAAGCTCTGCGTGGAGGTAAGCGTTAGTATGGCGGTGTGACTCCCAAATCAACACCCACATCTTCGTCTCCCGCGGCAGTGCCCGCCTCGGAGCGTAAGCGTTTTAAAACATGGCACCTGTCCATGATGGCCCTGGGCCTGGCGATCGGTGCCGGCTTCTTCCTGGGCACGGGTTCCGCGATCCATCAGGCCGGACCCGCCGTCCTCGTGTCCTATGCGCTGGCGGCCGGCATCGTCGTGTCGGTCATGCTGGCGCTCGCGGAATTGGCCTCCTCCTTGCCGTCGACCGGCTCTTTCTCGTCCTACGCCGAGGCCGGGATCGGCCGGTGGGCCGGGTTCACCATCGGGTGGCTGTATTGGGTCATGCTCATCATGGTGTCGGGCCTGGAGGTGACGGGCGCGGCCACGTTCTTCGTCGTCTGGTTCCCGGGCGTGCCCCAGTGGGTCGTCGCCCTGGTCATCGTCGTCGTCATTGGCGGCATTAACCTGCTGGCCGCCGGTCAGTACGGCGAGATCGAGGCCTGGCTGTCGATGGTGAAGATCATCGCGATCGTCGGTTTCCTGGGCGTGGGCGTCTACCTGGTTGCGCGCACGGCGATCGTCGGCCCGCTGCCGGGCCACGAGGGCGTCCTACAGAATGTCCTGGGACACAACGGATTCATGCCGAACGGGCTGTCCGGCGTTGCCGTGGCTCTCCTGGCCGTCATCACGTCATTCGGTGGCCTCGAAATCGTCACGATCGCCGCCGCCGAGGCCGAGGATCCCCGCGCCGCGATGGCCAGCGCGATCCGTTCGGTCATTACCCGCATCCTCGTGTTCTACGTGGGTTCCGTCCTCCTGCTGACCGCCCTGCTGCCCTGGGACAGTGAGGCGATGGAGAAGAATGCCTTTGCCGTCGTCCTCGAGATGGCGGGCATCCCGGCCGTCAGAGCCATCATGGAGGTCATTATCTTCATGGCGCTGGTTTCCGCGTTCTCCGCGAACATCTACGCCTCCTCGCGCATGGTCTACTCCCTGTCCGCGCGCGACATGGGGCCGCGCTGGCTGCTGGGCGCTCCCGCCGCCGAGAAGGCGCACGCGCACACCGTCGTCGAGGCCGCCCTCGAGGACGACGAGGCCGTCCTGGCTGCCGAGCTCCAGGGCGATATCGAGGCCGGACGGACCCCGAAGCGCGCGGTCGGCCTCGTCGTTGTGCTTGCGCTGCTCGCCGTCCTGGGCAACTGGTACCTGCCCGGTTCGATTCTCACGATGCTCATCAACGCGATCGGCATGGTTCTGCTGATCGTGTGGACGTTCATCATCATCTCGCTGATGCGCCTGCACCCTTCGCTGGAGCGCTCGGGCTCCCTGGTGATTCGTATGCCCGGGTGGCCGTGGCTGCCGTGGCTGGTTCTCGCGGGCCTGGGTGGGATTGGTGTCCTCATGCTCATGAGCGACGAGGGCCGCTCTCAGCTGGTCTCCATGGGCGCTCTGACGCTTCTCATCGTGGCGATTTATTTCGTGCGCCAGCTGGTGCTTTCGCGCAAGCACGCCTAGTTATCCACAGGCATCCACCCGCCGGGACGCAGATGCCGGTGGGTGGGTGCATCATGAGGGCACTCCGGGTGGTCGGGGTGCCCTCATTGCGTGGGCGTTGTGAGAGAAAGGAGAGGGAGATGGCGCGCAAGCGGCGTAGGAGCATCGGGGACACGGCTGTCCTGCTGGTGATTCTCGCGGCCCTCGTGTGGGCGTTCGTGCCCGGCGTCGGCTGGGATCTGCTGGGCCTGCGCTCGCGCCTGGGGTGGCCGCCGCTGCGCAGCGGGCAGGCCCTGTCCTCCCTGCCGGATAGCGAGGCGGCCCGCCAGCTGCGCGAGCTCGCGGTCCGAGAGTCGGTCGACGATCCCGCCGCGCCAGCGTATGACCGCGAGGCCTTCGGGCAGCGGTGGGCTGACACCGACCACAACGGCTGCGACACCCGAAACGACATCCTTGCCCGCGACCTGGCGCGCCCGACCTTCAAGCCGGGCACGCACAACTGCGTGGTTTTGTCGGGCACCCTCGCCGAGCCCTACACGGGGGCCACGATCGAGTTCCAGAGGGGGGACAAGACATCGTCCCTGGTGCAGATCGACCACGTCGTCGCCCTCGCGGACGCGTGGCGCTCGGGGGCCTGGCAGTGGGACGCGCAGCGCCGCCAGGAGTTCGCCAACGACCCGGAGAACCTACTCGCGGTGGATGGGCAGGCGAATGAGGACAAGTCAGCATCGTCCGCGGACCAGTGGTTGCCGCCCAACACCGAGTTCCGCTGCGACTATGTGAAACGTCAGATCGCCGTTAAGAACGCGTATGGGCTGAGTGTCACCCGCGCGGAGCAGGACGCGCTCGCCGAGCAGCTGTCAATCTGTTCCGGGTGAGGCACGGGGAGCGACCCCCGCGCCATGTGCCGTCGCATCGCGCAATTCTGACCAGTAATTTTCAGTGGATTCCCAGCCGTTTTCTCACAATGTGTCCATCGCGTGTGGAACTGGGCGCACGTGCGCAACATTGCCCGATAACGCCGGTAATGTTCCCCTCAAGGAGAGGGGTGTCATGTACACGGCGATTAACTGGGCGCTTGATCTGGGGCTTTACGCCGCGGTCTGCGCGATCACCTGCGTGCTGTGGTGGATGCTCGGGCGTCGCGGGAACCCCAGTGTCACTGCGGGGCGTGTCGAGGCCTCGACCGACTCCGCCCAGATCGACGGGCGCGTGAGCCGCGCACGCCTGACCGTCGCAAAAGCACTGCCTCTCATCTACCGGCGCTCGAAGCGCACGGGCGCGCTCCTGCCTCGCGAGGAGCACCCGGACACCCCGACGACGGCGGAGATTCCCGTGGTCGCGGCCCCCTCCTCGTCGAAGTGGAGGCTCCCGCGCGCCCTGCCTCTCGCCTGGATCCTGTATCTCGCGGGCCTGGTGATTTTCACGCTGCTGCCGCTGCCCTCCGACCCGGTGGCCGCGTGCGCCGGGATCATCCACTGGGACAACTACACGCCGTTCGGGTCCTTCGTGGCCGTCGCCGACCAGTTCCGTGATGGGGAGAACCTGCGCGGGACCCTGTACGCTCTGTCGATCCTGCTCAATATTGCTCTGTTTGTGCCGCTGGGTGCCCTCGCGGAGACCACCTGGCGCATCCGGCGCATGCGCCGCGCCCCCGAGGGTACACCCGCCGACGGGTCTCGCCTGGCCCGCTCGATCCCGCACCGCCGCGTCCTGGCGTGGGTGGTGATCGGCTGCGCCGTCTCCTGCCTCATCGAGCTGACCCAGTACACGGGCCTGTTCGGCGTCGTTCCCTGCACCTACCGCGTCGTTGACATCGACGACGTCATCATGAACACGCTGGGCACCTACGCGGGCGTGCGCCTGTTGCCCTTCATGGCGCGCAACTCGCGCTTCATGGGCGCGTAGGTGTCCATTCCGACAACGTGGCGCAGACTTGCTCAAGCGTCACGTGAGAGGAGGCGACGGCGATAACAAGCTCGTACACGTCATCGTTGGAGACTGACTCGTTGATGACGGCTGCGTTGAGGGACAAGAAGACGCTACATGCGGCCCAGGCCAGGCGCTTGTTCCCGTCGATCAGCGCGTGGTTTTTCGTGAGCGATTCGAGTAAGGCTGCGGCCTTGGCGGCGGTGGACGGGTAGGCGTCCTGGCCCATCAGCGTTGTTTGGGGGCGTAGTGCTGCCGCATTGAGGAGTCCGAGATCCCGGACGGGACCGATTTTGAGTGCGGAGACGATATCCAGGAGGTCCTCAAGGGAGAGAAACTCGCACGGCATGGTGTTATTGACCGAGTCGCTCAAGCGCGTCCCCCCAGCGCTCAACGGTTTGGTTGAGTGCGTCGGTGACGCGCTGGCGGTGGGTCATGCGGTTGAATTCCTCGTCGATGGCGCGCAGCACTGCGTCGTGTTTTGACGTGCCGGAACGCTGGGCGAGCTCGTCGAGCTTGCGTGCGTGTTCCTCGTCGAGTCGAAGTGTCATAGCCATATCGACATGGTATCACTCTGATACCACTCGCGTGCCTCGGCTACAGCCAGCCGGCCGCGCGGGCCAGGGACGCGGCCTCGGCGCGCGTGCGCGCGTCCATCTTCAGCATCGCCGAGGACACGTGGTTGCGCACCGTCCCCTGGCTGAGCCCCAGCGAGTGGGCGATGTCCGCGATGGTCCCGCCGCCCTCGACCTCGCGCAACACGTCGGCCTCGCGGTCCGTCAGGGGCGACGAGCCAGTCGACAGGGCCTCTAACGCCAGGGATTGGTCAATGGCGCGGCCACCCGCGGCCACCGTGCGCACACCGTGCGCCAAAGCCTCGACCGGTGCGTCCTTGACCATGAATCCCGTAGCGCCCGCGTCGAGGGCGCGCTGCAGGTATCCCGGGCGTCCGAAAGTCGTCACTATGAGCACGCGCACGCCCGGGAAACGGGAGCAAATCGCTTGCGTGGTCGTGATGCCATCCATGTGCGGCATCTCGACGTCGATGATGGCGACGTCGACGGGGGCGCTTGTGCGGGCCGGGCCGCCCGCTGATGCCAGGCGCGCCAGTTCCTCGAGGGCCTGCGCGCCGTCGGCGGCCTGCGCGACGACCTCAATGTCGCTCTCCAGGTCCAGCAGCCCCGCCAGGGCGCCGCGAATCATCGCCTGGTCGTCGGCCACGAGTACCCGTATCGCCACGTCACCCTCCTGTCTACCTGCGCTTGGGGTACCAGGCTAGCGCAGGTCGCAGGATCATCACTCGTGTATGCCCGCCCTTCAGGACGAGGCGGGCTCCCCTTCCGGGACCGCGCAAGATCGGGGAAGGGGACACGGCCTCGTCGAGGGGGCAGCGGGACGGTCAGGACGAGTGGGTGTCGCGTGTGGCCTCGAAGGCCAACGCGAGCGTCCACGTGGAGCCCGACGCCCCCCACGTGAGCGTGCCCTCGTCGCCGACCAGCTCGGACAGGCCCGCGAGCCCCGACCCCGACCCTGCGCTCGACGCCGCGTAGGCGGCCGAGTATCCGTCGTTCGTAACCGTCACGCCATCAGGGGAAAGACGTACCCGCACCCACGAGGGGCGCGCGTGTAGGATCGCGTTCGTGACCCCCTCGCGGATCACGTGGGCGGCCGCGGCCGAACGAGGCCCCGACGGCGGCTCGCCCTCGTTCGTGATGTCGGCGTCGATACGCGCGACCTCCAGAAGTGAGCGCGCCTCCTCGAGCTCCTCTCCCGGGGACAGGGCCCGCGTGGCCGCCACGATGCGGCGGACGTCAGCCAAGGCCTCGTTCGACTGCGCGGTGACCGCGCGAATCTGCTCGCGCGCCTCCTCCACGCGCCCCGCCTCCAGGAGGCGACCCGCCAGCTCGGACACCATCGTGATCCCCGTCAGCGAGTGCCCGAGAATGTCGTGCAGATCCGTGCTCAGGCGCGCACGCTCCGCGGCCTTCGCCCGCTGGATCGCGTCCCGGCGGCGCAGATGCTCGCGGGCCGAACGCTCCATGCGCCAGCGCGCCACTCCCACGAAGACACACAGCAGCACCAGGTACCAGCCCATCCACAGGGGCTCACCCTGCGCGTACGCGGCCACACCCGCGATAGCGGTCACCGGCACGAGGCCCGCGACGATGAACCTGCCCGGCGCCTGAAACACCCACGCGACCAGCAGATACGACGTCAGCATGAACGCGTGAGGGGTGTCGAGGGAGACCGCATACACGAGGTAGGCGACCGTCGCGGCCGCCAGCGCCGCGTGGGAGAGGATAAACGGCCTCGTGAAGGAGTTACGCGCAGGCAGGGGATTGGCCAGCCACGTCGCCGAGTTAACGACCGCGACAAGGGCGCACAGTCCGATGAGGCCCGCGCGCTGTGCCGGATCCGGCAGTTCCAGGGCGTAGGCGAGGGGAAACCCCATGAACAGCATCCACGGGGCCGCCCACGCCAGGGAGATCAAGCGCTCCTTCATGACACCAGACTAGCGAGCCGTGTCGTGGGACGCGCCCCACCAGGCGATGCCCGCCGTGATAACCACCCACCCGACGATGTTCAGCCATGCGGCGGTCGGCATCGGCACAGTACCAGCGACTGCGTAGATCGACTGAACGGCACCGTACAGGGGCGTGAAGGGCGCGACGTGGGAGACGAAGGGCGGCATCTGCTCCAGCGGGATGAACATGCCGGACACGAACGCGCCGAACACCATGACGAACGCCGAGGCGCTGTAGGCGTTCTCGCCCTTAATCGTGTAGCCGCACGCCAGGCCGATGAGCGCACCCAGCGCCGAGAGCGCGACGACGACCGCGGCGCTGGCCGCCCACGCGCCCGCCGTCATCTCCGAGCCGGTAGCCAGACCAACACTGAAGCAGATGAGCGCGATGAACGCGCTCAGCGCCACCAGGGCCGTGAGGCGCACGAGGAGGATCACCCACGGCTGGATGGGGGTCAGCGCGTACATGCGCGAAATGCCGGTCGTGCGCTCGACGGACAGCGTCGCGCCGAGCGAGCCTCCGACCAGGATGACGCCGTACGTGGTCATCATGACGACCATCGCGGCGGCCACGTTGCCGCGCCCGGTCTGCGTGGTGCGCGCGGCCTCGGTCATCCCGAACATCGCGTACATAAACAGGGGCAGGAGCAGGGCAAACGCCATGTTCCACGGGTTAAGGATGTGGGACAGGAACGTCGAGAGCCACAGCTTCCCGGCCCCCGTGAAGGGCGAGGGGATCGGTCGGTCAGTGGTACGCGCGGGTGCGTGGGTGGTCATGATTCCTTCTTGGTGTCTCGTGTCTGCGTTCGTGGGGCGTGGGCTTCGGCGTCGGCCTCGGGACGAGGCTGGGGCCGGCTCATCGGGGTGGGCGTTCGTCGCGCTCACTCGGCGTCGGCGTGGGAGGTGATGCGCTCGAAGACGTCTTCGAGGTCCTCGTTGTCGGCGACGACCTGCTCGGTGGGAGCGTCCAGGAGGACCTTCCCGGCGTCGATGATGACGATGCGGTCGGCGTCCTTGCGGGCCTCGGTCAGGTAGTGCGTGGCGAAGAGGAGCGTGCGGCCCTCCGCGGCCTCGGCGTGCATCGTGTCCCAGAATGCGCGCCGAGCCAGTGCATCCATGCCGGCCGTAGCCTCGTCGAGGATCAGGAAGTCCGGGTTGCCGGACAGCGCGAGGGCGAGGCGCACGCGCTGCACCTCGCCTCCGGAGAGCTTATTGAGCGGGCGCTTGGCGAGCTTCGTGAGGTTCGTGCGCTCGAGGAGCTCGTCGGTGGGGATCGGATCGGCGTGCATCGCGGCGACCAGGTCGATCGTCTTGCGGACCTTCCCGTCGCGCGGTAAAGCACCGGACTGGAGCATGGCGCCCACGAGCGAGCGGCGCACGGCCTCGCGCGGGCTCATGCCGTAGACGCTGATGTCGCCCTGCGTGGGGGTGGCCAGGCCGAGGACGATGTCCAGGAAGGTGCTCTTGCCCGCACCGTTGACGCCGAGGAGCGCCACGATTTCGCCGGGCATGAGGGTGAGGTTCACGCCGCGCAGGGCGTCGACGTGGCCGAAAGACTGGTGAATGTTCGTCGCCTGGAGGGCGGGCGTTGCTTGTGCGTTCATGGTTCCCAGTTTGCTCTCGCATTAATGGGGCTGGAAGTGCCCTTTGATGCAGGAGGAGCCATGACAAATGTCAGGGATGTTGGCCCCGAAAGTCGCATGCAATTCCCCTGAGCTAGTTCCCTGCGGTGCCCGGAAACGTTGGAATTGCAACAAAGGTATTTCAATGCATGAAAGGTTGATAGGGGAATTGCATGCGAAATTGCTTCGGTTGGTTGCTGTCGCTGTGGCTGTCGCTGTCCGCGTGCCCGTCACTCCGCACGCTGGCCCGATGACCTGCACGTGGGCAGCCGAGCTCAGGCGCATGTCTACGGGTTTGCGTGCGTATCAAGGGGTTAACGTGCATGTTCAGGGGTTTACGTACGAACAACACACCATGTCCGACACTGTTTTGCCCAAAACGCAGACCTCCTCGCCCACAACAGCCCGTTTTTAGCATCTTTCACCGAGGTGGTCTGCACTTTGGGCGCCACACCCCTCAAGTCGCTGCCTCACCACCGCCAATCGGGGGGAATTGCACTACATGAGGCTCCGATGGCCTGGTCTGGTTTTGTGGACCGGGTGTTTTGAGGGTTGTTGGTTGTGTTATT
>CAUSHZ010000037.1:0-17668 GCA_963531605.1 uncultured Actinomyces sp.
TCGGCCTCAACCACTTCTTCCGCGGCAAGGACCACCCCGGCGGCGGCGACCACGTGTTCTTCCAGGGACACGCCTCCCCCGGCCCCTACGCCCGCGCCTTCCTCGAAGGTCGTCTCTCCGAAGAGCAGATGGACGGCTTCCGCCAGCAGGTCTCCACGGAGCACGGCCTGCCCTCGTACCCGCACCCGCGCCAGCTCGACCACTTCTGGGAGTTCCCCACGGTCTCGCTCGGCCTGGGTCCCGCCGAGGCCATCTACCAGGCCTGGTTCGACCGCTACCTGCACATGAACGGCATCAAGGACACGTCGCAGCAGCACACGTGGGCCTTCATCGGCGACGGTGAGATGGACGAGCCCGAGTCCCGCGGCATGCTCCAGCTCGCCGCCCAGCAGCGCCTGGACAACCTGACCTTCGTCATCAACTGCAACCTGCAGCGCCTCGACGGCCCGGTGCGCGGCAACGGCAAGATCATCCAGGAGCTCGAGGCCTTCTTCAAGGGTGCCGGCTGGAACGTCATCAAGGTTATCTGGGGCCGCGGCTGGGACCAGCTGCTCGCCGCCGACAAGGACGACGCCCTCGTCCACGTCATGAACGAAACCCTGGACGGCGACTACCAGACCTTCCGCGCGAACGACGGTGCCTACGTGCGTGAGCACTTCTTCGGCCGCGACCCGCGCACCAAGGAAATGGTCAAGAACTGGACCGACGAGCAGCTCTGGGAGCTCAAGCGCGGCGGCCACGACTACCGCAAGGTCTACGCCGCCTACAAGGCCGCCATGGACCACACCGGCCAGCCGACCGTCGTCCTCGCGCACACCATTAAGGGCTACGCCCTGGGCACGCACTTCGCCGGCCGTAACTCGACGCACCAGATGAAGAAGCTGACGCTCGAGGACGCCAAGCAGCTGCGCGATCGCCTGCAGATCCCGATCACGGACGAAGAACTCGAGCGCGATCCCTACATGCCGCCGTACTACATGCCGCCGGCGGACCACCCGGCCCTGCAGTACATGAAGGAACGCCGCGAGATCCTCGGCGGCTGGGTGCCCGAGCGCCGCGCCGACCGTCAGCCCAAGCTTCCCGAGCTGCCCACGCGTCCCTTCGAGGCGCTCTCGAAGGGCTCTGGCAAGCTCGAGGTTGCCACGACCATGGCTCTCGTGCGCCTCATCAAGGACCTGCTCAAGGACAAGGAGGTCGGCAAGTACTTCGTGCCGATCATCCCCGACGAGGCCCGCACCTTCGGCCTGGACGCGATCTTCCCGTCGGCGAAGATCTTCAACACGACCGGCCAGTCCTACACGCCCGTCGACGCGGACATGATGCTGTCCTACCGTGAGTCCGAGCAGGGCCGCATCCTCCACACGGGCATCACCGAGGCCGGGTCCGCTGCGGCCTTCCAGGTCGTCGGCACGGCCTACGCCACGCACGACCTGCCGATGGTGCCGATCTACATCTTCTACTCGATGTTCGGCTTCCAGCGCACGGGCGACCAGTTCTGGGCCGCGGGTGACCAGCTCACCAAGGGCTTCGTCGTCGGCGCGACCGCCGGCCGCACGACGCTCGCGGGCGAGGGCCTGCAGCACATGGACGGCCACTCGCAGGTCCTCGCTGCCACCAACCACGCATTCGTCTCCTACGATCCGGCCTACGCCTACGAAATCCGCCACATCATGGCGGATGGCCTGCAGCGCATGTACGGCGACGCTGGCGGCCGCGACCCGAACGTCATGTACTACATCACCGTGTACAACGAGCCGATCCACCAGCCTGCCGAGCCGGAGAACGTGGACGTCGAGGGCATCATCAAGGGCATCTACAACGTCGATGAGCACCAGAACTTCGGCGGCCCCAAGGCTCAGCTGCTCGCCTCCGGCGTGGGCGTGCCGTGGGCGCGCGAGGCCCGCGAGCTGCTGGCCCGCGACTGGGGCGTGGATGCCGCCGTGTGGTCCGTGACCTCGTGGAACGAGCTGCGCCGCGACGGCCTGGACGCCGAGGAGCACAACTACCTGCACCCCACCGAGCCGCGCCGCACGCCCTACGTGTCGACGAAGCTCGCGGGTCGCGAGGGTCCGTTCGTGGCCTCCTCCGACTTCGACCGCATGCTGCCCGACCAGATCCGTCAGTGGATCCCCGGCGACTACCACGTGCTCGGCGCGGATGGCTTCGGCTTCTCCGACACCCGTCGCGCCGCCCGCCGCTGGTACCACATCGATGCCGAGTCGATGGTTGTGCGTACGCTCGCCGCTCTGGCCGACAAGGGTCAGGTCGACCCGTCCGTCGTCCAGCAGGCGATCGAGAAGTACGACCTGTTCAACTACTCGATCCAGGGCAACGACCACGCTGGCGAGGAATGATCGTCGCTAGGCCCGCGCTCCTCCATCGCGGCGCCCAGCGATCATGAGAACGAGGCCGGGGATCCCCATGCAGGGTCCCCGGCCTCGTCGTTTGTGCCAATCGGTGGGATACGTTCTGTCTGCCACCAATATCCGGCACACAATGGATGTATGCACGTTCCCTACGACACAGAGAAGTTTTACTACGGCTTTCCGGTCTACATCCTGGCGTACCCGGACGAGGCCGTCGGCGTTGGCATCACGACGGGTTCGTCCTCGTATTCATTGGGACAGATGGTCATGATCGGCTGCGACTCAACCACGCACGCCGCCCGCTCGATCAAGCGCTCCGGCGTCTGCTCCCTCAATCTGTTTGGTGCCGACGCCATGGGTCTATTTGAGTACGCAGGAACAGTCTCGGGCGGCGACAAGCTCGGCCACGCGCAGCTGGCGTCGAGCGACCACGACGGTATCCCCGTGCTCGACGGCTCCCAGATGAGCCTGCTGTGCCGCGTCCTGGAGGCCACGGACGACGGCACCTACACGCACTTCCGCTGCGCGGTCACCGGGCGCCTGGTCGACTCCGCGCTCATCGACGAACGCGGCCGCTTCCGATACGAGGACCTGCGCACCGTCGAATACGTGGGCGACGCGCGCAGGCGCATCTACCGGTACTTCTCCGACCGGGTAGAGCGATTCGGCACCTTCGTGCGCTCGTTCAAGGAGTCGCTACTCCCCTAGCGACGCTAACCACAACGGAGGCCGGGAATCCCCATGCGGGGCCCCGGCCTCGTCGTTTGAACGCGTCAGGCGATCATTCTTCCTCGGTACCCGCGTACTTCGGGTGAGCGAGGTTTTCCGGCGAGAGGATGCGCTCGACCTCCTCCTCCGACAGGAGCTCCATGTCGTGGATGACTTCGCGGACGGTCTTGCCCTCGGCTGCGGCACGCTTGCCCACGACATCGCCCAGGTGGTGACCAATGACGTCGTTGAAGTATGTGACGATACCGATCGAGTTCTCCACGTAGCCGCGGCACACCGCTTCGTTGGCCGTGATGCCGTTGATGCAGCGCTCGCGCAGCGTATCGCATGCGTTGACCAGCAGGTTGATGGACTCGATGAGCGCCTGCGCGATGACGGGCTCCATGACGTTGAGCTGGAGCTGGCCGGCCTCGGCCGCCATGGTGACGGTCTGGTCGTTGCCGATGACCTTGAAGCACACCTGGTTGACGACCTCGGGGATCACGGGGTTGACCTTGGCGGGCATGATCGACGAGCCCGCCGCCATCTTGGGCAGGTTAATCTCGTTGAGGCCGGCTCGGGGGCCGGAGGCCAGCAGACGGAGGTCGTTGCAGACCTTGGAGAGCTTGACGGCGCTGCGCTTGATCGTGGCGTGCATGGACACGTAGGCACCCGTATCCGACGTGGCCTCAAGGAGGTTCGGCGAGCCGACGACGCGGGCGCCCGTGATGCGGCGCAGGTGGCGCACGACGACCTGCTGATAGCCGTCCGGGGTGTTCAGGCCTGTGCCGATGGCGGTTGCGCCCAGGTTGGTCTCCAGGAGCAGCTCGGCGTTGTTGACGAGGCGCTCGTCCTCCTCACGCAGCGTATGCGCGAAGGCGGAGAACTCGCTGCCCAGCGACATCGGGACGGCGTCCTGCAGCTGCGTGCGGCCCATCGTGAGGATGTGGCGGAACTCAGCGCCCTTCTCGTCAAAAGCATCGGCGAGCTCATCGATAGCCTTGCGCAGGCGGTTCACCTTGCGCCACAGGGCAATACGGAAGGCCGTGGGGTAGGCATCGTTCGTCGACTGGGAGCGGTTAACGTGATCGTTGGGGTTGATGATGTCGTAGCGCCCCTTCTCCTCCCCCAGGATCTCAAGCGCCAGGTTCGCAATGACCTCGTTCGCATTCATATTGACGGAGGTGCCGGCACCGCCCTGGAACTGGTCGACGGGGAACTGATCCATGCAGCGGCCATTCTCGATGATCTCGTCGCAGGCGGCGATGATCGCCTCGGCCTTGGCCGGCTTCATGGCCTTCAGCTGCATGTTTGCCATGGCGCAGGCCTTCTTCACCTGCGCAAACGCACGGATGAGCTCGGGCGCTTCATTGATCGTGCGACCCGAGATCTGATAGTTCTCGATTGCTCGCAGCGTATGAATGCCCCAGTACGCGTCCTCGGGTACTTCGCGGGTGCCGAGCAGATCTTCTTCTGTGCGGGTCAACGTTGTTCCTTCCGTCTGTTCGCCGGCCGGTTCATTCCGGCAGGTGCGCCTCCATGGTAGGCCCTGTAGGCCCGAAATTCCGGCACTTTACGAACATTGGATGCGTCGTTGAAGTTCCGCTGACAAGGTTTTTCGCTAGCGATTGGACACGGCGTCAGAAACGGCGTCAAGCAGGTCCGAGAGCGTCACCCACTGCTCCACCAAAGCGTCGTTCAGTGTCACCTTCGCCTCGCGTTCCACGCGTGCGACAACGGCGTAGAGGGACACATCGTCCATGTCCAGATCGCCGCGCAGGGTCAGCTCACCTCGTGCGTCCGCGGGGTCGAGCTCTGCCTCGTCAAGAACGGCCGCCATCGCGGCCTCGCGCGCGCGGTCCTGGGCGGTCTCGACCGTGCTGTCGGACGAGGCTAGGGCCGCGCCGGGTGCCTCGTCGGACGCATCGGGATCGACCAGCTGCGCTAAGCCTGCACGCAGCTGGTCACCGAGCAGGTCGGCGATGGAGCCCATCAGCCGACCCGGTTGTTGAGCCAACGCACGGGCGCGCCTGCGCCGGCGTGGCGGAAGGATTCAAGCTCGTCATCCCAGGCCTGGCCGAGAGCCAGGTCGAGGCCCTCGCGCAGCTCCTCGTACGTGGTGGCAGACTCCAGGGCCGCGCGAATGCGGTCCTCGGGCACGACGACGTTGCCGATCGTGTCCATCTGCGAGTGGAAGATACCCAGGGAGGGCGTGTGGCACCAGCGACCGCCGTCGCTCGAGGAAGTGGCTTCCTCGGTGACCTCGTAACGAAGGTGCTCCCAACCGCGCAGAGCGGACGCCAAACGGGCGCCCGAGCCGATCGGTCCGACCCACGAGAACTCGCAGCGAACCATGCCCGGCGCCGCTTCCTGGTCCGACCACTGGAGGTGAACCTCCTGGCCGAGCGCGGTGCCCAGCGCCCACTCGATGTGCGGGCACAGAGCGGGCGGTGTTGAGTGCACGAAAAGTACACCGCGGGTGTATGACCCTCTCATTGTTCCTCCTGTTGGCTTTGTCAGGATCGTCTTCCCCTACGCCCTAAACTGCCGTGAGTCGCAATGATCTGCGCCGAGCAGGCGCACACGATGTGGTTACAGGATAGTCGAACGCGCCGGGGAATGCACTCCATTCCCCGGCGCGTCCACGCCTGCGTGAGGCCAGATGCTCAGAAGCCCGCGTTGCGGATGTCGCGCAGCGCCTTCTTCCTAGTCGCCCGATCGAGACGGTCGATGTAAATGTGCCCGTCCAGGTGGTCGCACTCGTGCTGGATGCAGCGCGCCATGAGCTCCTCGCCCTCGACGACGACCTTCTTGCCGTCCAGGTCGGTGCCCTCGCAGCGCGCGTACCAGGCGCGCTCGGTCGGGTACCACAGCTCGGGGACCGACAGGCAGCCCTCGTCGCCGTCCTGGTACTCGTCCTCGCTGAGCGCGACGATACGGGGGTTGAGCACGTAGCCGATCTCGCCGTCAATATTCCAGGAGAACGCGCGCAGGCTGACGCCGATCTGGTTGGCGGCCAGGCCGGCGCGGCCGTCCATGTCGACGCCCTCGAGCAGGTCCTCGACGAGTGCCTTCACGTTCGGAGTGATCTCCGTGATGGGATCACAGACGGTGCGCAGGACGGGGTCACCGATGATGCGGATGGGACGAATAGCCATGTCACTCCCCCTTCAGGGCGGCGGCGTGTAGATCGCGCAGACGCGCGACGGCTTCCTCGACGGGCACGACGATAGTCTCGCCGGTGGCGCGAATGCGGATCTCCACCTCGCCGTCGGCCAGCGAACGACCGACAACCAGGCCGAAGGGCACGCCCACGAGCTCGTAGTCCTTGAACTTCACGCCGGCGCTGACCTTACGGCGATCGTCGACGAGAACATCCAGGCCGGCCGCGTCGAGCTGCTCGCCCAGCGACTGAGCGGTTTCGAAGACCTCGTCGCCCTTGCCGGTGGCCAGGACGTGCACGTCGAAGGGAGCGATCTGCGCGGGCCAGCTCAGGCCCTTGTCGTCGCAGTTGGCCTCGGCCAGGGCAGCCATCACGCGGGTGACGCCGATGCCGTACGACCCCATGGTGACGACCTGGGTCTTGCCATTCTCGTCGAGGACGGTCAGGCCAAGGGCCTTGGCGTACTTGCGCCCCAGCTGGAAGATGTGGCCGATCTCGATGCCACGCTCCAGGTGGAGGGGGCCCGAGCCGTCGGGAGCCAGGTCGCCCTCGCGCACCTCGGCGGCCTCGATCGTGCCGTCCGCCGTGAAGTCACGGCCCATGACGAGGTTCAGCACGTGACGCTGCTGGGCGTTCGCGCCCGTCACCCAGGCGGTGCCCTCAACGACGCGCGGGTCCACCAGGTAGCGCACAGAACCGGAGGCGTTGCCCTCCTCGTCCACGACGCGCTGAGGCGAGTTGGGGCCGAGCACCGTGGGGCCGATGTAGCCGCGCACCAGCTCGGGGTGCGGCTCAAAGTCGGAGTCCGACGCCATCTCGACCTCGGCGGGGGCCACGGAGGCCTCGAGGCGCTTCATGTCGACGTCACGGTCGCCGGGCACGCCCACGACGAGGAGCTCGCGCTCACCGTCCGGGTGCGTCAGCGTCACGACGACGTTCTTCAGCGTGTCGGCGGCGGTCCAGGGGCGATCCTCGCGCGGGTACTGATCGTTGAGCAGATCGACGAGCGACTCGATCGTCGGAGCGTCGGGGGTCGCAACCTCGAGGGGCGCGGGCACGCCGGACGCATCGACGGGCTCGGGAACGGGGGTCGTCACAGCCTCGGCGTTGGCGGCGTAGCCACCGGGGGACGCCACGAAGGTGTCCTCACCGATCGGCGAGGGGTGCAGGAACTCCTCGGAGCGCGAGCCGCCCATCGCGCCGCTCATCGCGGAGACGATGACGTAGCGCAGGCCCAGGCGCTGGAAGATGCGCTCGTAGGTGTCGCGCTCGGCCTGGTAGGAGGCGTTCAGGCCCTCGTCATCAATGTCGAAGGAGTAGGCATCCTTCATGACGAACTCGCGGCCGCGGATCAGGCCGGCGCGCGGGCGGGCCTCGTCACGGTACTTCGTCTGAATCTGGTACAGCGTGACGGGCAGGTCCTTGTACGAGGAGTACATGTCCTTCACCAGCAGGGTGAACATTTCCTCGTGCGTGGGGGCCAGCAGGTAGTCGCCGCCCTTACGGTCGTTGAGCTTGAACAGCGTCGGGCCGTACTCTTCCCAGCGGTTAGTCGCCTTGTAGGGTTCAGCAGGAATCAGGCCCGGGAAGTGAACTTCCTGAGCGCCCATCGCGTCCATCTCCTCGCGGACGATGTCCTCGATCTTGCGCAGCGTGCGCAGGCCGAGGGGCAGCCACGTGTAGATGCCGGGGGCGGAGCGGCGAATGTAGCCGGCTCGCACCAGAAGCTTGTGCGAGTTGACCTCGGCGTCGGCCGGGTCTTCACGCAGGGTTCGCAGGAAGAAAGTCGAGAGATTTCGAAGCATGCTCCAAGAGTACGGCACGCTCAGGCCCTCGGGCCACCGGCACAGCCGTGGAGCCCCTCATCGAGGCGTCTGTAACGTCCTCAGATAACCACGCGGGCACCGAGCTCACGCTCACGGGCACCCGGGTGTGACGCGTAGTAGCGGCGAGCCATCCAGCCCGGGTACGCCCATGCGGGAAGGCCACCCAGGTACAGGGCGCGCACCGCGACGCCCACCATCGCAGCAAGAACGAGCGCGATGAGCGTGCAGGGGCCTGCCGTATCGAAGCCGGAGGCCTCGCGGGCCATCAGGTCCCCCGTCAGGAACCACAGGAGGGACAGGAAAGGCATGAGGGGCCACACGAGCGCGGACATCTCACCTGCCGCGCTGCCGCCGCCAATCTCCAGGCGCACTGCCATACGACGAGCGCTCGCGCCAAAACCGAGCCAGGCCCACGCCCACACGGATGCGATGACGAGACCGACCAGTGCGATGACGGCGGTGGAGTGTGCGACCATGCGTCCCCCTTCGGACAATGCAACATCCCCGTTGGCGTTGCGTACAGAGCGATACTACAACACCGACGGGGAGTAATGTCCAACCGAAACGGCGGGAACGAGACTAATCAGGCATCGACGAGCCCGCCGACGCATGCATCGCGCAGGTCGCGCAGCATCGACAGCGACGACAGCGACTCGGCTGCGACGCCAGCCCACGCAAGCGCGCGGTCGCGTCCCTGTGCCTCGTGACGTTCACGGATATGCAAAAGCGTGCGCGAGGGCGACAGCGGCAGCAAAGCGATGACGCACGTGCCCGAGGCCTCGGCGCCTGCGGGGGCTGCCGGAGGAGCGACGCGCATGAGGATGTGGTCCTCATCCTCGATGTCGATGATCGTGGACTCGTCCTCTGGCTCGAACACGTGACCGAGGACGTCCCACACGACGGACGCGGGCGCGTCGATCGCGATGCCGCGATCAACCACGACGTTCGCGCCGGGCAGGATGAGGTCGCCCGGGAGCGACACATCTGCCTGGGACGCCGTCAGGCCGATGCGACGGGGGAAACCGGTTGCAGCAACGGCGCACGCGCCGGCGACGAGAGACAGAGCGGCAAGAGTGCGGATACGCATGCGTATGGTCCTTATCAACAGCTCAGAAGTCGATGCCCGGGAGCTTGACGTCCGGGGCGGTGATCGGGGCAACCTCGACGGCGCCGGAACCGGGCTCCAGGCCCAGTTCCTCAGCAAGGGCGTTCGCGCGGCGAATCAGGGTCTCAACGATCTGATCCTCGGGAACGGTCTCGACAACCTCGCCGCGAATGAAGATCTGTCCCTTGCCGTTGCCGGAGGCGACACCCAGGTCGGCCTCGCGAGCCTCGCCTGGGCCGTTGACGACGCAGCCCATCACGGCCACGCGCAGCGGGACCGTCAGGTCCTTCAGACCCTCAGTCACGTCCTCAGCAAGCGTCCACACATCCACCTGGGCACGGCCGCACGAGGGGCACGAGACGATCTCGAGAGTCTTCTCGCGCAGCCCCATGAACTCCAGCATCTTCGTGCCCACCTTGACCTCCTCGACCGGAGGGGCAGACAGGGACACACGGATTGTGTCGCCGATGCCCTCGGCTAGGAGCACCGAGAAAGCGGACACGGACTTGATGGTGCCCTGGAAGGCGGGGCCAGCCTCGGTGACGCCCAGGTGCAGGGGCCAGTCCCCCGCCTCGGAGAGCATCCGGTAGGCCTGGATCATGGTCAGGACGTCGTGGTGCTTGACCGAGATCTTAAAGTCGTGGAAGTCGTTCTCCTCGAACAGCGAGGCTTCCCAGATCGCGGACTCGACGAGGGCCTCGGGCGTGGCACGTCCGTACTTCTTGAGCAGGCGAGGATCGAGGGATCCGGCGTTCACGCCGATGCGCAGAGAGACGCCATGGTCGGAGGCGGCCTTGCAGATGTCCTTCACCTGGTCATCGAACTTACGGATGTTACCCGGGTTCACGCGCACCGCGCCGCAGCCGGCCTCGATTGCCTGGAACACGTACTTCGGCTTAAAGTGAATGTCCGCGATCACCGGGATGCGCGACTGCTTGGCGATGATCGGCAGCGCGTCCGCATCCTTATCCGTCGGGCAGGCGACACGAACGATGTCGCAGCCGGCGGCCGTCAGCTCGGCGATCTGCTGGAGCGTCGCGCCGATATCGTGCGTCTTCGTCGTCGTCATGGACTGGACGGAGACTGGAGCGCCACCGCCCACCGGAACGTCGCCCACCATGATGCGACGCGTCTGCTTGCGCGGGAACGGCGACGCCGCGACTTCGGGCATACCAAGATTGATTTCACTCACCGTGTCATTATCGCGCACAGTGGCCTTCCTTCCCACACGGACCACGAACGCGTGGTCAGAGTCGCTTTTCTGGGCAAACGTGTGTGACGTGCCGACACTCAGCCCAGAGACACCGGCTTCACGATGTCGGCGACGATCAAAATGACGCTCATTGCGACGAGAAGACCGCCAACAACCCAGGTAACGGGAACGAGGCGAGCCGTGTCCGCCGGGCCCGGATCCTCCGCCCCGCGCACGCGTGCAATCAATCGACGCACGCCCTCGTAGATCGCCCCGAGAATGTGCCCACCATCCAGGGGCGGCAACGGGATCAGGTTAAAGACGAACAGAGCCATGTTGAGCGAGGCCAGGAGGCTGAGCAGTACAGCGACAACCTGACGCGTGTCGCGCAGTCCCAGCGCCTGTGAATCACCCGTCACCTCACCAGCGAGGCGCCCCACGCCCACGACGGACACGACGCCCGAGGAGTCACGCTTCTCGTCGGTGAACACGGAGCGACCGACCTGCCACACCGCCTGGGGCAGCCGGGTCACAACGGCCGTCGTCCCCTTAAACATCTGCCAGTTCGCCACTGCCACGTCGGCAGGCGACGCAGACACGTACTCATACCCAGCGGTCACACCAACAATGCGCGCCCCCTGAGATCCCGTCACCGGAGACACCGTCAAATCCACGGTGGTGCCGTCACGCTCCACCGTCAGCACGGCGGACTCCCCCTCCTGGGTGGCTCCCACAGCGCGCTGCAGGTCGGCAAAAGTGGCCACAGGCTGCCCATTCCACGCCACGACCGTATCCCCGGGACGAACCCCGGCCTCGTACGCGGGAGAGGCGACCTCACCGGAAGCGCTCGTGATCGTGGCCGGGACATCCGCAATCGTGCGCGAGGCGGTGGGAGCGCCGATGCCGATCATCGTCACCGCCGACAGCACAATGCAGATCAGCAGATTCATGAGCGGGCCACCGAGCATGACCGCAATCTTCTTCGGTGCGCTCAGGCGGTAGAACGCGCGGTGTTCCTGGCCCTCGGGAATCTCCTCCGCCGAGGCCTCACGGGCCTCCTGCGCGAGCGTCGGCTTACCGCCCCGCCCCACGAGCCGAGTTCCGGGACGCGCCGGCGCGTACATGCCGACGATCTTGACGTAACCGCCGAGCAGAATCGCTCGCAGCGCGTACGTCGTGTCGCCTATCTTCTTCTTCCACAGCGCAGGTCCAAAACCCACCGCGTAATCGGGGACCAGCACCCCGAACTTCTTCGCGGGGAGCATATGCCCCACCTCATGGAGGGCGACAGACGCCAAGATTCCAACAACGACAACGACAATACCGACGACTGATCCCACGCTCACATATCCTTCCACTGGCCGGCGCGAACGAGTTCGCGCGCACGCTGATCAGCCCAGCGCTGTGCGGCCACAATGTCTTCCAACGAGGGGTGCGCGACGCCCTCGTGCTCATGCACGACCCTCGACACCGTGTCCACGATGGCAAGCCACGGCACCTCCCCCGCAATAAACGCATCGACCAGCACCTCGTTCGCGGCGTTGAGTACCGCCGGATGCGACGCCGAGGCCGCGACCGCGAAGCGGGCGAGGTCGATCGCGGGGAACGTCTCGTTATCCACCGGCTCAAAAGTCCATTCAGAGGCGCAGGCCCAGGTCAGGGGCTGCTCAACGTCCGCGAGACGCTCGGGCCACGTCAGGCCCAGCGCGATCGGCAAGCGCATGTCCGGCGGCGACGCCTGAAGCGTCGTCGCACCGTCACACCACGTCACCATCGAATGCACGATCGACTGCGGATGAACGGTCGCGACAATGTGCTCGGGTGCCACATCGAACAGCAGGTGAGCCTCGATCAGCTCCAACCCCTTATTGATCAGCGTCGAGGAGTTGATCGTGACGACGGGACCCATCTGCCACGTGGGATGCGCCAACGCCTGCTCAGCGCGCACGCCGCGCAGCTCCTCGCGCCTCCGACCGCGGAACGGGCCTCCCGAAGCGGTGAGAACGAGGTCCGCGACCTCGGACCGGCCCGAAACAACCGGAGAAGTCAGACCGCGTTCATGCACACCCGAGGCCAACGCCTGAGCGATCGCGGAGTGCTCGGAATCCACCGGAACAATCTGGCCGGGAAAACGCATCGCGCTCTTCACCAGCGCACCGCCGACAACCAGAGACTCCTTGTTCGCCAACGCCAGGCGAGCACCGCACGTCAAAGCCGCAAGCGTCGACGACAGGCCCACCCCGCCCGTGATGCCATTGAGCACCACCGGCGTCGCACGAGGATACAGATGTGCCGCCCGTTCGACGGACGCGCACACGACCTCGACGGACGCATTGTCACCGACGAAAACCTCCGGACACGTGCCGCCCATCGACTCCACAGCGGCCAACAATTCCTCGCGAACGTCGCGAGCCACACCCACGTACGCGGGGTTCAAGGCGACGATCTGCGCAGCGAGCTCAGTGATCGACGCACCGCCGGCGCTCACACCAAGAACGTCGAAACGCCCACGGTGTGATTCGATCACCTCACGCGCCTGGGTACCAATCGAACCCGTCGAACCGAGCAGGACAACAGGAATCGTGGCTGTATGCTCCTCCACCGACACGGGCATCAGTCAACCGCAAGCAGAATTTCGACAGCACGCCCGAGGTAGGCGTCCACGGGGCCCTCCATGTAAGCCTTCTTGCCGCGCTTGGGCCGGAAGGTCGACAGGCGAATCTCGTCGGCGGTCAGCTCCCCGGCCTCGTCAAAGTACGCTGCGATGCGATCCAGCAAGTCATCGACTTCCTCGCAGGAGTAGCCACGCCCCGACGTCGGATGTGCGAAGCGCTCGCCGCGAGGACGCTGCAGACGCGGGTACAGGGTCGTCGCGCGGTCAGCGACGCGGTCGTACCACGCTGCCTCACCCTCGGCGGCGACGGAATCCGCTCGATCACGGTTGACGAAAGCGGCCTCCAGACGGTTCATTGCAGCGTCGACGGCATCAATGTTGTAGCCGCGATTCTTCAGCTCGAAAGTCGCCAGACGCACCTGCTCGGAGCTGAACTGCTCCGGGGGAACGCCACCCTCGTAGGCGCGGCGAGCATCTTCGAAGAACGCATCGACCTGTTCGCAGTCGTAGCCCTTCGAGAAGAGACCAACCCTAGGAAACTCAGTCATGACTGCTCCTTTTCCCGTGTCATAGAACGAAGAATCTGATCGACGGCTTCAGGTGTGCCGAACTCGGCGGCCACCTGGTCCACGACCGTCTGGATGGGCGGATCGGCCGCGATGCGATCGAGCATGCGGTCGACGTCGAGGCTATCGGTGGCCACTGGCGCGGGCGCGTCTGCGGTCGGCGCGGGGACAACGAGTGCTTCTGGCGGCTCCGGGGACACCGGCACGGCACCGGAATCCGCCCGGGGTATACGCGTCCCAGGGGCGATTGGCCGGATGTCGGAGGCGGCGGGCGCATGAGAAGCTGCGGAAGGAATTGCGGGCGCTTCGGGGCCGCTGCTCGAGTCGGTCAACGAGGCCGGGGCGGGCTCGTCCGCGTCGGCAGCTGACACATCCTCGCCGGCCTCGCCCTCATGCTGGGCCGCCCACTCGCGGTCGCGATCAAGCCCCCTCAACACGCCGATCAAGCGATCGATCTCGGCGTCCACCTGGTCCATGTTGAAACCGCGGAGCTTAACGGAAAACTCGATCTCCTCAGCCTTTTGGGCGGTCACGATCTGATCCGGCTCGCTCACCTGCCCCCTGATCGTGCGCTCCACATCGGCGAGGAATGCGCGCACCTCGCTCATGTCGTAGCCCTCGCGCAAGAAGGTGCGCGAAAAATCGGTCGTCATCACGCGTGCTCCTCACCAACCGGGCGTTTACCGTCAGCAACCGCCGTCGCCAGCTGCCCGCACGCGCCGTCGATGTCGGAACCCCGGGTATCGCGAATCGACGTCGCAATTCCGTTGTCGCGCAGGCGCTTGACGAACGCATCCTGGGCATGCTTCGTAGACGCCGTCCAAATCGATCCCGGCGTCGGGTTCAGGGGGATCGGGTTCACGTGAACCCAGCCATGGCCTCGTTTGTTGAGCTCGTCGGCCAGAAGCTCGGCGCGCCACTCCTGATCGTTCATGTCCTTGATGAGCGCGTACTCGATCGACACGCGCCGTCCCGTTGCCAGGAAGTAGGCGCGGGCAGCATCCAGGAGCTCCCCGACCTTCCAGCGCGAGTTGATCGGAATGAGCTCATCACGCAGATCGTCGTCGGGAGCATGCAGCGACACCGCGAGCGTCACCGGCATCCCCTCCCCCGCAAGCTTCTTAATCGCGGGAACCAGGCCGACCGTGGAGACGGTAATATTGCGCGCGCTCATACCGAAACCCTCTGGCGCGGGATCGATGAGGCGATGCAGCGCGCCGATCACCGTCTTGTAATTGGCCAGCGGCTCACCCATTCCCATGAACACGACGTTCGACAGCGTCGTGGGTCCACCGGCGAGCACTCCATCTCGGCATGCCGCCTGCGCGTAGCGCACCTGATCGACGATTTCCGCCGTCGACAGGTTACGAGTCAAGCCCATCTGCCCCGTCGCACAGAACGGACACGCCATGCCGCAACCGGCCTGCGAGGACACGCACAGGGTGGTGCGCTGCGGGTAGCGCATGAGCACCGACTCCACCTGGGCCCCGTCGTACAGCCGCCACAGGTCCTTGATCGTGCGGCCGCCGTCCGCCTCCAGCGACACGACCTTCGACACGAGCGTCGGCAGGAGAGCCTCGCTCACCTGGGCGCGCATGCCAGCCGGAATGTCACTCATGCGCTCAGGGTCGGCCTCGAAGTGCGTGAAGTAGTGGCGCGAGAGCTGATCGGCGCGGAAAGCGGGCAGCCCCAGGTCCTTGAGTACCTGCTTACGACCCGCTGCATCCAGGTCAGCGAGGTGCGACGGTGCCTTACCACGCCGCTTCGCGGTGAACGACAGGACCGGCTTAGCATCCTTGTGCGTCGCACCCTCCGGCGGCTGATCAGTCGGACGAACCTCACGGCGCGCACCTTGGAGACGCTGCGCCGAGGCCGTGGCCTCCTCGCGGGAGCGGCCCTGCACCCCGCGTCCTGTCCTAGTCGTGTGGCTCAATGGCTAGACTCCCAAGAAATACCCGGCAGCGCCCACGCGAAAATGAAGTAGGCGACCGGCGCGCTCATGAGCAGCGCGTCCACTCGGTCGAGAACACCACCGTGGCCAGGCAGGATCTGCGACATGTCTTTCAGGCCGGCCTCACGCTTAATGAGAGACTCGGTCAGGTCGCCCATCGTCCCCACAAAGGCGATGGAGATACCCGCAACGACACCCCACCACCAGGAAGCTCCCAGCATCCAAAGCCCGACCACGCCGACTGCGATGGCCGTCAGTGCGGAACCTGCAAAGCCTTCCCACGACTTCTTCGGGGATAGAGCGGGAGCCATGGGGTGTTTGCCGAACATGACGCCGGCAGCCCAGCCACCGGTGTCGTTAGCAATGACCATGAGCTCAAAGACGACGAACACCCAGGCGTTGTGCCATGCCGCCATCATGAGCACAACAAACGAGGCCAGGAACGGCACGTAGACAGCCGCAAAGGTCGACGACACGACGTCGCTCATTCGTGACTCTTGACGACGGTCCAGGAGTCGCCATGCCGCACAGGTGAACACGGTGATGTACAGGGCGAAGAGCATGCCCTCCGTACCCAGCCACCACGCGCAGGTCACCATGCCGATAGCGCCGACGTACAACGGTGTGACCGTCAGGGTGATGCCCATGCGCGCGAACGCGCCCGCGAGCTCCCAAATGCCGACGAGACACACGAAAGCAATAACGCCGACAAACGCAGGTAGCGACGTGAACAGAGGGATGGCAAACGCAGCGATCAGGACAACAGCGGTCGTGATCGCCTGCGGAAGATTACGCCCGGCCTTCCCCGTTGCCCCACCCGCGGGATGATTGTCACGAGCGGGGCCCGGGGAGAAGACTCGGGCAAGAAGTGAACGATCCATCGACGCCATCAGATCGTCAGCAGTTCGCTTTCCTTCGTCGCGAGCATCTTGTCGATCTGCTCGGTGTGGGCCTTCGTCAGCGAATCAAGCTGCTTTTCTGCGCGATCGACGTCGTCCTCGGAGGCCTCGCCGTCCTTCTTCAGGCGATCGAGCTGATCCTTCGCCTTACGGCGCACGCCACGCACGGACACGCGACCGTCCTCGGCCTTGCTCTTGGCCTGCTTCACGTACTCCTTACGACGCTCCTCCGTCAGTGCGGGCAGAACGACGCGAACAACGTTGCCGTCGTCGGTCGGGTTCACACCGAGGTCCGACTCGCGCAGCGTACGAATGATCTCCTGGGTCGCGGTGCGATCAAAGGGGGAAATAAGGACGGTGCGGGCCTCGGGAATCTGGAAGCTTGCAAGCTGCTGCATCGGCGTCGGAGCGCCGTAGTAGTCCACCAGGAGCTGCTCGAACATCGAGGACGTCGCGCGTCCGGTACGAATGTTCGAAAACTCGTGGCTGGCCGCTTCCACGGCCTTGTCCATCTTTTCCTCGGCCTCGAGGAGAATATCGTCGATCACTATGTGCTCCTTTAAGTCAGTGGTCTGTGAAGGTTATATCACGCCGTCACTAGGGTACCGATTTCATCGCCCATCAGCGCGCGGGTCACGGTGCCGTAGCCGCCCATGCCAAAGATGCGCGTGGTCAGCCCGTTGTCGCGGCACAGGGCCAGCGCCGAACCGTCAATCACCTTGAGATCGCGTCGCAGCGCCTCGGAATACGTCAGGGTATCGAAGCGGTGAGCATCGGGGTTCTTGTTCGGATCGTCATCGTACACGCCGTCCACACCGTTCTTCGCGACGAGAAGTTCGTCGCAGTGAATCTCGAGGGCGCGCTGAGCAGACACCGTGTCGGTCGAGAAGTACGGCAGACCCGCACCAGCACCGAAAACGACGACGCGTCCCTTTTCCAGGTGACGAATCGCTCGAAGCGGCAGGTAGGGCTCGGCTACCTGAGCCATCGTGATGGCCGTCTGCACGCGAGCAGGAACGCCGGACTGGTCGATAAAGTCCTGGAGGGCGAGCGCGTTCATAACAGTACCGAGCATACCCATGTAGTCCGCACGCGAGCGCTCAAGCCCCTCGCGGGCGAGCTGCGCACCGCGGAAGAAGTTGCCGCCACCGACGACGATCGCCACCTGGATACCCTCGCGCACAGCCGTCGCGACCTGCTCCGCGATGTTGCGGACAACCTTAGGATCCAAACCGATCGACCCACCCCCGAATGCCTCTCCGGACAGCTTGAGCAAAA
>CAUSHZ010000038.1:0-17536 GCA_963531605.1 uncultured Actinomyces sp.
AGACGACGATCACGAACCTGATCAACCGCTTCTACGACATCGCCGACGGCAAGATTCGCTACGACGGCATCAACATCAACAAGATCCACAAGCCGGACCTGCGTCGCTCTCTCGGTGTCGTCCTGCAGGACGTTAAGCTGTTTACTGGCACGGTCATGGAGAACATCCGATACGGCCGTTTGGACGCCACGGACGAGGAGTGCATCGCCGCTGCGAAGCTGGCCAACGCGGACTCCTTCATCCGACGCCTGCCCGAAGGCTACGACACGATGCTGACCGGCAACGGCTCGAACCTCTCGCAGGGGCAGGCTCAGCTCCTGTCGATCGCGCGCGCCGCCGTGGCCGACCCTCCGGCCATGATCCTCGACGAGGCGACCTCCTCGATCGATACGCGTACCGAGGCCCTCGTGCAGCAGGGCATGGATAACCTCATGGAGGGGCGTACGGTCTTCGTGATTGCCCACCGCCTCTCGACGGTGCGCAACTCGGACGCGATCATGGTCCTGGACCACGGCCGCATCATCGAGCGCGGTAGCCACGACGACCTGATCGCCCAGAAGGGCGTGTACTACCAGCTCTACACGGGAGCCTTCGAGCTCGAGTAGGCGCGCACGGACCGACTAGCCCCGACCTCGTTTGGCGAGGTCGGGGTTTCGTTATGCGCGCCCGGCGCCGGAGTGTGGGGTGATGGGGTGGGGTGAGCGACCATGCGTGCACGCGCACGGGGGAGTGGGGATACGAAAGCGGGCCGCCCATTGGGCGGCCCGCTTCACGTCAAACTATCGTTCGCGCTCAGTCACCGAGCGAGGCGACGCGACGAGCAAGCTTGGACTTGCGGTTCGCGGCCTGGTTCTTGTGGATGACGCCCTTGGAGACGGCGACGTCCAGCTTGCGCGAAGCAACGCGCAGTGCAGCGAGAGCCTTCTCCTTGTCGCCGGCCTCAACGGCCTCGCGGGTCTGACGGACCAGGGTCTTCAGCTCGGACTTCACGGACTGGTTACGAACGCGGCGCTTCTCGTTGGTCAGGATGCGCTTCTTCTGGGACTTAATGTTTGCCACAGTCGGATTTCTCCTTGATGTATGTCTGACAGGGTCGGTGAGGGCTGTGTCAAGACCGGGACTTAGGCGTGGGGACACCCGCAAACGGTCCTAACCAGACCCCCTGCCCGACCAGGCCGGGAGTCCAACGACCGATCATACCAGGGTGGGGCCTTTTCGTCATATCCCTAGGCGTTCTCGCGCCTCGTAAGGTCGGTCACGTGTTGGAGGTGTCAGTCGCCGTGCGTGCGGTAGTGCTCCTCGAGGGCGTCGACGATGCGCTGCCAGGTCGCCTTGGGCAGGATCGAGCCCTCGCGTCGCACGTCGGTGGCTGTGACCCACAGAGCGCGGTCGAGGCGCACCTCGGAGGGTCGGCCCTTCGAGTCCCAGTCGCCCGCGCCGATGTCGAGCCAGTAGCGTCCGGCGGCAGCTTCCTGGGCGGCGTTGCGCGTGTGGTCCTTGCTCGTCAGCTGCAGGAGGTACACGCCCTCGCCCTGGGCACCGATGACGACGGCCGGGCGATCCTTGCCGACGGAGGCGTCCTCCTGGTAGGGCACCCAGGTCCACACGACCTCGCCGGGATCCGCGTCGCCGTCCATGACGGGCGTGTACGAGGCGTGGGCGAGTGCGTCGGCGATGCTCGCTTCGCGGATCGAGGTCTTGGGACGGTTCGAGGTCGCCGGGTCCTCGTAGTGGTGCTGGGAGCCGGAGCGCGTCGACGAGGAGGTGGATGAACGCGGCTTGGGAGCCGACCGCTTGCTCGACTGGCGCTGCGGCGTCTCGGTGGTCGCGGTGTTCTTCTGTGCTTCCTCTGTGGTGCCTGAGATGACGCCGATGAGGAAGTTGATGATGCCCCTGACGATTGAGTTCATGGGACCAGCATACGGCAGCCGTTGGAGGGCATGTTTTATCCACAGGGTCCTATCGTGATCGCGAGTTATCCACAGGCTTCGTGATGGCGCGTGACAGTGCGTAGCAGCGGGTGTCACTCTGTTGTTGTTCGCAGGTGAACACCCAACAATAGAAAGGCGACGATGATGTTGACTGCAACGATGCACGGACCGGTTGTTTCTCTGGATGCGCTGGCAGGGGATGGTACGTCCGAGGGGAACGGTGAGGCTGCGACGCGTGCGCGGTCCTCGATTCATGAGTCCGTGCGCTGCGGGGCCTCGGGCAAGGTGGACAAGGCACTCGAGTGCGGCCTCGAGGCCTATCGAGAAGAGGGCGCACCAGCCGAGCTGCGTCTGGAGGCCGCCAAGCTGTGCATTGACTGGTACGCGGCTCTCGGATCCTACGGACAGTGTCGAAAGCTGGCCGGCGAAGCGGCTCGTTTGGGAGAGAGATACCTGGAGCGCTGCCATCCGATCATTCTCATGCTGCGTAATTCGGAGGCCTACTGGCTCGCCATCCTCGGCCAGCACGATATGGCGATCCGCAAGTTTTCTGCCCTCCTGGCCGACATGAAACACTGCCCCGATCTTTCCCCTGAGATTTCCATCGCTATCCGCAACAACTCGGCGATGCCGTGGAAGCACACGGGCAAATGGAAGAAGGCTGCGCGCGTGTATCGCGAGCTCCTCTCCGAGATGGAGGGGCAGCGCGAGGAGGCCGATATGACGCTGCTGACGGTGCGGGACAACCTCGCCGAGGTCCTCTCAGCTGACCGCTGCTACGACGAGGCCATTGCCCTCTATGAGCGCAACATGGACGCGCTGCTGACCGTCGCGGACCATGGCGACTGGCGTGTCCTGCGGCTGCGCAACGAGATTGCGCGCAACACTTGGATGGGTGGGGATCGGGACGCGGGCGAGGATCTCTGGACGGTTCTGGCCGAGGACTGCCGCAGGTATCTGGGGGATCGTGACCCGATGACTGCCCGTATCCGCACGATCCTGCTGACTCTCGCGACGTTGCGCGGAGACGAGGGGCGGGCCTTGTCGATTGCCCGCAAGCTCCGGGACGATCACCCTGATGACTGGGAAGAGTGCGACTTCAGTGAGGCCGCTGCCCTCCTCGCCGAGTCGGAGCGCGGGGGAGGGAAATGAAAGGCGTGAGGTGTGGCCACTGTGCGCGACTTCCCGCGCCTGAACTGGCACAAACGCCTACGACAATGGGACGATAAGGAGGTTAACGACTTCACGGAGGTTCACGTGCCCATCCCCACGCCCGCGCAGCAGGCGCAGATTCGCCCGGCCCATACCCCGCAGGGGCAGATCCGTAACTTCTGCATTATCGCCCATATTGATCATGGGAAGTCGACGCTCGCGGACCGTATGCTTCAGCTGACCGGGGTCGTCGAGGCGCGCGAGATGCGCGACCAGTACCTCGATCGCATGGACATCGAGCGTGAGCGCGGCATCACGATCAAGAGCCAGGCGGTGCGCATGCCGTGGGCACGCGAGGGCACCCCCTACGCGCTCAACATGATCGACACGCCCGGTCACGTGGACTTCACCTACGAGGTCTCCCGCTCCCTGGCCGCGTGCGAGGGTGCGGTCCTCCTTATCGACGCCGCGCAAGGCATCGAGGCCCAGACGCTCGCGAACCTGTATCTGGCCCTCGAGAATGACCTCGCGATCATCCCGGTCCTCAACAAGATCGACCTGCCGGGCGCGCAGCCCGAGAAGTACGCGCACGAGGTCGCTCAGCTGATCGGCTGCGACGAGAGCGAGGTCCTGAAGGTCTCGGGTAAGACCGGCGAGGGCGTCGAGGACCTCCTCGATCGCATCGTCGAGGTTGTTCCCGCCCCCGAGGGATCCCCCGACGCCCCGACGCGCGCGATGATCTTCGACTCCGTGTACGACACATACCGCGGCGTCGTCACCTACGTGCGTGTCGTGGACGGTGTGCTGTCGACTCGTCAGCGCGTGCGCATGATGTCGACGGGTGCCACCCATGAGCTCCTGGAGCTGGGTGTCATCTCGCCCGAGCCGAAGCCTGAAGAGGGGATCGGTGCCGGCGAGGTCGGCTACCTGATCACGGGCGTGAAGGACGTGCGCCAGTCCCGCGTCGGTGATACCGTCACCAGCCAGGTGCGCGGCGCGACCGAGCCTCTTGAGGGCTACCGCGACCCGAACCCGATGGTCTTCTCCGGCATCTACCCGGTTGACGGCTCGGACTTCCCGGACCTGCGCGACGCCCTCGAGCGCCTCCAGCTCAACGATGCGGCGCTGACCTTCGAGCCCGAATCCTCCGCAGCCCTCGGCTTCGGTTTCCGCTGCGGCTTCCTCGGACTGCTCCACCTGGAGATCATCCGCGAGCGTCTGGAGCGCGAGTTCAACCTCGACCTCATCGCGACCGCCCCGAACGTCGTCTACCGCGTCGTGACGGAGGACGGCACCGAGGTGCGCGTCGACAACCCGAGCGAGTTCCCCGAAGGCAAGATTTCCGAAGTGCGCGAGCCCGTCGTCAACGCGACGATCCTGACGCCCACCGAGTTCACGGGCACCATCATGGAGCTGTGCCAGGAGCGCCGCGGCTCTATGCAGGGCATGGACTACCTGAGCGAGGACCGCGTGGAGCTGCACTATCAGCTGCCCCTCGCCGAGATCGTCTTCGACTTTTTCGATCAGCTCAAGTCCCGCACACGCGGCTACGCCTCGCTGGACTACCAGGAGAGCGGCGAGCAGAGCGCCGACCTCGTCAAGGTCGACATCCTGCTCAACGGCGACCGCGTCGACGCGTTCAGCGCGATCGTTCACCGCGACGGCGCCTACAACTACGGTCAGCGCATGACGAAGCGACTGAAGGAGCTTATTCCCCGTCAGCAGTTCGAGATCCCGGTCCAGGCCGCTGTCGGCGCGCGCGTCATCGCTCGCGAGACCATCAAGGCCCTGCGTAAGGACATGCTCGCCAAGTGCTACGGCGGCGACATCAGCCGTAAGCGCAAGCTGCTGGAGAAGCAGAAGGAAGGCAAGAAGCGTATGAAGTCCATCGGCCGTGTTGACGTGCCGCAGGAAGCCTTCATTGCGGCTCTGACCTCCGACGTTCCGACGGGTAAGAAGTGAGCGGGGACCAGATGAACGATGCCGCGGAGGGCCGCGCTCCCGTCGGCCAGAGCGCGGATCGCCGTCCGGGCGAGGCCCCCGAGGGCACGGTCTTCATGAGCCGCACGAAGTCGTTCACGCGGCGCACACGCGAGCTGCCCGCGAACCTCGTGCGTACGTGGGAGGCTCACGCGCACCGCTACGTGGTGGAGCCGCGTCGCGGCGTTGGCTACACGACGGTCGCCCCGGATTTCACGATCGATCTGTCCGAGCTCTTTGGGCGCAGCGCACCCGTGACGCTCGAGATTGGTTCGGGCACGGGCGAACAGATTGTCGCTGCGGCGGCTGCTCATCCTGAGCGCGACTTCCTGGCCCTCGAGGTGTGGGTGCCGGGTATCGCCAAGCTCGTCTCCAAGGCGGTTGAGGCCGGCGTGGACAACATTCGCGTCATCGAGGCCGACGCCGCCCAGGCGCTGCCGATCATGCTTGAGGACGCGTGCCTGGACGAGGTCTGGACCTTCTTCCCCGACCCGTGGCGTAAGGCCCGGCATCGCAAGCGTCGCCTCGTCTCTGACTCCTTCGCCCTCGAGGTTGCGCGCCTGCTGCGCGATCGCGGAGCCTGGCGCCTGGCCACCGACTGGGACGACTACGCCTGGCAGATGCGCGACGTCGTCGAGGCCTGCGAGTTCTTCGAGAACCCGTACGCGGGGCAGCGTCCGGACCCGGAGGATCCGCAGCCACAGCGCGGCGGATTCGCCCCGCGCTTTGAGGGGCGCGTCGTCACGCACTTTGAGACCCGAGGCATTGATGCGGGCCGCCACGCCCACGACATTGTCGGCATTCGTCGCCCCCGTGACTGAGTCCGGCATGAGGTCCGGTGACGGCTCCGCGGCGGCGGGAGCGCGCTCGTGAGCCCCGCGCAGCCAGACGGCCAGCGCTGGCCAGACGACGGCGCTCTGGACCCCGGCCTCGTCGAGGTGGAGGATCGCCGTCCGCTCTCCCTGTACGTGCACGTGCCCTTTTGTCGCGTGCGCTGCGGCTACTGCGACTTCAACACGTACACGGTGGGATTCGGCCCGGGCGCGCAGGTGGGGGACTATGCCCCGTCGGTCTTGGCCGAGGCTTCGCTGGCTGCTCGCGTCATGGCCGAGTCCGGGCTGCCCGCGCGAAAGGCTCAGACCGTCTTTTTTGGCGGAGGCACCCCGACGATGCTCGACACTGCAGAGCTCGCCGAGATACTGACGGGCCTGCGTGAGCGCATCGGTATTGCGCCCGGTGCCGAGGTAACCCTCGAGGCCAATCCCGACACGGTCACGCGCGAGGGACTCGTGCAGCTGGCCGACGCGGGCTTTACGCGTATCTCCTTCGGCATGCAGTCTGCGGTCCCCGCGATCCTCGCAACGCTCGACCGCACGCACACGCCCGAGCGGGTCCCCCTCGTCGTCCAGTGGGCGAAGGAAGTGGGCCTGTCGACGTCCGTCGACCTCATCTACGGCACGCCAGGGGAGAGCCTTGCCGACTGGGAGACGTCCCTGCGCGCCGCCCTGTCCTACGAGACCGACCACATCAGCGCCTACGCCCTCGTCGTCGAGGAGGGAACCAAGATGGGCGCGCAGGTGGCCAGGGGAGAGCTGCCGACCCCGGATCCGGACGACGAGGCCGCCAAGTATGAGCTGGCCGATGCGCTCCTTGGCGAGGCCGGCTACGCCTGGTACGAGATCTCCAATTTTGTGCGTGCGACCGACGTGGATGCGGCCTCGGGACGCCCGTCCACGTTCTACGCGCACGCGTCGGCGCACAACCTTGCCTATTGGCGCGACTGGGACTGGTGGGGCCTGGGGCCCGGCGCGCATTCCCACGTGGGACGTATGCGCTGGTGGAATGTCAAGAACCCCGCCGCGTATGCCGCTCGACTGCGCGATGGGCGTTCCCCCGCCTACGCCGGGGAAATCCTGGATGAGGACACGCGCGAGCTTGAGCGCGTCATGCTGGGCGTGCGCACGTCCGAGGGGATCGAGTTGGCCGGCCTGCCCGGCACCCGCCAGGGCGACGAGGCCGGGGCTTTGTTAGATGCCCGCGTGGCCTCGGGTGGGCGCGTCGCCGCGCTCATCGCGGATGGCCTCATCGATGGCGCCGCCGCCCTGCGGGGACGGGCGATTCTGACGCTGCGGGGACGGCTGCTCGCTGACTACGTGACCCGTGAATTGATGGGGTATTGAGTCGTTTTTGCTGGCGAATTTCAGTAATCTGCATACGGTGGTAAACGATGGTTTTTGTCCGCGAAGTCCGCAGTAGTACTTGTATTCAACTGGATACAAGTAAAACTATGGATAGTTTTGTGGGATGCCCATAAGTGTTCGAGTATTGTGAATGTGACAAGCTTGCATTACGTGGCAATACTGTTGACATCATGGTTGAAATGTGTTTGCCTAGGTATGTCATGTGAAGCTGTGCTGTCTGCCGGTCGTCTCCTTGAGGGGGCTTGTGGAGGGTCAAATACAAGGAAAAGTGTGGTATTGTGACTCTGCGATACGCCGTCATTGCTGACATCGTGGGCTCTCGTACGTTGACCAATCGTGCAGACGCTCAGAGAATCTTTGAATCGGCCTTGGAGCGAGCCAGTGAGGGGCTGGCGCTATTGCAGGCTCCGTACCCGACGGTGGGGGACGAGTTCCAGGCGGTTGCCTACACGCTTGAGGACGCTCTCCTCCTGACGCTGCGTGCGCAGCTTCTTCTTCCCCCCCAGCTTCAGCTGCGCTTCGGTATTGGAGCTGGTCGGATTGAGGAGTTCGCCTCGGGCGTGCAACGCCAGGCTCCGGCCCGTGGCCGCGGCGTGGAGTCGGCGGCTCTCCAGGACGGATCCGCGTGGTGGGCGGCCCGAGCCGCGATTAACCGTGCGCACGATGTGCAGGATGCCTCGAACCCCTTCATTCGCACGTGGTTCATGGCGCATGCCTCCATCGAATCTGAGTTTTCTCCGCACTGCCAGACCTGCATCAACGCCATGCTGAGCCTGCGCGATCATTCGATTCTTAAGCTGTCGGCGCGTCATCGTCGCATTACGGCCTCGCTGCTGCTGGGTAGGACGCAGGTATCGATCGCCCGTGCCGAGAAGTTGTCGCAGCAGGCCATTTCCGACTTCGCCCGGGGCACGGGGGCGGGGCTCATTCAGTCGTCACTGATCATTGCGGAGGCCGCTCGTGCATGAAGTTCTTCTCCTGGGCATCGCCGCCTCGGAGCTGACCGTACTTCTCACCTCTGACCCGCGCCGCTGGTCGCGACGCCTATCGCTCTTTCTGACGCTGCTCCTCGCAGTGATTTGCTACTCCTGGTTCGTCCTGGGGGTGAGCGCCGTCGCGAACGCAATCGGCGCGACTCTCGCGGTCGTGTGGTTCGCGTGGGACCTCGTCGATCCGTCGGCGCGCGGCGTTCTTGCTCGTTGGGCGTTGGCGTCCGTCGGCTTTGTCGCGCTGCTGAGCGTGGATCCGTTGGACTTCCCTCTGCTGTCGCTGCGTTCGGGGCGCTCTATCGACCTGATTATCGCGGTGCTCTTCCTCGTCACGGGTCCCGTCAATCACCTGATCACGGCGATCCTGCAGTGCGCGCGTGGCCGCGCCTCCACCCCTGTTCCCGGGTGGATTAATGCTCCCGTTCTTCCGGCGATGCCGGTGTCTGACAATGAGGATGCTGATGGTGACGCGAATGAGGCTGCGGAGCCCGAGGTTATTTCCGGTGCGCTGCCCGTCTTGGGGGCGCAGTCGGAGGAGGAAGTGACGGCTCTGCGTGGTGGGCGCTGGATCGGTCCGCTCGAACGTCTGCTCATCATCGTTTTGGCCGGTGCTGGCGCGGAGGTTGCGATCGCGGCAGTCGTCGCCGCCAAGGGAGTCATTCGATTCCCCGAGATCTCGCAGGATTCGACGGGCGAGAAGGCCGAGGAGTTCCTCATCGGCTCGGTCTCCTCGTGGATCCTGGCCGCGCTCGTGTCGATGCTCATTCGTGTCGTGAGCCTGCACTGAAACTCCTGCCGCTAGAGTATGCCGGGTGAATAGCTCAGACCCCTACGGCCGCAACATTTTCGCCCACGACCCGCATCGCGATGGGCCGGGCGCGCGACGCCCGCGCTCGCAGGCCGTCCACGTTGAGATTGGCATGGTCCTCGAGGACGTTGCCTCGGGCTGGGTTGGTGCAGTGACGCGCGTGGAGAAGTCCGGCGGTATTCATCTCGTTGAACTTGAGGATCGTCGGGGCGTGCGTCGCTCCTTTCCCCTCGGCCCCGGCTTTTGGCTTGAGGGCCGCCCCATTGATGCGCTGCCTCCGCGCCCCGCTCCCGCCCAGCCCTCGCCGGGGGCTCAGGTGAGCGCGTCGGGGCGGCGCATCACGAACTCCGGTTCGTTCGCTCCCGCGTCGAGCGGACCCAAGGTTGCCAAGCGCTCGCGCATCTGGGTCGAGGGACGCCATGACGCGGAGCTCGTCCAGCACGTGTGGGGCGAGGACTTGGCCGAGGCTGGGATCGCCGTGCAGCTCCTCGAAGGCGTCGACAACCTCGAGGCGATCCTGGAGGTTTTCGGCCCGACGGACACTGCGCGCGCGGGCGTCCTCGTCGACCATATGGTTCCCGGGTCCAAGGAGTCGCGCATCGCCGAGGCCATATCGGCGCGCTGGCCGGGCGCGGTCCTCATCCTCGGCCATCCGTTCGTCGACATCTGGCAGGCAGTCAAGCCCGCTCGCGTCGGCCTCGAGCGCTGGCCCGACGTACCGCGAGGCATCGATATCAAGCTCGGAACCCTCGAGGCCCTCGGCTGGCCGCACGCCGATCAGCGTGACATCGCCATGGGGTGGAAGCGGATCTTGTCCACCGTGCGTACCTACCGTGACCTTGAGCCGGCGTTGCTCGGGAGGGTTGAGGAGCTCATCGACTTCGTGACCGTGCCCTGGGCGCAGTGACTCGCGTTGCCCGAGTGTGAGGTTCGCGCTCGGCGCACACCTGGCTCGGCCCTCATGTCGCCCCCGATTGGGCGTGAGGAGTAGCATTGGCACTCAGGAAGTAGGAGTGCCAGAACGGGAGGAGGTGGCATGACGCGTAACAGCGCACAGAACCGCAGGCTCGACGTCCTGCGCGCCATCGTCACCCAGTACGTGGCCACCCGTGAGCCCGTCGGCTCTAAGGCCATCGCCGCCGGAGGTCTCGGCGTCTCATCCGCGACGATCCGCAACGACATGGCGGTGCTAGAGGAAGCCGGCCTCATCTATCAGCCCCACACCTCCGCCGGGCGTGTGCCGACCGACCGCGGCTACCGAGTGTTCGTCGATCGTCTCGCCGAACTCAAGCCGATGAGCGGACCCGAGCGACACGCCCTCGAGACCTTCTTGGCGGAGTCCGTCGATATCGACGACGTCGTGGAGCGATCCGTTCGTCTCCTCGCCCAGGTGACGCACCAGGTCGCCCTCGTGCAGTACCCGGGGGCGCGCGCACGTGTCCTCAAGCACCTCGAGGTCATCGCTTTGGCCCCCGGCCGAGTCCTCGTCGTGGTCATCACGACGGATGGCGAGGTCGGGGAACGCAGCCTCACCCTTCACGCACCCCTCGACGACGCTCAGCTGCGCGAGGTGCGCGAGCACCTGCGTCACCACTGCGACGGCGCGACCTCTGGAACCGCGCAGTCCTGCGTCGACGAAGCCACGGCCTCGGCCCGGCCCGAGCTGGTGGGAACGGTTGCCGCGATCGGTGCCGCCCTGACGGACGTCCTGAGCGGCCAGAGCGAGTCGAAGATCGTCGTTGCCGGTGCCGCGAACCTGGCCCGTGGCGCTCTTGACTTCCGTGACATCGCCCCGGTCCTGGACGCCCTCGAGGAGCAGGTCGTCTTGATGCGCCTGTTCGCCGAGACCGACCCGGGCGACGACGTTCACGTGAGCATCGGTGCAGAGAACCCCCACGACGGCCTAGCGGAAGCCGCCGTCGTCACGGGCACCTACCGTGCCGGCGCCGACGACTCCGTCGGATCAGCGCACCTTGGCATCGTTGGCCCCATGCGCATGGACTACGCGCGAACCATGAGCTCCGTGCGAGCAGTCGCCGCCTACCTGTCGCGATACCTCGCCGCCCAGCACAGCGACTAAACCGCCCCACAGACGTTGATGAATATCCCCCACGAGAAGAAAGAGCAGCCGTGAGAGACTACTACGAGGTTCTCGGTGTCGCCCGTGACGCCAGCCAGGACGAGATTAAGAAGGCCTACCGCAAGCTCGCGCGTAAGCTCCACCCCGACTACGCGGGAGCCGACTCCGAGGAAGCCTTCAAGGAGCTGTCCGTTGCCTACGAGACGCTCTCGGATCCCGAGAAGCGCCAGATGTACGACATCGGCGGTCCCGACGCGCTGCGCGGCGGTGGCGCGGGTGCGGGTGCCGGCTTCGGCGGATTCTCCGACATCTTCGAGGCCATGTTCAGCGGCGGCTTCGGAGCGTCCGCCGCAGGCCCGGCTTCGCGAGTGCGCCGCGGCAAGGATAAGCAGGTGACCGTCGACATCACCCTGGAGGACGCTGCTTTCGGTGCCGCCAAGGAGGTCTCCTTCGACACCCACGTCCTGTGTGACGCCTGCAACGGCTCAATGTGTCAGCCGGGTACCTCGCCCACGCAATGCTCCACCTGCCACGGCTCGGGCTTCGTCACCCAGATTCAGAATTCGCTCTTCGGCCGCATGCAGACGCAGGCTCCCTGCCCGTCGTGTCAGGGATACGGCAACACGATTGCCACCCCGTGCGCCGAGTGCTCGGGAGCAGGTCGCGTGCGCACGCGCCGCACCCTCAACATCAACATCCCGGCGGGTGCCTCCGAGGGAACCCAGATTCGCGTCAGCGGCGAGGCCGAGGTCGGCCCCGGCGGCGGCCCGAACGGAGACCTGTATCTGCTGATCCGCGAGAAGAAGCACCCCGTGTTCGATCGCCGAGGCGACGACCTGCACACGTGGATCACGATCCCGATGACCACCGCGGCGCTGGGCACCGAGTTCGAGCTGGAGACCCTCGACGGCAAGAAGAACGTGACGATCAACCCGGGCACCCAGCCCAACGACGACATCGTCCTGGAGGGCTTGGGCGTCGGTCACCTGCAGCGTTCGGGCCGCGGCTCGATGCACGTGCATGTGGATGTTCAGATCCCCAAGAAGCTCGATGACAAGTCGCGCGAGCTGCTCGAGGAGCTCGCGAAGGTCCGCGGCGAGGTGCGCGTGGAACCCCATCGCCAGCAGGCCTCGTTCTTTGACAAGCTCCGCGACACCTTCATGGGGTGATGCGCCGTGACGTTGCCCGTTTTCCTCGGCTCGGACCTGACCCCGGCCCTTGAGTCCCTGTCCGTGGGGGATAGCGCGACCCTTGGGGGAGCTGAAGGGCGTCACGCTGCCTCGGTGCGGCGTATCGGCGCGGGGGAATGGGTCGACGTCGTCGACGGTGCCGGAGCGCGCGCAACGTGCGAGGTGAGCGGGAGCGACAAGTCCTCGCTGTCCCTCGTCGTACGCAAGCTCGTACGCGAGGACGCCCCGAGTCCCGAGGTCATCCTCGTTCAGGCACTCGCTAAGGGTGGGCGCGACGAGGCCGCCGTCGAGATCTGCACGGAGATCGGTGTCGACAGGGTGATCCCGTGGGCCTCCCAGCGTGCCATCGTCCAGTGGAAGGGCCCGAAGGCCGAGAAGGGGCGCGCGAAGTGGGAGGGCGTGGCCCGCGCGGCCGCCAAGCAGTCGCGCCGCGCCTTCGTCCCGGTCGTTGAGGATGTTAAGGACAGCCGCGAACTCGCCTCCTGGGTTGCCTCCCTGACGGGCGAGGCCGGGGTGGCCTTCGTCTGCCACGAGGAGGCGACGGATTCGCTCGGAGCCGCTCTCGCCCGCATCCAGGAGTCCAGTGAGGACGGGGCGATGCCCGCACGGATCGCGCTCATCGTGGGCCCCGAGGGCGGCATCGGATCCGAGGAAACCGCGCAGCTAGTGGACGCGGGTGGTCGCACGATCGGCCTGGGAGATAACGTCCTGCGTTCCTCCACGGCCGGCGCTGTTGCTCTGACGCTGATCCGCGCGGCCGCGGGGAAATACTAGGACCTGTCAGCGCTCGAAGCCGGCGATCCGCGCGCTGAGCGTGTGGGTCTGTCCCGCGCCCAGCGCGATGACGTCCGTGCCCGAGTTGAAGGCGTTGGGCGGGCAGCTCATCGGCTCGACGGCCACGCCCACGCGGCCGATGTAGTCGGCCGAGTAGACCTGCAGCCAGCGCGCGTCCGAGGACAGGGAGACGCCCACGCCGGAGGCGGGGTCGCGCAGCGTCACGGTCCAGGTGCCCTCTGGCAGGCCCGCGAAAGCGTGGTCCAGTTGGGTGGTACCGATGATGGCGGGGGCGCGGAAGTCCAACCCGAAGTCCGCCACGTCGTGGGAGGCCACCGGGATCATGGACGCGTCGGCCTCGTAGATGATCGACGCGGGGCTGGCCAGCTCCAAATCGTCCGCACGTGCATCGTCGACGGCGAGGTAGGGGTGGAAACCGACGCCGTAGGGGGCGGGGCCCTCGCCGATGTTCGTCGCGGACAGCTCGATGCTCAGGCCCGCCTCCGCATCCAGGCTGTAGCGGGCGGACGCAAGAAGCGTCCACGGGTAGGAATAGCGCGCCGCGATGAGGGTGCGCAGGAGGACCGAGGAGGAGTCGGCCTCGACAATGTCCCACTCCTGGAAGGTGACGAAACCGTGCAGGGCCGTCCCGAATGCGGGCTCGTCGACGGGGAGATCGTAGGACGTGCCCTCCCACGAGTAGGAGCCTCCGGCAATGCGGTTCGGCCACGGCATGAGCACCTTGCCGAGATAGCCCGGGGGGCACTCGCCCACGCCGTGGGGCACCACGAGCTCGTGCCCGCGGTAGCGCAGGCCAGCCAATCCGGCGCCGACGGTGACGATCCGCGCCTCGTAGTCCCCGGCCTGCAGAGCGATTTCGCGCCCCGATGTACTCCGGTCCAACATTGATGCTCCTTCGCATTCACTGAATATGAATAACACTCATTCTAAATGGACGTGAGTCGTCCGGGTCATTGTGAGCGCGTATCCTTATAGAGAATGACTCTCGATTGAAAGGAAGGCCTCGGCCCATGGCACACGAGATCACCGACGAATTTGTCGCCTCCCTACACGCATCCTCAGACTCCGCCCGCGCGGTCGCACGCAACGCCGTCTCCCACGCTGGCGTCGAGCCGGTCGCCTTCGACCGCGCCAAGGTGGTCGCGACCCCCACGGTCGTATCCCACAAGGTGGACGACTGGAAGGTGACGTCGCAGAAGAAGTCCGGCCGCTGCTGGCTCTTCTCCTCCCTGAACCTGCTGCGCTCGACCGCGCGCACCCACATGGGCCTCAAGGACTTCGAGTTCTCGCAGAACTACGTGCTCTTCTGGGACAAGTTCGAGCGCGCCAACTTCTTCCTCACCGACATCATCGCCACCGCGAAGACCGAAGAACTCGACGGCCGCCTCCTGCAGTTCCTCCTCGGCGATGTCCTCTCCGACGGCGGCCAGTGGGACATGGCAGTGTCCCTGTACCTCAAGCACGGCCTCGTCCCCAAGGTCGCAATGCCCGAGACCGAGTCCTCCAGCCACACCGCTCCCATGAACGCTCGCCTGAAGGTCGTCCTGCGCCGCACTGCCCTCGAGCTGCGCTCCCTCGTCGAGGCCGGAGCCTCAAAGGAGGAGATCCTCGAAGTCAAGGAGGCCGCTCTGGCCGACGTGTGGCGCATCCTCGTCATCTGCCTGGGCGAACCCCCGGCCTCCTTCGAGTGGGAGTGGCGCGACGACAAGGGCGAGTTCCACCGCGACGGCGTCCTCACCCCGCGCGAGTTCTACTCCCGCTACGTGGACGTGGACCTCACGCAGTACGTGTGCCTCGTGGACGACCCGCGCGCCGAGCACCCCAAGGGCCACACCCTGACGGTCGACCACATGGGCAACGTCGTGGGCGGTCGCCCGATCCTCTACGTGAACGCCCCCGTCGAGCAGATCCGCGAGATCACGGCCTCCATCCTGGCCTCGGGCCGCGCCGTCTGGTTCGGCGCTGACTGCAGCCAGCAGTCCGACCGCGCGTCCGGCCTGTTCGTCGACGGCCTCTACGACTTCGACAACCTGTTCGGCGTGGACTTCTCCACCTCGAAGGAGCAGCGCGTCAACACCGGCGAGTCCGCGATGAACCACGCGATGCTCTTCACCGGCGTCGACATCGACGAGGAGGGCAACGCCCGCCGCTTCCGCGTGGAGAACTCCTGGGGCGAGGAGCCCGGCGAGAAGGGCTTCTTCACGATGGACGCCGCCTGGTTCGACGCCAACGTCTTCGAGGTGGCCGTGCACGTGGACGACCTGCCCGCCGACCTGCGCGCGGCCATCACCGAGGAACCGGCGCACCTGCCGGCCTGGGACCCGATGGGTGCGCTGGCCTGAGCCCAGTAGCCTGACACGCGAAACGGGGCGCGAGCATCGTCCCCGTTCGCTATATGGCCTCCCTGAGCGCGGGGCGGGTGGAGTGGGACAATTGTTCCGCGATACCCGCCCCGTTATCTGTGGAGGTCACATGAGCACTGACGTGACCCGCGACTTTGCGTTCGGCCTACCCAAGGCCGAGCTGCACCTGCACCTGGAAGGCACCCTCGAACCCGATCTGAAGCTGGCCCTCGCCCGTAAGAACGGCGTCGACATCGGTCAAAGCACCGTTGAGGAGGTTCAGGCCACCTACCAGTTCAACGACCTCAGGCCCACACCTCGCGCGGCATTTCGATTGAGACGGTCATTCGCGGCTACTACCGCGCCGTCGTCGAGGCGCGCGAGTCGGGCCTTTCGTCGACCTGATCCTGTGTTTCCTGTGCGATGTGAGCGCGCAGGCTGCCCTCGAGACGCTGCAGGCTGGCTGCCCTACAAGGACATGTTCATCGGCGTGGGCCTGGACTCCGACGACCCCGCTTACTTCGGTGGCTACATCGCCGACTACTACTTCGCCCTCGCCGAGCGCTTCGGATTGGACTGCTCCGCCCTAGCGCGAATCGCGCGCAATTCGATCGAGATCAGCTGGGCGCCGGACCAGGACAAGGAACGCCTCCTGGCCGGGCTCGAGGCGTTCGAAGCGGGGGAGGGGCTCGTCTTACCCCTGACACGGGGCCCCCGCCTTGCGCCGTGCACGGGACGGGTACGGCGCGGGGAGGACTTCGTGATTCAGTGAGAAGTATTGAGTTATCGCCATAGGGGGAGTTAGACTGAAATGGTCGTTGCACATAATCCCGAGAATGGAGAGACAATGACTGATTATATTGCAATCGCAAGTTTCCCGACAACCGCGCAGTCCTACGAGGCGTTCTCCAAGTTGACTGCCCAGGCCGACCGACTCGGCATCGTGTCCGGCGCGATCGTCGAAGTGGACGATTCGGGGCACGTATCCATTCCTGAGGCCAGTGACTCCGCATCCTCTTTCGACTTCGGAACTGGTTCGGTGATTGGTCTGGTCATTGGCGCCCTGGCCGGCCCCATTGGCATGCTGCTGGGGTGGGGTGTGGGCGCGCTCGCCGGATCCACCGCAGACCTGGCGCGTGCGGATGCGCACGAGTTCGCGCTGTCCGAGGTGGCCTCGCGCATGGTTCCGGGATCGAATGTCGTTGTCCTTGAGACCACTGAGGACAATGTTGAGCTGCTCAACGGCGAGGTGGCGCGTCTCGGTGGCGCCGTCATCCGCCGTTCACTGCAGGAGACGATCTCTGAGATCGAGGCCGAAGCCGCAGCCATCGAGGCGGCGGACGAAGCGGCCCGCAAGGCGTTGCGCGAACAGCGCCGGGAGGAGGTGGAGACGGCGTGGAAAGACCGCGTCGCCGACCTCAAGGAAAAACACGAGACGTTCGTCGCTGGTGTGAAGGAGAAGGTGAGCGGTTTCTCCCACGGCGACGCCAAGTGAACGCGTGTGTTGTCCGGGATTGATATTCCGGTTCTGGACGACGCGGTGGGCACCGCCGCCAGAGGTTGAGAGGCCGTTGCCAGACCCCGGTCCCGTTGTCACAATTGGCCACGGCGTGGACGCCCGTAGGGCACCGCGCCGTGGCCTGTCATTATGTAGTCATGAATTCCCACAGGCCGACGTTGTTGATTTCCAACGTCCTGCCGGTGCGCCCGGGGGACGAGGCATACAACAACATCTGCATGCGACTGTGGGATCGTCTTTTGCAGGCCGCTCTGCCTACCTGGAATGTCATCCGCGAATACGCGCAGGAAGATGGAGCCGAGGGCGCAACCCTGCGCGCGCAGCACGCCGACGCGATCATCATCATGGGCGGCGAGGACGTCCACCCCAGCCTGTACGGCGGCTCCCAGGGCTACGAGGCCGAGGGGTGCCACTGGTACCGCGCCGACCGCGGACAGATTGCCCTGGTTGACTACGCCGTGCGCACGGGTACCCCGCTCCTGGGAATTTGCCGTGGCATGCAGATCATCAACGGACGCAAACCCGTCCTCAAAGCAACCGAGACGCACG
>CAUSHZ010000039.1:0-17381 GCA_963531605.1 uncultured Actinomyces sp.
GTGAACTCGGTGTCCATGTCGGATTCAGACTTCTGCACGACGTTGACCTTCACACTGGTCTTGGCGGTGAAGTCCTCGGCGAGGCTCTCAACCTGGGAGTAGCGGGTGTCGTCCGCCCAGATCGTCAGGGTCGCCACAGCGTCGTTGCTCGCGCTGTCCGAGGAGGTCGAGGAAGGGGTGGTGCTGTTATTGCAGGCGGCCAGGGCGGTAGCCGCCGCGAAGACGCCGAGCGCTGCGATGCCACGTCGCATTATTTCTCCTGTGTTGGTCAGGCGGGCCGCCTCCATCAGCGACCTGCTACATGGTCACTGTAATACGTCGGATTTTGTTTCTGCAACAATTTTCGCAATTGTGTGCAAGCTGTTACATTTGTAGGGAAACAGCTGCACTCGGACACCCAAAGGAGCGTTGAGCCGATGACCAAAAATCGCACAAGCATGGCAGACATTGCAGCCCATGCCGGCGTATCAACTGCAACTGTTTCACGCGTTTTCAACGGTGTCGGCCAGGTCTCCGAAGACACGCGCCGTAGGGTTCTCACAGCGATCGACGAGCTGGGCTACGACCGTCCACCCAGTGAACACACACCCAGCACCCCGACGATCGGCGTTATCGTGCCGGAGCTGACGAACCCGATCTTTGCCTCCTTTGCCCATCACCTTCAAGAGGAGATCTCTCGCGCGGGCGGCATCGCCCTCATCCGCACGCAGACGCCGGGTGCGACGTCCGAGTTCGACCACCTGTCATCGCTCATCGAACACCGCGTCAGCGGCCTCATCTTCGTCTCCGGCAGGCACGCCGACCTCCTGTCCGATCTCTCCCCCTATCACGACGTCGCCGCACGCGAAATCCCCTTCGTCACGATCAACGGTGCTCGCCCGGAGGTCCCGGCCCCCGACTTTTCCACCGGAGACTCTCTCGGCATCCGCGCTGCGGTCACGCACCTTCACGAGCTGGGCCACACGCGCATCGCACTTCTCACCGGCCGCACGCACATCGTCCCGGCCCTGCGCAAGGCCGAGGCATTCACGCAAGTGATGGGCGAGCTCATCGGAGACCACACCCCCATCATCGAGGAGACTTTCTACACGTACGAGGCCGCGGCAGCCTACACGTATGCCCTCCTGGAGCGCGGCGCGACGGCGATCATCACGGGTTCTGACCTGCAGGCCCTCGGCGCCATCCGCACGATTTCCTCGCTCGGTCTGTCGGTCCCGGGCGACGTCTCGGTCATCGGGTTCGATGACACGTTCCTCATGAGCCACCTGGATCCGGCACTCACGACGATTCACCAGCCCGTTCAGTCGATCGTCGCCTCCGCCGTGCGCGCCCTCTTCGAGGCATTGAATTCGGCCGACTATGCTCCTACGCACGCCGACTACGTCTTTTCGCCTGATTTGATCGTGCGCAGCTCCACGGCGCGCGTCAACTAACAACCCGGATCACGGAGGTCCGAGCATCGAGATTGACTTGACAAAGATTCTCAATTTCAAAGAGAATGATTTTCATGTCGAAGAGAATCCTTGCTGCCGCATGCGCGGCTGCCACAGCGCTCACCCTGTCCGCCTGCATCTCCCCGTCCACATCCAACGGCGGTTCCTCCAAAGACGGCAAACTGACCGTCATGGCCTCGTTCTACCCCCTGCAGTACCTGGCTGAGAAGATCGGAGGCGAGCACGTCTCCGTTACCTCCCTGACCCCTGAAGGTGCCGAGCCGCACGACCTCGAGCTCTCTCCCAAGATGGTCGACTCCCTGTCCTCCGCGGACGCGGTCATCTATCTCGCGGGCTTCCAGAGCGCCGTTGACGAGGCCATCGAGCAGCAGGCCCCCAAGACCGTCATCGACGTGTCCTCCGCGGCCGACCTGATCGAGGCTGGCACCGACGCGAACCACCCCTCCGAGGACGAGGAAGAGGCCACCGATGAGGCCCAGTCCGGCGAGACCGAGGCCCACGATCACGACCACGAGGGCGCGGATCACGCCGACCACGATCACCACCACGACATGAGCGCGGATCCGCACTTCTGGCTGGATCCCACCCGCATGGCGAAGGCCGCCACCCTGGTGGGCGACAAGCTCGCCGAGGCCGACTCCGCTCACGCTGACACCTACAAGGCGAACGCGAAGGCCCTGGCCGAGGAGCTCAACACCCTGAGCAACACCCTGGTCACCAAGACCTCGAACTGCAAGGTCAAGACCTTCGTCACCGCGCACACCGCCTTCGGTTACCTGGCGGACCGCACGGGCCTGACCCAGGTCGGCATCTCCGGCCTCGACCCCGAGTCCTCCCCCTCCCCCGCGCGTCTGGCTGAAATCGCCCAGATCGCCAAGGAGCAGGGCGTGACGACGATCTTCACCGAGGCCCTCATCGATCCCAAGGTCGCGCAGACCCTGGCCGACGACCTCGGCATCACGACGGCCGTCCTGGACCCGATCGAGTCCCAGACCGACGCGTCCAAGGACTACGCCGCGACGATGAACTCCAACATTGACGCCCTGACGAAAGCCCTCGACTGCCAGTGACAACAACTGACAACCCCACGACGGCGGGAGCCCCCCACGCGGAGGTGACCGCCGTCGTGCGTCTCGACAACCTGCATGTGGCCTGGGATACGGACTTGATCCTCCACGGGATCTCGCTCGACATCCCCGCCGGCCAGACCGTGGCGCTCACGGGCTCGAACGGATCGGGCAAGTCCACGACCCTGAAGGCCCTGCTGGGCACCGCACCCATCACGAGTGGCGATGCCCAGCTCTTCGGTCGCTCGATTTCCACTCGCCGCCGCGTGCCGTGGAACAAGATCGGCTACGTGCCCCAGCGCATCTCCTCGGGTGGCGCGATCAGCGCCAGCGCGATCGAGGTCGTGCGATCCGGCCTGCTCGGGCCTCGTCGCCTGTGGGCACTGCCGGGCGACACGGCGAAGGCCATGGCCGCCCTCGAACGCGTCGGCATGGCACACCGCGCCCACTCTCCCCTGAACATCCTCTCGGGCGGGCAGGCTCAGCGCGTTCTGATCGCTCGCGCCCTCGTGCGTCGCCCCGAGCTGCTCATCATGGATGAGCCGATGGCCGGAATCGACGCGGCATCGCGAGCGCGCCTCGCAAGAATCGTCGCCGAAGCCAAGGCGGAGGGCACCACGATCCTCATCGTCCTGCACGAACTGGGCGAACTTGGCCCGCTCCTGGACCGCGAGCTGCACATCAGTGCGGGCCACGTCTCCTACGACGGCCCTCCCCACATTGAGGACGACCACGAACAGCATCACGGCGGCGGCGACCACTGCCACCCCACGACCGAGGCGAGGTCCGCGACGATCGACCACGGCCTCGTGAGCGGAATCTAGACGGGAGCGACGCATGATTGATGCACTGACTACCCTCCTGTCCTCGCCGATGATGCAGCGTTCGCTGCTCGCCGCCCTGATCGTGGGCCTCACCGCCCCGATCATCGGCACCTACCTGGTCCATCGGCGCCTGGCGATGCTCGGCGACGGCATCGGCCACATCTCCCTGACCGGCGTCGCACTGGGCTGGCTGGCGGGAACGTTCGCGAACGTGAGCCCCGCCGACTCGTGGGCGGTCCCCGGAGCGGTCATCATCTCCCTGCTGGGCGCGATCACGATCGAGCTGGTGCGCCAGAGCGGTCGCACGTCCGGCGACACGGCCCTGGCCATGCTGTTCTATGGGGGCATCGCCGGCGGCGTCTTGCTGATCGGCCTGGCGGGCGGCACCTCCGCTCAGCTGAACTCCTACCTCTTCGGCTCGATCTCGACCGTGCGTTGGAGCGACATTACGCTCATCACGGGCCTCGGGATCGCGATCGTGGCGCTCGGTGTAGGCCTGGCTCCCGCGCTCTTCTCGGTGACCAACGACGAGGACTTCGCCCGCTCGACGGGACTGCCCGTGCGCACGCTGTCCCTGCTGATCGCGATCCTGTCGGCACTCACTGTGGCCGTCGCGATGCGAGTCGTCGGTTCGCTGCTGGTCAGCGCACTCATGGTGATCCCCGTGGCGATCGCACAGCTCGGGGCACGTTCGTTCCGCTCCACGATGGCCATCGCGATGGCTCTCGGCGTCATTATCTGCACGTGCGGACTGTCCCTGACATACTTTGTCGACCTGTCCCCCGGTGCGACCATCGTTGTGGGCGCGATCGGCCTGTACGCGATCGGATTTACGATCCGGGCTATTGTGGACCGTATCCGCAGGGTGCGCAGGCTTCGCGCGGCCCGCGCCCACAACCAGCATCCGGAGCGCGAACACCTCGCTCACGCAGACGCATCATGACGAAGGGAACACCATGCAGCGCATGACGAAACAGCGTCAGGCGGTCCTCGATGAGCTGACCCGCGTCACCGACTTCCGCAGCGCCCAGCAGATCTTCGAGGACCTGCACGTCCAGGGGCAGCGCGTGGGCCTGGCGACCGTGTACCGTTCGCTCCAGAGCCTCGCGGACGACGGCCGCGTCGACACGCTGCGCTCCTCCGACGGCGAGGCCCTGTACCGCTCGTGCACGACGCACCACCACCATCATCACCTGGTGTGCCGCGAGTGCGGCTTCACCGAGGAGATCGAGCAGTCGCAGATCGAGTCGTGGGTGGATTCGGTCGCGGCGGCGCACGGATTTGCAGACGTCGAGCATTCCCTGGAGCTCTTCGGGGTGTGCGCATCGTGCCAGTCGAAGAAATGACCTGGTGAGGCCGCATCGGCCGCGACGAGGCCCGGGAGGCGGAGGACGCTTTCCCAGGCCTCTTGCGTAGGTTAGGATAGGCTTTGTTTGGTTAGCCTCGCCCTGGGAGTGTCATGTTCACCGCCGGAATCGATTCCGTGGTCCCCGCCTTTGCACGCGAGGGCATCTGGCTCTTCGTTTTCCTGTTCGTAGTCGTCCTCTTGCGCGCGCAAGCGACCTACTGGCTGGCTCGCGGCGCGGCGTCGGGTGCCGTCCGGGCGACGGGACATCAGGGATTCCCGGGCGCTATGGCCCGCTGGCTCGACGGCCCGATCCCCCGCAAGGGTGCGGCCATGCTCGACAAGTGGGGCCTCATCGTCATTCCCCTGTGCTTTCTGACCGTGGGCATCCAGACCGCCGTCAACGCGGGCGCTGGCCTGGTACGCATGCGCTGGAGCACCTACACGATCGCGATGATCCCGGGGTGCGTCCTGTGGGCACTGCTCTACGGCCTCGGCACGCTCGCAGTCTTCGCCGCGGCGATCCGAGCCGTCGCCGGTTCCCCTTGGGGCTGGGCGGGCCTCGCCCTCATCATCGCGCTGATCGCCGCGAAGATTGCGTGGGGTCGCCGCAAGCGCCGCGCAGTCGACGCCGCACTGGCCCCCGACAACAGCTAGGACTGAGCGACCCGGTCGATCGCACCGCCAAAACGGCGGTCGCGGCCCGCGAACTCCTCCAGGCACCCCCACAGCTCCTCGCGGTCGAACGCGGGCCAGGGCGTGTCGACGAACATCATCTCCGCATACGCCATCTGCCACAGCAGGTAATTGGACAGACGCTGCTCCCCCGACGTGCGGATCATGAGGTCGACGTCGGGCACGTCGGGCAGGTAGAGGTGGCGAGACAGCGTCTTTTCGGTGACGCCGCGCGGGCTCAGGCGCCCGGCCGCGACATCCTCGGCGATGGATCGGGCAGCATCCGCCAGCTCCGCCCGCCCTCCGTAGTTCACGCACATGATGAGGTCGAGGGTCTTGCAGTGCGAGGTTGCCCGATCGGCCTTCTCCAGCGCGTTGATGACGCTCTTCCACAGCTTGGGTCGCCGCCCACTCCACCGCACGTGCACGCCCCACTGGGCGAGCTGGTCGGTGCGCCGGGCGAGCACGTCGGAGGCATAGTTCATGATGAACGAGACCTCGGCGGGCGAGCGCTTCCAGTTTTCCGTGGAGAACGTGTAGACGCTCAGGTAGCGCACACCAGCATCGATGGCACCGGCGATCGTGTCCATGAGGGCGTACTCCCCCGCCCGATGCCCCTCGGTGCGTGCCAGTCCCCGACTATTGGCCCAGCGTCCGTTCCCATCCATGATGAGGGCGACGTGCGCGGGCACTTCCCCCTTTCGAAAGACCGGCGCCTCGCAGTGCCACTGGCCCGGCCCGAGCAGCGGCGCGGTGGGGTCGTTCGGTGCGCGGTCCATGGGGGTGGGTCGCAGGTCCGTCATGGGTGACTCCTATCGATGACGCTCAGCGAGCGCAGGCGACGTTCCAGATGCCATTGAGTGTACGAGGAGATAAGGCCCGAGGCCTCGGTGCGCGCATAGGGTTCGCATCGATCGGCCCGCTCCCAGTCACCGCTGAGCAGCTGGCCGAGGAGGGCCACCGTGTCGGGCGCAGGCGAGGAGGCACCGGGCGGACGGCAGGTATCGCAGACGGTACCGCCGTCGGGGATAGAGAACGAGGAGTGGGGTCCCTGAGTTCCGCACACGGCGCAGTCGAAGCACGAGGGGGCCCAGCCGGCCAGGGCGAGGGCGCGCAGCGTGTAGGACGTGCGGATGAGGGTCGGGTCGTGGCGGCCTCGTGCCAGGGCGTTGAGAGCCCCCAGCAGGAGCAGGTATTGGGAGTGGGTGCCGTCGTGCGCGTCCGCGGTGAGGCGCTCGGCTGTTTCGACGACGACGGTGGACGCAAGGTACAGGTCATAGTTAGCGGCGATGGCGTCGCCGTATTGGGCGATCGAGGCGACCTGGGTGAGGGTGTCGAGGGTGCGGCCACGGTGCAGCTGGGCATCGATGACGGAGAAGGGTTCAACGCGGGCACCGAACTTCGAGGTCGTCTTGCGCACTCCCTTGGCCACAGCGCGCACCTGCCCGTGCTCGGCGGTGAGAAGCGTGATGATGCGGTCCGCTTCGCCCAGCTTGTGGGTACGCAGGACGATCGCCTCGTCTCGATAGGACTTCATCACACGGACATTGTGTCACGACCGCGCGACTCGGGAGAGCAGGCCCGCCCCGCATCGCACGGCGCGAAATCTGTTGTGAAGTGCGCTGTCACATCGATCGACAAGCGCCCCCGCGTGCACTGTCAACAATATATGAGAAACTGACAGCGTGGTCGGTTACACAGCCGGCAAGTGGTTTTCGAGTAGATAGTTTCTTCGTAACTGGATATGGTTTATCCATAACCGTCGAAGGAAGGAAACAAATGGCTCCGCCGATTGATGCCCGCGAAAAGCTTGGCACTGCACTGCGCCAGGCCCTGACGCAGACCCCGCTGTCAAAGATCTCTGTCAGCGCACTGACACGCTCCGCCGGGGTCACCCGTCAAGCGTTCTACTACCACTTCAATTCCCTCAATGACCTCAATGCCTGGGTTTTCCGGGAGGAAGTCACAGCGCGCCTGACCACCAGTTCGGGAGAATGGCTCGACGCCATCGAAGCGACCATGACGTGGATGCACGCCCATCGCGACGAGACCGCCGCCGCCATGAAGACCATCGAGCCCAACGACCTGTGGGCGTTCCTGGCCTCCCACATTCAGGAGCTCATCGAGTCCCGCCTCCCCGGCTCCGCCTCAGCCACGGCGCGCGACGTCGTCGCCCAGCACTTCGCACTGGCGACCACCGCCCACATGGCTCAGTGGATGCTCTCCGGCCTGGAGGTCAACCCCTCGCTCGCGATTGCTCGCATGCGAGTGCTCATGACCGACCAGACCACTCCGGCTCTGGGCCGTCTCGCCAAGTAATGCGGTAATTCCCACCAACCGCACGAGGGCAGACACAGCTCACCCCAGGCCCCGACCTCGTTCCACCAACGAGACCGGGGCCTGGCGCATATCCGCAACACAATCGTGACAACCAATCCCTAGACGCGTAACCAGGGCCTCGCTGTACGATTGGTCAGTTCTGTCTAGACAGGCATTAGGCAGCTCCGCGAATTTACATGTATAGTTCGCACGTAACCTCATTGTTTCTTGTCGCCGAGGATCACTGATGCCCCACCCCGATGCGAAAGAGCGGCTCGCACGCGCGCTGCGCGACGCCCTCACGACCGTCCCCCTGTCGAAGGTGACGGTTTCCGGAATCACGCGCACTGCCGGCGTGACACGCCAAGCCTTCTACTACCACTTCTCTGACATCCGCGACCTGACCGTGTGGGTCTTCAAGCGCGAGGTCGCCGACCAGATCATCGCCCACGCCACCTACGAGGACTGGTCCGATGGCCTGCTCGCCATGTTCGTGTGGATGCAAAAACACCCCGAAGAGACCCGTTGCGTCGTCTCCTCCCTCGGCATGGAGGATCTGCTGATCTTCCTCCACAAGCAGCTGCATGCCGTCATGGAACCCATCGTCGATCAGCACAGTGCCGACCTGCCCGTCACCGAAGACGACCGCGTGTTCGTCACCGACCACTTCACCCTCGCCATCCTCGGCCATATCTCCCAATGGCTCGCAACCGGCATGAGCACCGACCCCTACATCCTCACCGAGCGCATCGCCCGCGTGCTCGACGGCCAGGTACGCCGATCCCTTGAGGCCCTCGCGGCGAGCCCGATCCCATCCGCGCAGCGCGCCTGAAGACACAGGTGAACCCCGACCTCGTTTCTCCATGAACGAGGCCGGGGTTCGTGTCGTTTATCTGCGATCAGTTAGCGCAGGGCGCGGTTGACCGCCGAGATAACGGCCTTGTAGGACGCGCGCGTGATCGAGGAGTCGATGCCGACGCCCCACACGATCTGACCGTCGACCGCAGCCTCCACGTAGGCGGCAGCGCGGGCGTCGCGCCCCTGGCTCATCGCATGCTCAGAGTAGTCGAGGATGCGAACGTCGAGATCGAACTCGTGCAGCGCCGAGACGAAGGCGTCGATCGGGCCGGTGCCCGTCGCCCGCACCTTGACGATCTCGCCGTTGTCCGTGAGCGTCGCGTTGAGCTCGACGTGCTCGTCATCGATCGAAGAAACCTGCGAGGAACGCATCTCGAAGCGGCCCCACGGCTCCAGGCCGGGAGCGGCGCTCGTGGGCAGGTACTCGTCCGCGAAGATCTGCCACAGCGTGGCCGCGTTGATCTCGCCGCCGTAGGTGTCCGTGTGGCGCTGGACAATGCGGGAGAACTCCACCTGGAGGCGGCGCGGCAGCTCCAGGGCGTGCGCCGTCGACATGAGGTAGGCGACACCGCCCTTGCCGGACTGCGAGTTCACGCGCACCACGGCCTCGTACGAGCGGCCCACGTCGTGCGGGTCGATCGGCAGGTAGGGCAGCTCCCACACGACCGCTTCCTCGTCGCCGCCGGCCGCGTCCACCTTGGCCTTGCGGGCAGTGAAGCCCTTCTTGATAGCGTCCTGGTGTGAACCCGAGAAACTTGTGTACACGAGGTCGCCCACGTAGGGGGCGCGCGGCGAGGTCTCCATCTGCGTGCAGTACTCGACCGTGCGGCGAATCGCGTCCACGTCCGAGAAGTCGATGCCCGGGTCGATGCCCTGGCTAAACAGGTTCAGGCCCAGGGTCACCAGGTCGACGTTGCCGGTGCGCTCGCCCTGACCGAGCAGGCAGCCCTCGATGCGGTCCGCGCCGGCCAGGAGCGCCAGCTCGGCCGTCGCCACGCCCGTGCCACGGTCGTTGTGGGGGTGCACGGACAGGGCCACGTACTCGCGGCGGCTCAGGTTGCGGCTCATCCACTCGATCTGGTCCGCGAACACGTTCGGGGTCGAACGCTCCACCGTGGAGGGCAGGTTCAGGACGATCTCGCGCCCCTCGCCCGGCTCCCACACGTCCATGACGGACTCGCACACCTCGTGGGCGAAATCAAGCTCAGTATCGACGAAGATCTCGGGCGAGTATTCGAAGCCGAAGATCGTCTCATCACCCAGGCGCTTCTCAGCCTGCGCGATCACCTCGCGCGCACCAAACTGCGCCAGCTCAATCGTCTGGGCCTTGTCCGCGTGGAAAACGACCTCGCGGAACACGGGGGCCGTCGCGTTGTAGAGGTGCACCGTCGCGCGCGGGAAGCCCACCATGGCCTCGACCGTGCGCTCGATCAGCTCGGGGCGCGACTGGGTGAGCACCGAGATTGTCACGTCCTCGGGCACCGCATTGTCCTCGATGAGGGAACGCACGAAGTCGTAGTCGGTCTGCGAGGCCGCGGGGAAACCGATCTCGATCTCCTTATAACCCAGCTTAATGAGCAGGTCGAACATGCGGCGCTTGCGGGCCGGGTCCATCGGCTCGATGAGGGCCTGGTTGCCATCGCGCAGGTCGGTGGACATCCAGCGCGGCGCCTTCGTGATGCGCTTGGAGGGCCACTGGCGATCCGGCAGGTCCACAGGATTCGTGTCGAGGAACGCCCGATACTTACGAATCGGCATGCGCGAGCCGGAGGGGACGGGAACAGCGGATGTAGTCTTCACGCTTCGTAGTCTATCGACGAGGCTCCGCCCGCGAGCAGACGCTGCGCATACTGGACGTGAGATGCGGCGCGCTCCCCCGGCCAGCACTGACAAAGAAAAACGCTCAAAAATACGTGCGCCCCTGCCTTCATATGTCATGATAATTGGGTCCATTGTCCCACTCACTGACGCGCGGAGCAGCCATGACTTCTCTCTTGTTAGCCCAATCCTTTACCCCGTCGACGACGGCAGTCGCGGGGAATGTCTTCCTGACAGCCGTCGTCGGGCTTCTCCCGCTCGTCGCCTTCTTCGTCCTCATGGGCGTCTTCAAGGTCGCCACCCACTGGTGTTCGATCATCTCCCTGGTGCTGTCCTTGGGCATCGCGGTCGTCGCCTTCAAGATGCCCGTCGGCATGGCCATCCTGTCCGGCACGCAGGGTATAGCGATGGGCTTCATGCCGATCATCTTCATCATCATCGCGGCCGTGTGGCTGTACAACCTCACCGAGAAGTCCGGACGATCCTCCGACCTGAAGGCCGTCTTTAATACGATCGGCCGCGGCGACCAGCGCGCCCAGGCCCTCATCGTCGCATGGTGCTTCTGTGGCCTGCTCGAGGGCCTGGCCGGCTTCGGCGCACCCGTGGCCATCACCTGCGCCATGCTCGTGACCCTGGGCGTCCCCAAGATCAAGGCCGCCGTCGTTGCCGTCGTCGGTAACGCTATCAACGTCGGCTTCGGCGCCATGGCCATCCCCACGACCACCGCCGGCAGGCTTGGTGGCGCGGATCCCGTCGTCGTCGCCGGCGACATGGGCCACCTGACCTGGATCTTCTGTCTGTTCATCCCGGTCCTGATGCTGTTCATCCTCGACGGCGGACGAGGCGTACGCCAGCTGTGGCCCCTCGCCCTCGTTGCGGGTGCCGCGGCCGGCGTCGGCCACTTCTTCACCCCCTCCATCTCGTACGAGCTGACCGCGGTCGTCGCCTCGCTGCTGGGATTCGCCGCCTGCTACGCCTTCCTGCTGGTCTGGGGTCCCACGACCCCCGCAGAGTGCACGACCAGCGCCGACGAGGCCGACAGGCCCACCGGCTCGCGCATCGGCCTGGCCCTGCTGCCCTACGTCCTCGTCGTCGTCATCATCGCAATCACGAAGCTGGCCAAGCCGATCGCCGCTTTCTTCTCCTCGACTGACGTGAAGATCCCGTGGCCCGGCGTCTACGGCAACCTGCTGACCGCGGACGGCTCCCCCTCCGGGGCTGCGTCCTACACGCTGTCGACTCTCTCTAACCCCGGCACGTGGATTTTCCTGACCGGCATCATCGTCGCCATCGTGTACGGCACGAACTCCTCGAACGGCCGCTTCCAGACCTCCGTGGGTGAGATGTTCGCGGTCCTGCCGCGCACCATCTACTCGCTGCGCATGGCCATCCTGACGATCGCCTCCGTCATGGCCCTCGCCTTCGTCATGAACTTCTCGGGCCAGACGACCTCGATCGGCGCCGCCCTGGCGACGACGGGCGCGGCCTTCGCATTCCTCTCCCCCATCCTGGGCTGGATCGGTACGGCCGTCGCCGGTTCCGCGACCTCGGCGGGCGCTCTGTTCGCGAACCTGCAGTCGACCGCCGCGGCCGGTGCGGGCCTCGACCCGTCCATCCTGCTGGCCGCCAACACCATCGGCGGCGGCATCGGCAAGATCGTGTCCCCGCAGAACCTCGCGATCGCCGCCTCCTCCGTCGATTCGGAGGGTTCCGACGCGGAGATCCTCAGGAAGGCCGCCCCCTACTCGATCGGCCTGCTCGTGGTGCTGTGCGCCCTGGTGTTCATCGCATCCCAAGGCTGGCTCGGTGCCTACATGCCGCACTGATCGGCTGCTCATGGGCTCGGGAGGTCCCGGGAAGCGAGTTGCTTCCCGGGACCTCCCCCTTGTAGGCTCCCATCAGAAGTACGGACAAAGGAGACGACAGTGCCTGACTTGAGTTTTTCGAGCGACGCATTACGCACGGCCGCGCAATACGTCGACGAAGCGGCAACCTGCACAAAGGTCACACCTCCCACCGGAGATCCCTGCAGCCGCGTCTACGCGCAGAGGATCGGCGGGCCGATCAACAACCTCAACAATGCAGAGACCGCGATCCAGGACGAGCTCAAGGCAATGCACTCCGACATGCTGAAGACGCTCCAGGAGTTCGAGGCGATGGAGAACGCGATCGCCGATTCCTTCAGCGCATCTAACGAGGGATGACACAGATGATGACGAAAACCAAGCTCTACGCGCTCGATCTAAGATCTTTTACCACCACAATCGAGCAACTTGACGAGGCAGTGCGAGCTAATCAGGCGAAGCTAGACGACATCACCCACGCGAAGGAAATAATCGCGTCAGGCATGCAAGGACAGAGCGCCCAGGCGATGATCGCCAAGCTGGATGCGCTCGAGCAGAAGATCACCGATCACATCACGTCGATCCAACAGACACAGGCAGCCATCACCACCTACCGCACCAACAAGCAGCAGCTCCAACGTGAGGTCATCGACTACGTTGACAGTCTCGAACTCGATAGTTTTTCCGTGTCCGATGTCTGGATAGTCCTCCCCTCGGACAATATGCTCGCCGCGCTTTCCCCCCTCTACATTGGCGGAAAGTTCATTGCAGCAGGCATCGCGCAACAACTACTCGCAGCGCTTGTAGAAACGTTTGTGCGATACGATCTTCAAGCCGCTCTCCATTCTGGCTCAGATGTCAAGCCCTATACAACGTCAGGCGGGTTCTCGACTATCGAACCCGACCGTTCCATTGAGTGGGATGACAGCTTTCCCCACGGCTCTAAAGCAGGCCAAGACACTCCGGAAGACTGGGACAACTGGTACAAGTGGGAGCTGTACCGTCAAGGAGCGGGCTGGGTCTTACAACACTCCGACTCATATGATTTCTACGGACACTTTCGGGAAAATACAGGTACTCCCAAGACCTTCAACTACGAAAAGGCTTACATGGACGATGCCATCATCCGAAACTACGTCAACACAGACCTCAATGCGTCACTGCAGGCTGCGAATGAGGCTGTGATGGCCGGCCAGACAGACGTGACGCTCTATTCCCCCATGCACGCTGTCGGCAATCCGGCCACCGAAAACTGGCAGAGAACGATTGGCGGCCACACGATGTACACCGACACGGATGTCAAGGTCGAGGGAGACACCGTGACCGCCACCGTTACCGTCTATGCTCGGGATAAGTGGAATTTCGACCGCGGCAAGGCCGACAAGGGTTCAGGGACACCGGATGCTGTCAATGGACGTTTTGAAGAGCTCGGGTGGGGAAAGAGCTTTCATTCCAGCGGCAGCTTAACCCGCACCTACACCTGGAAGGTCGGCGAACAGCCACCCCTTCTGGATACGCGCACCACCGAGAGCAACGAAGACCGTAAGACGCACGACTACGAAAAGTACAAGCCACGATGAGTTCACAACAGCTTCTATCAGATGAGTCCCTTAACCGTTTTTTTCCGGCCCACACTCTGTTCCAGATCCTGGACCGCAGTGTTGTCCTGCGTCCAGGCGAACTCCTCATCGGACCTTCGAATAGGTTTCTGATCATCTGCGCGGAGGCAACCGACGAGTGGAGCGCTATGCTCGCCGAGCATTGCACCGGTGAATACACTGAGGAGCTCCACCTTCCTCACACTCTCGCGCGCCTCGCAGGCGAGACGTGGTTGACGGGACCGGACCTACCAACCTATCTGGGCATCAGCTTCCCGGCGACCGACGTGGCAGTCTGCGGGAACTACGTGTACATCTCGTTCAATGTGGGAGCCTGACCAATGAAATCACTCCGTCGGTTGTCCCTTCCCATGCTCGTCATCGCGGCACTCGCCGCTGCGTGCAACCCATTCATACCCAGGAACACGCCGGCGGCCACGCCGACTCAGTATCCACAGGACCCGCGCTTCGCCGAATTTGTCTACAAGAGCGACGAGACTCCGACGGTCCAAGATCGAACCGACTCCGTCAATGTTCGATGGCCGAACACGAAGGCGAGCGAAGCGCACATCGTCCTCGAGTATTCCCCGGCGCTTGCTTTTATCCCCGCACAGGACCCCGAATTCTGGCTGACCGCTGTTGCCACCATCCCCGACGAGACGATCCAGCTCCTCGCCGAGGGAGAAGCCACCAACACACTCCTACCCGGCATCTATCCTCATCTCTACGAGTACGTCCCCCAGGAGTGCGAGTTCACCACGATCGACCCGAAGTTCGCGGACAAGGCGCTCGCACCGGATAAGGAAAAGATCCCACACGATTTTGGCCCCATGGACATACGAGCGCTAGCCATATCCAAGGATTGCAACCTTCTCGTGTTCACCGCACTCGGCAATGCCTATCCCGATTCCTAGAACAGGCTCCCCTCGAACACGCCCGGCCTCGTCATGGAGCGCCCAAAGGATCCACCCAAGGATAAATATGAAGCACCCATTCAAGGCCCTCGTACCGCTGCTCGCCATCGCGGCACTCTGCACCGCGTGCAACCCGTTCACCCCCAGGAACACGCCGACTGCCACGCCGACTCAGTATCCGCAGGACCCGCGCTTCGCCGAATTTGTCTACAAGAGTGATGAAGAGCCCACCGTTCAGGCCCAGACGGACTCCGTGAACGTGCGTTGGCCGAATGTGGAGGCAAGCGAGGCGCACGTCGTCGTCGAGTATTCCCCCGCACTTGCCTTTATCCCCGCACAGGACCCCGAGTTCTGGCTGACCGCTGTTGCGACCGTCCCCGACGAGACGATCCAGCTCCTCGAGGAGGGTGCAGCCGCCGATACTCTCCTGCCCGGCATCTATCCTCATCTCTACGAGTATGTCCCCCAGGAGTGTGAGTTCACCACGATCAACCCGGAGTTCGCGGACAAGGCGCTCGCACCGGATAAGGAGAAGATCCCACACGATTTCGGCCCCATGGACATACAAGCGCTAGCCATGTCCGAGAATTGCCACCTTCTCGTATTCACCGCACTCGGCCACTCCTGAGTTCCGCGGCTCTCCCCCTCATCCTCTCCGCCACACCCCGGCCTCGTTATGGAACGACCGAAGGATCTGCCAAGGATAAACATGAAGCTCACTGTTAAGACCATTATGCCGCTGCTCGCGGTCGCGGCGCTCGCCACCGCGTGCAACCCATTCGCGATCGATTATTCCCACTTGAGCGGTTTACAGGACCCGCGATTCGCCCCATTTACCTACACGAGTGACCGCGAGACGAAGGTGCAGACGCGCATCGACTCGTTCAACGAGCGCTGGCCGGGAATGCAAGCAACCAACGGCAACGTGGTCGCCGCTCGCACCCATTCAGGGATCCTCCACGCCCTCGATCAGGATCCCGAATACTGGTTGACCGGAGTCGCCACCGTCCCCACCACAACGATCGACACCCTCATGGAAGGGTCGAGCGGGGACGCGAGCGTTCTGCCCGGAATCGATCCGCGGCTCCACAAGCTCGTGCCCGAGAACTGCCATTTCTCGACGATCAACCCCGAGCACGCTAACGCCATCCTCCCCCCAGAGAAGGGTAAGGGGAATCCCGATTTCAAAACCCTGCCCATCAGCGCTATAGCAGTGTCCAAGGACTGCCAGCTGCTCGTCCTCACAGCGATCGGCCACCCCTAATTCCTCACCAACGACCGGCTATTGGAAGACGCTCATGAAACCTACTCTCAAGGTTCTGGCATCTCTGATGAGCGCCGCGGCACTCGCCGCTGCATGCAACCCGTTCGCGCACGATAGTTCCCGGTCCTCAGGTGCCCAAGACCCGCGCTTCGCACCGTTCTCAGTATCCTCCGAAAACGAACCCGTCTACGGCAACGATACGGACTACGTCAATCACCGAATGCCCAACCTGGGGCATCGGAGGGCCACTACGCGCAGATTCTGGTTGCCGACTCAACATGGCTGCCCGTACCGGAGACAAAGTTCTGGTTCTCCGGGGTCGCAGTAGCGTCCGAAGAGACGATCGCACAACTGCAACAAGAGATCGAGAGCAGCGCCCAACTCCTACCCGGAATCCACCCCGATCTCTACCAATACGTGCCCCAGGAGTGCGAGTTCAACAGTGTTCCTGCTGACCGTGCCAACACGATCCTGGACACCGCAGCACACAGCTACCCGAATTCAACCGACTCCTTCAGCGTCACCGATCTAGCTATTTCTCCCGACTGTCGTCTCGTCGTCATGACCGGCGAAGGCGTCAACGGCTGACCGGTCCTACCGCTCGATCCCGCGGCTTGTAGGCACCACACCACGCCCGCCCCGGTGCCCTCCGCTCCCCGATTCCCGGCCCCGGCCTCGTCCCTCCGCCTGACGCGGCACCCGGGCAGCAATGCACTAGTTACGACAGCAATGCACTAGTTACGAGGGCATTGCACTACCTACTATCTAGTGCAATGCTGCGCCAAATAGTGCACTGCCCCCGTGCAACAAACTCGCGCGCGGCTAGGTCCGGCCCGACACATCTTCAGCAAGCCGCCCATTCCCCGCATCAATGTCGATGCCACCATCAAAAGGAAGATAGTTCAATCAGGAACGAGGCCGGGGCGACCTCTTGCGCACACGCAACCATCGCAAAACTGAAAAACGAAAACTCACCCTGAGCTAAGTCGCGTCCCGAAGGTCCTAAAACGCCCGATAAAAGGCCATTTTTCGTTCATCAGTCAGGTTGACTTTTTCGCAACATATAGCGGAAAAATCAACCTCACCCAAGTTAGCTTAACAAAAACGGTCGCTGGGACCTCGGACCCAGCCATAACCTGGACTGGACAGCACCCACGAGGAAGGATCCCCCAGTGCGCATCGCTCTCTTTTCCACCTGCCTGGCAGACGTCATGTTCCCCCAGGCTGCCCAGGCCACAGTGACCCTGCTTGAACGCCTCGGCCACGAGGTCGTCTTCCCCGAAGACCAGGTCTGCTGCGGACAGATGCACGCAAACACCGGCTACTTCGAAGACGCCGCGAAGATTACCCGCAACCACGTCAAGACCTTCGAGCCCGTGCTCGACGGCCAGTGGGACGCCA
>CAUSHZ010000040.1:0-16337 GCA_963531605.1 uncultured Actinomyces sp.
TGCAACCTCGGGATTACGTCACAGTGTCCGATATGTGGACACAAGCGGCGTAGCGTCCGACCAGGTGAGCGCGGGCAAGGGTGCCCACGCCGCGCGGATTTGAGCGATTGGGACGAGGATAGCGGCCATGGTTATGCAGAAAGCACGAGTGCCGGGCGGATGGGACACGCCAATCACTGATTGGAGGTTGCACATGCTTGGAACGGGTCGGACGGTGGCGACGGTGAGGCTTCGGGTGGATTGGGTGCGACGTTTCGCCCGCGCGGTCGAGGTCGGCCCCTGGCAGGTGAGCACGGCGGATGTAATCGAGTGGTCGGCGGCGCACATGTGGGCGCGCGATACGCGCCGGTCGGCTCTCCAGTCGGTCGGCGGGTTCTATTCGTGGGCGGCGGCGGCCCGGCCGGTCCTGGTCGATGTGTCTGCTTTGCCGTCGGTGCGGGCGTCGGCCCCGGCCCCGCGCCCGGCGGATGACGAGGCCGTGAGGCGCGCTCTCCAGGCGAGTGATTGGCGCGTGCACTTGGCGGTGAGGTTGGCCTCGGAGATGGGGTTACGCCGGGGCGAAGTCGCCCGCGTGCGCGCGAGTGACATTGTGCGGGACGTGCGCGGCGCGTCCTTGATCGTGCACGGGAAGGGCGGGAAGGCGCGGACGGTGCCCATGCCGCCGGGCCTGGTCGCCGCCGTCGAGGCGCGCGGGCCGGGTTGGACGTTCCCAGGCGACGACGCAGGGCATGTGTCGCCGGAATGGCTCGGGAAACTGGTCACCCGCGCGCTACCGTCCGGCGTGACGATGCACGCGCTTAGGCATCGCTTTGCCACGCGGGCATATGAGCGCACGGGTGACCTTGTAGCCGTTCAACGCATCCTCGGTCATGAATCGCCGCACACGACGCTACGGTATCTAGCGATTGCGGACGAGGCGTTGCGGGCCGTGGTCGAGGCGGCGGCTTAGGGGCGGCCCTCCAGGGACCGGATGCGCGCGTCATAATCGGCGTGCTCACGGTCCCTGGTTGATCGTAGGTCCCCTATCTCGTGCCCCAAGCCCTTTACCTCACGGGAGAGACTTTCGACCGAGTGGCGCGATATGAGCACGTCGGACGCGGTTTTCATCTGCTCACTCTCGATGCGGCGCACGGTCTCGCCATTGGAGGTGAGGGCGCTCTCGATGCGCTCGATGGCGCTGGAGTGCGACGCGAGGGCATCCTCTAGGCGACTCACGGCGGCGGCGGCCTCGGCCGTCTTGGCGTCGGTCCTGTTCACGGCGTCGGCGAGGCTGGAGCCGTGGTTAGGGCTGACTTGCGCGTGGATTCGCCGCGCCTGTATCAGCGTTGCCGCGCTCGTCACGATTGCGGCAACGCCACCGAGGCCACCAAGCGCGGTGATGACCTCGGCGGCGGGCGTCATTCGCCGCCCTTCGGGACGTGCGCGAGGGCCGTCCCTGTTCCGAGGACAGAGGCGGCGAGCGCAACCCACATGGGCGCGGTCGATGACTCGATGACGCCGTAGACGACGAGGATAGGGACGAGGGCGGTTGCGATGCCGTAGAGCCAACGGCGCACGTCTGGGGTGAGCCAGGCGACGGGCTGCGGCGTGAGTGCGTGCTTCGGGTCGCTCACTTGTCCCCACCGTCCTTGCCGATGGCAGAGAGGACCTTGGCGGTGGCCTCGTCGATGTCCACGCGGGTTTCAGCGGCCCCGGTTGCGGCGACGCGGTTGTGGCGTTCCCATGCCTCTCTGATGAGCATTTCGGCATGGTGGGCCGGGACTTCGGTCATGGGCAGCACGTCGTTGTAGACCTGAGCGCCCACGCGGTCGAGTGCGTATGCGCCCGCGGATTCGGTGACGAGGGCGTAGCCCTTGATGCCGTAGATGGAGTTATAGGAGATGGTGAACATGCGGGGGGTTCCTTTCGGGGTGGTTGCGGTGGTTGTGGTGGTGGCTTCGGCCCCGGCGGGCGGGGTGAACGCGGGCGGGCGCAAGACGTGAGTCCAGGACCCGGCCAGGGTGTAGGGGTGCGAGGAGAACGGGACAACGCGGGTTTCTCCCCCGGTGTCGTCGCCCTCGCCATCGCCTTCGGCGCTGCCCATAATGTCGCCCCGGCCGTCAATCCAGGCTTCGGCGACACGGTTATCACCGATATATGCGGCGACGTGTCCGACGCCGCCGGATGCGGCCTCAGATAGGATCACGTCGCCGGTGTAGAGGTTTGCGGCAAGCCCAGCGGTAGCGCCATATGGGATGACGGCCCAGCCGGCCGCCTCGAAAGCGGCGCGCATATCGCCGGTAAACGTGGCGCCGCCGGTAGGGTATCCGGCTTGCTTGGCGGCTTCGATAACGAGGCTCGAACAATCGGCCTCGAACGTGAAATATCCACCGGGCACGCCGCGCGTGCGTTGCACGTCGAGGCGATTGGGCTGGGAGTATCCCCCGTCGGCTTCGGCGCACATCCAGTACAGACGGCGCGCGAACTCTTGCACACTCATTCGTTGGTTCCTTTCTCAGATTGCGATTGCCAGCCACATGAGCTGTGCATAGGCGGACGCGCCGCTTGTGTTGTTGTGGGCCATCCAGGTGAATCCGTCGGCGGTGATGTCCCACGCGGCGAGGTTGAGGCGCTGGTTCTGCGACTGCATGAACACCATTGGGGGCTTGCTGAATCGCTTGGAAAACTTGACGCTGTAGGAATTGGTCGTTGCGCCGGGCTGGAGGGAGCCGACGGCGACCTGTCCAATCTGGAAGGCGGCGGTCAGGCGGTCGGTGGCCTCTTTCAGCTCGGAGAAATTGGCGTTCACGTCCTCAGCGCGGGCGATTTCGCCGGGCACAAACGTTTTCATGATCGTTGTCCTTACTGCTTGTTATTGGTCAGGGTGAGGGTGGTTTTCCACGTCGTCGGCGTGATGACGTGGGCAACCTGGGTAATGAGGGCGGGGGCATCTTCACCGCGCCATTCGACGGCTACGGCGCTCAGGGGGTCGAGGGTGGCGGCGGCGGCCATGTGCCCGGCCCGGTCGGTGGGACCGGCGTCGTGGGCGGCAACGAGTGCGACCGACGACGGCACGGGGTCCGTCTGGGTCGTGGCGAGGTACCGGCGAGCGACGGTTTCCACGTCGCGGGCTGGTAGCGTCGTGTCAATCTGAATGGCGGCCCCTCCCCATGCGTGGGCGGCGGTGGGGTCGGTAACGGTCGTGTCGGCGTCGTCTGCTTCCCAGTCGCCCTGCTCGGTGTCGAACTTTGCGCCGTGGTTGGCGAGGGTCACGTGCGCGATCGTGTCGGTGGCAGACCAGGAAACGTTTATGTCGGTGTAGGACCAAATACGCGCTGTGAGGCGGCTCTTATCGGCGTCGGTGAGGGTGAGCACGGGGTTGCGGGGGCGGCGCACGCGGATGGATACGGTGCCGTCGCGCTCTACCGTCCACGATCCCAGGACTGAGGCCATGAGCGCGTCAAGGTGGCGGGCAAGGCTCGTTTCCCAGACGACGGGGGCCATGGTCTGTGTCGCCTGGTCGTGCACCTGGTAGGTGAGGTCCGGCGCGGACTTGATGAGGCGATCCAGGCGCGCCGCCCACGACTCGGAGCCGTCGCCGCCGTCGGATTTCGCCCCGTAGCGGGTGATGGCGGCGAGGCGTGCGACGTTATCGGACGCGGTGAGGCTGACCTCGTAGTCGATACGGCTACCGGGCTTGTGCGGGGTGATCGTTAGGTCGGTGATGACGCCGGTAAACACGAGCGAGCGCGTCGGCCAGTGAATGAGGCGCACGGGCGTGCCGTGGTGTAATCCGGTGGCGCGCGGGCTCAGCGCGTTAATGGCGCGAGCGGTCAGGGTGCCGACGGCGGCGGCCATCGCGGGGCCGTTCGTCGTGACGCCGCGAGTGACGGCGATGTCGGTACACGGTCCGGTGATGTCCTGCCACTGGCTGATGTTTGTTTCGCCCACGTTCCATGCGCGGGTATCCCAGGGGGTTGAGTCCCACACCATTGCCCACGGCTTTGCGACGCCGCGCGTCCATGAGGCGCGGTTCCACCGGTCATTATTCCATCTGAGGCCGAAGAATCCTTGTAGCGGGTAGTACGCCTGGAGACTGAGCACGTCGCACGGGCGAGGATTGTCCGGTAGGGGCGTTTCGTCGGTGATGGTGAGTTCTTCCACGACGCCGTTGGTGATTCCGGTGACCTCGATAATGAGGCTGGTCCCGAGCGACGTGGTGCGCACATGGTGCGTGTAATTGTTGGCGCGGGTGAATCGCTTGGCGTCGTTACCCATGCGGATGACGACGTATTGGCCCGCCTGGGTGGTGCGGATGCGGATTCGCGCCGTAATCAGGTGGTATGGGTACAAGTGGTCCACGGTGATGCGCAGGAATGATGAGCCGGGCGCGAGCGTGAAGCGGGTGTGCCCGGCGGCCAGTGTCTCGGTGCGCGCGCCTTCCCAGGTGGACGGCGGCGGCGGGGGCAGGGTCACCATGAGCGGGGTCCTCCCTTCGGGGTTAGCGGCCAGCGCCGTTGAGGCGCGTGTACTGGTCGATTGATTGTGCGATGACGCGGCCCGCGTCGATTGACGGGTGAAGCATCTGGGCGGTGACGTTGATAGTGACGCCTCCGCCCCGGCGCAGACCGGCGATACCGTTCACGTCTGGCAGGGCGAGAGCGCCGGGGTCGGTGTCGGCCACCATTCCGGTGAGCGATCCAAGGGAGCGGCGCACGGCCCCGTACCTGGATTCGAGGCCCCTAATGAATCCGTCGATGACGAGGCGGCCAGCCGGGCTGAGGAGCACCGCGTCATAGTCGGCGGGTCCCTTCCATGACGTGAGGCTGGAGGTAAGCGATCCAAGGGTGTCGCGGACAGACCCGATCATGGAACTGATGCCGTTGATAAAGCCCTGGATTAGGGACTTACCGGCGTTCCATAGGGTTGAGCCGATATTGCTGAGGGCGCTCAGGGCGCGAGATGGGAGGGATGACACGTAGGACACGGCCGTCGAGACGCCGGAGGAGATGGCGGACGTGATTCCATTCCACGCGCCGGAGACTGTCGAGGATATGGACGACCAGACGCCGGAGAACACGCCGGATATGACGCCCATGGCGGACGTGATATAGCCCTTGACGATGTTCAGCGCGCCGGATATGACGCCCTTGATGCCTTCCCAGACGCTCGAAAAGATGCCCTTGATGCCTTCCCACACGCCTTGCCAGTCACCCGAGAGCGCGGATGTCCAGACCTGGATAATGCCGGAGATGACGCCCACGACAGTCTGGACGACGCTTGAAAGAATCTCCCACACGCCGGTAAAGACGCCCTTGATTCCTTCCCAGATGGTGGACCAGTTCGCGGCGACGCCGGTAAAGATATTGACGATGAGGTCGGCGATGGGTTGCCCGTAGGTTGCCCACGCCTCTTTCAGCTTCGGCCAAACCGCGTTCCACGCGTCAACGATGGCGGCCCATGCGGCCTGTAGGACGGGCACGACGTTCGTGGTGAACCATTCGACGACGACGACGGCCGCCGCTTTGATCTGTTCCCACGCGGCATTTACCGCGTTACGGAACGTTTCGTTGTTCTCGTAGAGGGCCACGAAGATTGCGACGAGGGCGGCGATGGCGGCGACGACGAGGAAAATGGGATTGGCGGCCATCGTCGCGTTGAGGGCCGCCCACGCGACTTTCGCGGCCTCGATGATAGCTTTGATCTTGCCGAAGGCCCTGAATCCGGCTACAAACGTACCGATAACGCCAGCGGCGGCCCCGATGGCGCGCCCAAAGCGCTCGAAGAATGACACGACGCGGCTAATGGCGGGGGGAACGGTCGTGAGGAGCCAGTCGATGAGGCGTTTCAGGCGGGGCAGGACCTGGGTCTGGAATACCGAGGCGGCGGCCTTGATCTTCGGGACGACGTTCGCGGTGAACTGGTCGGCGAAGTTCTTGAGGGCCGGGAGGGCCACGTCGCGCGCCCATGTCGTGAGCTGTTCCATGGCGGGCACGAGGTATTCGATTGCGGCGGACGCAAGGGCGGTCACGGCGGGCAGGACGAGGCCGCCCGCCTTGGCGGCGAAGTCGCCCATATGCGCCTTAAGCACCTGGACTTGGTGCGAGAGCGTGTCACCCTCACGTGCGAAAGCCCCGTGCGCATCGGCCGTCTGTTCCATGATGAGCGCGAGGGTCGCCGCTTGCTGCGCTTCATTATCGAACGAGCCACCCACCTTCTCAAAGCCAAGTTCGGCGGCCTTGGCGTCAATCGAGGCTTGCTTGAGGGACACGCCGTACCGCTCGATGGGGTCTCGTTCCCCCTTGAGGGCGGACGAGAGCGCGCCAACGGCGTCGGCCGTGGTGCCACCAAATTGCGCGGCGAGGTCGGCGGCCACGCCAATGAGGTCGTTGGTCTTTCCGGCGAGCTGGTCAATCGAGGTACCGCCGTTTTTGAGCTGCGCACCAAGCAACGTGCCTAGTTCCTGATATTCGTTCTTGGTGAGTCCGACCGACGTTGCGGCGGTATCCGCAAACGCTTTCATCTGGTCGGCCCCGCTCTTGAACACGGCCTCGATAGCGCCCGTACTCTGTTCCAAGTCGGCGGCCGCGCTCACGGCCTTTGCCCCGGCGACGCCAATGGCGGCGGCCCCGGCGGCGGCGACCGTGGCGAGCGTGGTCACGGCTGTTTTGCCCGCTTCGGCCAGTCCCGATAGGCCCGTTTCCTTCGCAAGCCCCTTGAAGGCGCGCGAGAACTTTTTAGTATCGGCGACTACCGAGACTTTTACAACGTGACCGGCCACTGCCTAGCCTTTCTGTGCTTGCGCTCGTTCGTTGAGGAGGTCGAGGATGGCGTGAGCGTCCTCTAGGGTGAGTTTTTCGCGCGCGTCCCACGGCGGGATACCGGCGTCCACGGCGAGGATTGCCAGGACGGGACCGAGGGACGACGCGCCGGTCATTCCCCCGCCGGGGCGTCGGTGGTTGCGTCGCCAACGAGCCGGGTGGCCTCGTCCATGGTGAGGTCGGTGGCGGCCGTGTATGCGTCGTCGCGCGTGGTGTAGCCACCGCGTCGGTAGAGCATGATTGCGCACATGGCGATCATGGGGGCGGCGAGAGCGCCGCCCGCTTCGGGATCGAACGAGGTGATGGGCTGACCGGTCTTGCGCTCGTAGTAGTCGAGGTCACCGAGGGTCATGGCGTTCATGTTCATGATGTTGGTCCTTACCAATCGTTTTTATCTAATAGATCTTTGATGCCCTCACCGATTCCGGCGAAGGTGCGCGGGCGCATGGCTTCTTCGGCCTGGGAGAGCCAGCGGGGGCCGGATGAGCCATCACGACCCCAGTGGTTCACGCCCGCGTAGGGAAGTCGCTTAGCGGAGCCGACGCGGACCATGACCTTGCGTTTTGAGCGGCTGGGCTTGATGCCCGATGCGAGTCGGCCGGTATCGCCGCGCGGGGCGAGTGTCTTTGCGAGCGCCGCGATAGGCGTTGCGAGGCGGTAGGTCAGTTCCTTCAGGTCCTCGGCGGCCACGCCCACGCGCTCGGCGTCGCGTAGTAGGCGCTTGATGCCCTGTATTTCTACGCTGCCACCGTCGAGGTGGACGTGACCGTCGAGGATGCCAGCCATGCGTCAGGCATCTTCCATATTGCCGGTGCCCAGCGTCGAGGTGGCGGTGAGCTTTTCCGGCTCGCCTTCGCACGTCCACTCGAACTCGAACGTGCTGCCCTTTTCGTCGCCCGCCTCGGAGGAAATGGACGGCTTGGTACCGATCTTGGCGCGAACCTTGAAATGCGGCTGCTTGGCGGTAGCGGTCTTGTTGCCGAAGGGCGCGACGAGCACGTCCACGGTCTTTCCGGCTTGCTGCCAGAGCATTTCCCAGAACGATCCGGGATCAAACGAGACGATGGCCTTCCCCTTGAGCTTCCAGGACGCGGACGAGCCACCGAGGGCGTCGGCGAAGGTAACCACATCCTTATCGCTCGTTTCGGGCGAGAGGTCATAGGACGAGAGGTCCGACCAATAGTCTTTACCGGCGATGGAAAAGCCAAGGCGGTTGCCAAGGATACGCGTGTTGCGGGTGACGGTCATTGCGGGGTCCTTCCAAGGGAGTAGGTGAGGGTGGTGGTGATTGGTGCGGCGAGGTAGGCTTGCCCGTCGGCGCTCTTGATGCTCGTGTACGCCTCGATTGCGGCGACGGTTCCGGCCTTGATGAGTGCGACGGCGATGGTGTCCACGGCCTCGTCAAGTCGCTCGATGGCGAGCGCATTGGTCGTGGGTGCAACGGCCACCGTGAGACTCATTCGCACGGTCACGGCGTTATAGGTCGTGTCGTCGGTCGTGAGGAGTGGGGACGCCTCGGTAATGACGACGCACGGGGGCGCGAGCCTTTCGGGCACGTTGGTCACTACCGGGAGGTCTGTCGCCTCTCGGAGGATGGCGGCGAGGTCAGCGCGAGCCGACGCGATGGGTCCAGATTCGTGAGTCATGAGATGGCCAGCGGGAGATAGGGGGCGAGTAGGGGCCGGGCGGCGACGAGGGCGTCACGAGCGACGCGGATGGCGGACGCGCCATCCAGGCCGTCGGCAAAGCTCTTGATACCGTTGGGGGCGCTTCGGCGGTGGTAAAGCTCGGCGGCGACCTCCATAACGGCCCGGTCGTGCACCTCTTGCGGGATCGTGATGTTGCCGACCTGGCTACCCACGAGCGTCGTGGCTTCGGCAACGCACGAGCGCAGGTATTCGTCGGCGGGCACGTCGCCCACGTAGGCGGCGAGGCGGGTAGTCAGGTCGGCCACGGTCACGCCCCGATCTTGAGGGGGACGAGGCCGGTGGGGATTTCGGCGGCCACGGCCCCGTAGCGGTAAACCGAGAACTGTCGAGACAGGTTGATGATGTTCTCGTCCTGGAGCTGGACGAGGGGCGTCTCGTAGGTGCGCATCGCTTCGCGGTTGTAGAACGCGCCCACGACGCCGGTACCCAGCGATCCGGCGGTGGCGCGCAGGTTGCAGGTAACCGGAACGTCGAGGATAACGCCGGTCAGAGCCTTCGCGTCAACGGTGCCAATCGTGTTAGCGGGGTTTTCGGCGGCGCGCATCAGCGGGCGGCCGTCGGTGCCGGTCAGGCCCGAAAGCGCCTTGAAGGTTGCCTTATCCACGACGAGGCCGTCCAGGCTCAGGCCAAGGTCGGCATACTTGGCGGCGGCGTCGATAAACAGGCCGCTAATGTCCGACCAGGTGAGCGCGTTGGCTGCCTTCGCGACGGCGAGCTTGTTGGCGTCCTGGGTCTTGACTGCTTCAGCGAAGGCGGTGGCGAAGTACGCGGCGGCCGCCTGGCCAGCTGCGATAGCCATTCCTCGGAGGGAGATGTCAAGGAGGTTCACGCGCGCGCGCTTAATGGCGGTGAGGGTTAGCTCGGTGTAGCCGCCGAACGTCTTGATGGCGGCCTTGCGCGAGGACGTAGAGATTTTGCCCATGGTCAAGTCGTCGCCTTCGTTGGCGATCTGTGCCACCTGGAGCGTGTTGGTGGCAAGCTCGGTGAACTCCAATTCGAGGCCATCGTCAGGAAGGGAACCTGTCGAGAACAGGTGCGCGAGGACGTTGGGCTTGTCCACGAGGCGCGTGAGGTCCTTCATCCACACGGGCGTCGTCATGGTGGCGTCTGCGCTGGACTTGGTACCGGCGAAAGCGCGGGTCTGGAGGTCGGCGATTTCGGCGCGGTATGCGTCGTCGCTAATCAGGTCCTTGAGGGCCTGGCCAGGGGTGCGCGTGTCGGCGGCGCGCGTGGTGGGGGTCAGGTCGGCGAGGGCGGCGCGCTGTTCCATCGCGGTCAGGTCGGCGCGCAGGTCGGCCAGGTCGGCGGCGAGCGCGTACTCGGTGGCGTTGTCGGTCATGGTGGGGGTGTTCCTTTCGGTGGGTGCGGTCGGCTGGGTGCGGACCTCGGTAATGGCGGCGGTGGAGTAGGCAGGGAACGGGACGAGCGAGACCTCTCGGAGTGCCAGGCTCGTGATGGTGGTGTGCGTGCCGCGCTCGTCCTCGGTGCGGGTGGTTTCGAGGGGCGCAAAGCCAATCGAGAGCCGGTCAATCACGCCGTCGCGGACGAGCTGGTAGGCGTCGCGCGCGGTCTGGGTATCGGAAAACCGCGCCTCGATTTCGATACCGGCGTCTGTCTCGGTGGCGGCCGTGATGAGTCCGATAGGCTCGTCATGGCGATAGACGAGCTTGAGGCTCGTGTCCGTTTCGGCGCGGGGTGCGAGCGCGCCGGGCGCGATGGTCTCGAAGTAGCCGGGGATTAGTTCAATCTCGGTGCCGTAGGGGACGGCGAGGCCTCTCACGGTGCGCGGCGCGTCGTCTGCTTCGGGGGTAGGGGCGATCTTGAAGTCTCGGGTCTGGAGGTCACTCATTGGGCTGGTCCTTCGTGGCGGCGGTGGGGTCGGTGATGCCCTCGATGCGGCGGGCATAGTCGGCTGTATAGATGCCCGCTTCGATGGCGGTTTTGTGGGTGGCCATGCGGGCGGAAGGGTTGGCGCGCAGTAGGGCGTCGAGATTGAAGCGGACGATGGTACCGCGCGGGAGAATCGCGGTGAGCGTGTCCTCGATTTCGCGCAGGTACGCCATGAGGGTCCAACGGATAAAGTCGGTCGCGGCGTCGGTGACATTCTGGTAGGTCATGGAGGAACCGTTGACGGCGGCCAGGAGCATGTGGGCCGGGATACCAAACATGCGTCCCACGCTAAGCACGTCAAACGCGCGTGATTCGAGGAATTGCACCTCAGACGGGGTGAGGTGTAGCGGCGAGTATCTGAGGCCCGCCCCGATGACGGCGACGCCGCCGCCCTGGCTATTCGACTCGTTCCATGACTTTTTCGCGTCGGCGGCTTGCTGGGCGGTGATGGCCTGGTCGGTGGACAGGATGCCGGTCGGCACGCCCCCGGCGTGCGTCCACTGGGATGCATAGGCGGCCATGTCGGCCGCGCCCTGGAGAGAGCGAGCGCACGCCTGGATAGGCCCAAGGCCAGCGGCTTCACCGGGCACGTAGGTCAGTCGCAGGTGGCGCAGGTCGCCGGGCTGGTAGGTGCGGCCATTCCATTGAACGGTGCGCGCGCCCGTAGCGCGGTCCAGGACGGGCACGCACTCGGTGGGGTTCAGGACACGAAGGCTAATCACGCGGCCGTCTCGGTTCCTGCCAATGAGCCAGTAGGCATTACCGCGCATAGCGAGCGAGGCGATGGTTTCGGCGATGAGGGCGGTCACGGTCAGGTCAGGGCCGGGCGTGGCGACGACGGTAGGCAGGTCCTTCCCCTCAAGCTGTACGCCGTCGCGCCATGCGTCGAGGCTGATTTGCTTACCGGCGGCCTGTAGGACGGTCACGGCGCGGTACACCGAGTCGATAGCGAGCGCGCCGCGCTCGCTGATGTCGTCGGCGGCGCGGCGAGGGGGCGGGACGACGCCGGGAAGGACCGGCGCGCCCGCCTCGTCGCGGTGGAAGCCAAACAGTGACGCGAGGGATGCCATGCGGATAGCTTGCGCCATAGGTGATTCGCTCACGGCTGTGAGTGTCGCCACTGGTAGGAACGCAGGGCTTTACGCGCGTGGTTATGGCCTGGGTGGCAACGTCGCTCGTGGTCGGCGATTTCACCGAGGGCGCGCTCGTGGGACGAGGCGGGCGAGCCACGCCACCCACATTCACAGAGCGGGAGGAATGAGCAAGCGGATGCGTCAACATGGGTGAACACGGGCGTGGCCTCTTTCAGTAGATCTGGATGCCGGGGCGGGGTTGACATGCGGCCCATACGGCGGCGGCGGCGGCTCGGAGCGCGTCGATAGGCCGGGGCGATTTCGGCGCGTCGAACGCTTCTACACCGGACAGGCGGCGCAGGACGGCGGCGGCGAGCGCGTCGGTGAGTTCCTGGTTTCCGTCGTGGACGAGGCGGCCAGCCTTGGCGCGGTCGAGGAGGAGTTGACACGCCGTTGCATAGTCGCGGGTTCCAAGCGTCGCTATGGGATGTCCGTCGTTTTCGAGGTCGGCGGCCAGGGTGCGGGTGGGACCGGCGGGGTCGCATCCAATCCATTGGTACCCAGCGGCCTGGAGGTCGGTCAGGGCGCGCGGTACCCAGTCGGTACCCGGCCCCGATGCGACGATGGACAGGCAAACGTCGCCGTCGCCGTCTAGCCAGGCGGCGGCGATAGACGCGCCGGACCGGTCGGCCGCGAGGTCTATACCGAGGCAGACGCGGGAGGGGTCCGGGGCGGCCGCGATGGCGTCGAGGTCCTGGAGGTCTGCCCACATCGTCATATCGATGATGGTTTCGTCGGTGGCGGTTTCGAGGTTCAGGATGGACCGACGCCACGCGGTGAGGCTGTCGCTCTTGAGTGCGCGGATTTTATCGGCCGTCTGTGTGTGGCCAATGGCAGGATGAAAGCTCAGCGTCTCGTCACTGTAGGGGTCACGCTCGGCGGCTTCTTCATCCGCTGACCACTCGAAAAAGCACATACGCGAATTGGGGTCGTTGACCGCTTGGCGGCCCTGCCTAATCAGCTCATTCAGGTACGCGGAACGATCCGTACCCTTCGTGCTAACAATCCACAGTTGGGAGTCTTGAATAGTGAGCTGGGTCGGATTAATCGCCGTTTCGAGAGCAAGACCGGATTCAGCGTCAAAAGCCCAGGCTTCGTCAACGGTGACCAAATGCAATGAATCACCGTGAATGGACTTCGGCGTCGGCGCAAACGGGCTGATGAAACTACCGCGTTTCAGGTACTCGGTGCGCTCTGATCCCTGGGATGCGTACACCCTGAAATAGCCGGGTTTTTTTTCAGCGCCTAGCGCTTTGTTGAGCTGTTTCCACCTCTTCCTAGCGTCTTTGCCGGTCTGCGCAGTCATGAGGATTTCATGGTTGTTGTAGGCCAGGAGTCGGTCGGCCATGACGGCGCGCAGTAGAAAGCTCTTGCCAGCCTGTCGAGGAACGGTGACGACAACGACGGGGTAGCGCCATGCGCCGGGGTCGTTCGGGTCGAGTTCCAGTGCCACGTCGGCGACTTGGCGCTGCCAGGGCATGAGCGAGCCACCGAGGTAGGCGGCGACGGCGGCGATGCGCGCCCCGAAGGTCGGATTGTTCGGGTTGCGTCGCGTAGCGTATTTCGGTTCGCCGGTCATGATGTGGTCAGGGCGTCGCGGGTGAGTTCGGCGAGGGCGGCGTCTAGGGCGTCCATCTCTCGGTCTGTGCCTTCGGCGGGGCGCGGGAGCGAGTCAAGGGATTCCAGGACGTTTTTCAGGACGTTGGACGTTGCGACGCTGGGCGTGCCGCCGTTGAGGCTTCGGTCTAGGGCGGCGGCCGCCTTGACGAGCGCGGCGCGCTTGGCGCGCTCGATAGGGCCAAGCACTCCCTTGGCTTCGAGGTCTGCGAAGGCATCCTTGACGGCGTTTTCGATGTCCCCCGTTGGGGGCGGTTCCACCTGGAACAGTTCGTTGGTCATTTCGCGCATGGTGTGGGTTTCCGGTCTGGGTTTGGGCCGTTTCGGGCCGGTTTATCTGGGCGTCGGGGGGATAAGGAAGATGGGGGCGGGGACTGCCTGGGGGTCGTTCCAAAAAACGGGATTAGGTCGGCGCGGTGATGCCTGGCCAGGCCCCCGATCCAGACCAGACCCGGCGGGGCCTTACTGCCCCGGCGGGGCGGTCTTGGCGGCTTGTATTGCAGTGATGATGGGCCGGTCTCAGGTTGTCGATGTTGTCGCCGCCGCCTTTCGACCTCGGTATCACGTGGTCCACTGATAGGCCAAGGGGTGAGGAGCGAGGAGCGGTCAGGTCAATCGGCTTACCGCATAGCCAGCACACGGAGCCGTACCGACCGAGGACCTGGTTAGCGAGACGGCGGACCTTTGATCCTGACCAGTCACTCACGGCCGCCGTCCTTAGCGGTGGGCAGGGGCGGGGGCGGGTAGCTCGCGGCTATCTCGTCGCGCATCGCACGGGCGAGGGCGGCGACCTGGAGGGCCATGCCCGCGAGCTTGAATTGCGGGCTACTCATGCTGTAGGGATGAGCGCCATTCAGTTGCTCGTGGGCGCGCATAGCGGCGGCCTCGATGTCCACGGCGATGTCGGCCACGACGGCGCGAGAGTCAGGGAGCGGGGTCGGTCGGTTAGGCATTGATGAGTTCCTTAGCCTTGTCGTCGGTGAGGTTGAGGCGCGCCCACTGGTAGGGCTTGGCGTCTGGGTAGGTGGATTTCATGTAGGCCACGTAAGCGGGGGGCCAGGCGTCCCCCGTTGCCCCGCGCTGTGCTTTCTCTTCGTCTTTGCGCCGCCGCTCTGCGGCGGCTTTCTCTGCTTCCATGACGCTCTGCTGTCGCATGACGGCTTCGTACTTGCAGCGGTTGCAGCGGTCAGACGAGGCATTGCCGTGAGCGCACTCGGTAGCTAGATAGGTCATGTAGGACGGGCTGTAGTTCGTCACGTCGAGGTCCTTTCGATTCGGGTTTGTCGTCGGAATAGGTGAGCCACCGGAAGGTTGAGGGGCGGCCTTGGCGGCCCCCTCTTCCTGTAAGGAGGGAAGGGGCGTCGCCATGTCCACATGGGCGTCGAGAGCTCGCGGCCGGGAGGTGTTTCGGCGAAGTCGGTACAACTGGATACGGGCGCGAGTTGCGGCGTTGCGGCGGCGGTCCTCGGCGTCCGATGCGCGGCGGAAGGCCAGCGCCCAGTCCACTAGCGTGCGTTTCACGATCTTGATGACGCCCACCGTCGGCGCGCCCATACGGATACCGCCCCGGTGCCACTCGATGACGCCCGCGTCCTCAAGCCACTGGAGACAACGCGAGGTGTGGCGAAGGCTGTAGCCCGCCCGCTTGGCGAGTTGGCGTGCCGTGGTCTGGACGACGGCGGACAGGTCGGCGCGCGTGTCGTGCGCGAGGATAGCGAGGGTATCGAGGACGGCCCTTGAAGCGGCGAACTCACGGCCTCGGAGCGGTCCCCAACCGACGCGGGACAGGGCCGCGAGAATCGAGGTGAGGGATTGGCCAGCGTTGAGGACGCCGCGCGCCTTGGGCGCGGGCACACGCGCCGGGTTGGCGGCGGCGTCCTCGGATCGTGGGCCACCGATGGCGGCGCGGGCGGCGGCGATGAAGTCGGCGCGGTCCTGGTCGGTCCAGACGGCGGCGGTCATGGCTGTTCCACCATGTAGCGGATGGCCACGGTCACGTAGCAATGCAGGAGCTTGATTTTCTGGGCGCGGTCCTTCGGGCGCATACGCTTAGCGCCGGGCACGCCCATATTGGCGGCGTCCTCGGCGAGCTGGAGCGTGAGAGACTGCGACTTGCGCAGGAGCGACCGCACGATAGCGGCGTCCGATCCGGTAATCACTTGCGGCCCCTCTCGTGCACGTCGCGTCGGTGCGACCACACGCCGGATGCCAGGAACGCCACGATCATGCCGGGCGTCGATACCGGCCACGGAAGATAGAGCGCGAAACAAGACCAGATGACGACGCCATAGGCGACGAGAGCGGTCACGGCTGCGAGGAACTGAATCCAGTCGATGCGGTAACTCATTTCCCTGCCCTCAGATTGAAGGCACAATCCATCATGAAGTTAACGCGGTCATTGTCGCCGTTGATAGTCAGCTCGTAACCGGCCACCTCGAAAGCGGGGGTATTGAGCTGGTCGATGATGTTGTCCAGTGATTCGATGAGGTTACGCAGGGCCTTTGCGGTCTGCTCTTCCGTTGCACTCATGAGCGGGTCTCCCTATCGAGGGTATTGGCGGTGAGGTGAATGGGGACCCCCGCGTCGGCCAGGCGGTCGAGGTCGTTGAGGGACCAGCGGCGCAAGCCAAGAATTTTCTTCGATAGAACGGACTGTTGTAGACCGATGGCGGCGGCCATCGTTTCCTGGTTAATTCCGGTGGCGCGCATGTAGCGCGTCACCTCCAGAGTCACAAAGTCATGAGCGGGAGTCATAGAACAATTAATAGTACATTACGGACTACTAGTCAACACAATGAGCCTTCTAAATTGTGCCGTCCGGTCACACAGTTATGCCATTTTGGACTATCATGGGAGCATGAGCACACTAATTAACGCCGCGCCCGCGCAACCTGTCACCACCCGCGATGTCGTCGCTGCCAACGTGCGGGCCGAGGCCGCGCGCCTCGGCTACAACCAGGTGCGACTAGGCAAGACCCTTGGAATATCGCAGGGGGCCATTACGAAACGGTGGCGAGGAGTACGCCCCTGGCAACTAGAGGAACTGGATAGCCTAGCGACGGCGCTAGGCGTCTCGGTTGCCGACCTGGTAACACCTACCGGCCGGGAAAAGCGCCCCCGACAAGATTCGAACTTGCAACCTCGGGATTACGTCACAGTGTCCGATATGTGGACACAAGCGGCGTAGCG
>CAUSHZ010000041.1:0-15543 GCA_963531605.1 uncultured Actinomyces sp.
GCAGGCGTCGGATCCGGAGTGGGAGCAGGCGTCGGATCCGGAGTGGGCGTCGGGTCAGGCGCAGGGGTCGGGTCGGGCGTGGGAACTGGAGTTCCGATTATCGTCAGGTTCGTCGAAGTCACCAGGTACGAGGCGTCACGCGCATCAATGCGCAGGTGAACATCTGTCACGGCTGGCGTCACCGTGATGCCCATTGAGGCAGAGTCCGCCCCATCATCCTGCGGCATGTCGCTCCAATCCTGAAGGACCGACTCATGACCGTCTGCACCGATCTGCACGACTCGCACCTGTCGCCCACTCGGCACTCCACTCGCCACGGTGGCTGTCACGGTCGCAGGCGCACCCGACGGTGGCTTCATGGTGTAGTTTGCCCCTGCCTCGGCAACGCCTGAACCAGACAACGTCAGTGACGCCGACGTATAGGATTGCAACTGCGACACGTCGTAGCCCCCAGCTACCATTGCGGCCTTCGCAACCGTCCATGCCTGAGAGCCTTCTGTTCCCGCCACATAGACGTGCGTATCTCCTCGGAATCTCCCGCTGTTGTAATCACTGAGGACAAAAGTCGTAAGGGTCGACGGGAGGATGATGAAGCGCGGGGCGATACCCCTATAGGAAATACTCGTCATTCCCTCACCGAAGAAAGCGCTCTCTCCACGGTTGCTACCTACAGTCCCGTCGTGCTCAAACAACCCATTGACACCGCCTCGTACGACGAGGTGAGGAGTTTGTCGCTCTAGCCAATCGTATGTCTTCATTTCCTTGATCTGCGTCCCAAACACAAGGGTTTCCGCCCTCAGATCACCAAAGCCGTTGGCGACCTGTAGAGAGTCGGGAATGACAATGTTATTCAACTTGGTGCAGCCCGCAAACGCTCCGTCTCCGATGGTTGTCAAGCCATCGGGCAGGTTGATGCTCGTCAGAAAATTGTTTCCTGCCATGCCCCGCTTACCGATGGAAAGCAGTGTGGAAGGCAGAGTGATAGAGGAGAGATTCGTGTCCAAAAGGGCGTAATCGTCTATTTCCTGGGTTCCCTCCACAACCGCATAGGAGCTACCGATATCCATGCGTCTCGGGAAAAGAACTAAGTGCGTGTGGTCCTTCGTGTAGAGGACACCGTTGACAGTCTCGTAGTTCGGATTATCCGCATCCACCTCCACGTGGGACAGGCACCTGAATGCTAAAGGATGAGCGCTCAGCGAACCCATTTCAACTTTGGGTCCAACGTGAAGGGACTTCAGCAACCCCATGCCGTAAAACGCGCTCTGTGCGAGCTGCTCGACCGAGCGCGGCAGAACGAGGGCCTCAACCCACGTATAAGTGAATGCCTCGCCCTCGATGCGCTTCAGCTGGGACGGATGTTGATCGTCATCCTGGAACGTGATCGTTCTCAGTCTGGAACCGCTGAATGCCGCGGATCCCAACACCTGAACGCTAGCGGGAACCCAGACGTGTTCAACGTACGTGTTCTCGAAGGCCTTTTTGCCGATCACGGTCACCCCATCAGGGATCGCAATGTCCGTCGCCTCACCCGTGTACTTAGTGAGGACGCCATCCGAAATCACATAGTCATCTGTCGAAGAGGGACGCACGTCAACCACGGTCGAGGCGACTTTGACCTCACCCGCTGGGGTCGTCACGGTAGCCGTCAGCGTCGCGCTCGCTGGCCCACGCGTGGCATGTACCGTGGCGGTCGGCCGATCCTCCTCGGTGGTCAGCGTCCCCACCGAGGAAGAGTCAAGTGCCCAAGACACGTGACTCCCTTGAAGTGAAGGGGCTAAAAGCGCGTTGACGAGCAGTTGCCGTCCACCTGCGACCGTCAACGTGGATTCTGGCAGCTCGATCCCAGTCTCCTCGGACACGGAACGGACCTGGACGCGAACAGTATCCGTTACGTCATCAGCCCACTTGTAGCTCGCGCTCACCTGCGCATCGCCCGGGGTAAGGGCGGTGATGACACCGTTCGGATCCACAGTCGCCACAGATTCGTTCGTAGACTCCCAGGTGAGATTGTCGGAATCCTCACGTAGGTTCTTATAATTGACAGGCTCGACGGCGATGCTCTGCCCCGGGGCCAGTGCCGTACTGTGTGGCTGTAGTTGCAAAGACGGATCGGTCTCCGGATCAAATGGGATCTTGCATTCCGCTGAGCGGTAAGCGACCGGATCGATGTCTTCAGTAGCGGCACCATTGGCCGCTGGGACACCGACAATGGTAAAAGCTAGGGCACCGGCCGCGGCGAGCGCCAGCGCCTTCAATGTTCGTTGGGACATCGTTGTTTCCCCTTGGGTTTCACGTGGGTCAAGGATAGGTGTGAGCCACGACTACGCGACCACGTTCCAACAATATACGCACACAGGTTTTTCCGTAAGCCTTTGGGGCATTTTCTTTCATATCGCCCCGCGCCCCCGGACACTGTGTCCGGGGGCGCGGGGCAGGATCAGCCATCTCAGTCGCTGACTAAGCGATCAGCTGACCATTATCAGCAAAGTGGTACCAGGTACCCCAGATGCGCAGCCAGCCAGTTGCCATCGCACCGGAGGGGCGATTCAGGTAGTACCAGTGTCCACCCTCCTTCAGCCAACCCGTCACCATCGCACCATCGGCGGGCGCCAGGTAGTACCAGGCAGAACCAACCTTGACCCATCCCGTGACCATGACACCGCTTTGTGGGCTCAAGTAATACCAGTGCACACCGGAGAGCAGCCATCCGCTGGCCTGCGCACCGGAGGCCGCGTGGTAATACCACTGCCCGCCGTCGAGCACCCAGCCGGTACGCATGTAGCCCGCCGCATCGAAACGGTACACGTTCCCGTCGATGACGACAGCCTCTCCCGAGGGGTAGGAACCGTCCTCGTAGCGGTACCACCAGCCTCGACCATTGCGCTTCCACGTGCCCACCTTGTGCGCGGGGGTCGGAGCGCTGACGTGGATCGTGGCGCTCGCCGATACGAGCGAGGGCTGCGTCGGGTCATAGACGGTCACCGTCGCGTCCCCCACGCCCACCGCCGTCACGGTGCCGTCCTGACTGACCGTGGCCACGGCCTCGTTCGACGAAGACCACGCCACATCAGTCACGCTCGCATCCGCGGGTTCGTGGGTGGCATTCAGCGTCACGCTATCCCCTACGGACAGCGTCACGTCAGTCTGGGAGAGCGCAAGCGACGTCATGGGAACGGGCTTCAGATCAACCTTCAACGTCCCCTTGTTCACCGGCCAGTCCCAGACCTGCAGGTACACCGTCGAAGGATCAGCGCCCGAACGCTCGGCAATCTGAGACAGCGGCACCTCGAAGTGGCCGTAGTGCCGACCATCGTCCCCGCGTTCATCCGAACCGTAGAACTTCTCGCGCATGAAAGGCTCACCGTCTGCGCTCCACGAGAATCCGTACGCGGCTATAGGCGAAGAATCGGTGGCATCGAAGGAGAGCTTGCGTTCATCTCCCTCGCCCAATATCTGCACGTTGGAGATAACGGGCGGTGCCGTATCCACCGTCACCTCGTGAGTCAGGCGCTGTGTGAGAGGCGAGGCGCCGCCGGTCGTACCTTCGATAGTGAGCGTATAGCGTCCATCTGCCAGCGCATGCCCCTGCTCGTCGTATCCATCGAAGAGAGGTTTGCTACCACACGCGGCTTCCGCAGTGCTCACCTCGGAGTAGCGGCCGTTCCAGACAGTCCGGCTCTTGGGCGCTCCCCCGCACGTATATGAGCGCACGACGTCACCTGCCTCGTTCCGGTAGGTGTAGGTCAACGACATGACGTCGCGCAGCAGTACCGTCGCTGGGGTCGCGTATGTCCGGGCGTTTTCTTCCGTCGACCGCGAGATGATGTAGAGATGACGATCATTCGTGCTGATCGCAGCGGCCTCTTCCACGTCAAACGGGTTCAGCTGCCCGAGGGTCAACCCGTGGAAAGTCATCGTGGACGTGCCGATCATTCCCTCGCCATACACGGGAGTATCAAAGATCGGAGTCTCATCCGCTGAGCCGTAGAACCCGAGGTACGGAATCGTCAGGTCGGGTTGCCCATCCGCGCTCGTGAGCGTCACCGCACCGTCGATGAAGGTACCGTTGGGCGTCTTCTCAGAGGCGTACGAGGCAAACTGCGGCGTCGGGTTCACACTGACAGTCACGGTCGCACTTGATGCCGCGGGCACGGTGAGCGTGTCAGCAGAGAATGTCAGGTCGATTCCCTTGCCAGCCCAGTTCGTCGAGTGCTTCGTATAGAGCAGATCGTTGACGTTTTCGGACAGCGCCTGCCCACCCAGCGTGTATGTGTGGGCTGTGTCGGAGAGATTCGTCAACTGTATCTGGAAGGTCCAGCCGCTGGCGCTTTCGCCCAGCTCAGCTTTCGGTCGCGACGGGTTCGCGGCACCCACAACGCTCGGGTACACCGACGAGGTCGTGGCTGCCAGCGCGTCTACCATGCCCGCGCCGACCCAGCGCGGGGACCAGAAGGTACCGTCCGCTGCAGACGGATCGACAATCGGGTGGGCAGTGCCCATCAGGAAGTTGGACACCAACGCGGACTTGTCCTCCTCGCTCATCCCCGCGAACATCGGGTCGGTCGCCATGCGCTGACGCACAAGGGCGGCGACACCAGCGACTTGAGCCGACGCCTCGCCGGTGCCCGGCATCCGTCGATAGTCGTTGCCGGGGATAGCAGCGTTGACGTTCCCTCCAGGCGCGGCGATCTCAGGCTTCAGGCTCATGTCAGGGCCTGGGCCCCACGAGGAGGAACTCCACGGCGTGAGGCCGTCTGTCCCCTGCAGCGCGGAGCCTCCAACGGCAGCCACGGCGAGCACGGAGGAATATGCGGCGGGGGTACCAACAGCACCCAGGTCACGCACTCTCGTGCGCCACTCAGCCCTGCCGCTGTCTCCTGCCGGGGCATCGACCGTGATTCCCGCGCTGGAAAGCCTGGCAAAGACGTCGTCGTACAGTGCCGCCGCGTCACCACCGAGGTCGCGATTCGCCATGAAGGACACGCAGACCGTGTCGGGTTTTATGACCATCGCGTCGTCCAGAGCAGCCAACATGTCACTGTCACGCACAGTCCCAGTGCTATTGGACAGGACCTTGGCGAGGATGAGCTGCGCATCGGGCGCACTCCCCTGATAGGTCGCTCCGTTGGCTGCCGCGAGCGCCGCCATGCGAGTGCCATGAGCGTGCTCCGTAAAGTCTTGCGGACCATAGCCATAGCCGATGTATGGGTTCGTGTCGCGGTCCGCATAGTCGTAGACGAAAGGAATCTTGTCACTGACCCATGCGCCGCCTTGACCCGCATCCAGCTGGGGCGTGAGGGACTCCATCTCGGCCTGCGGGAGGCGCAGCGCGGCGGTGTCCATCGTCCCGGCGAAGGCCTCGTGCGAGGTATCGAAACTCGCGTCAATGACTTCGATGACGCGCCCACGTCCCCGACCAGCTACCTGGTCAGAACGAGTTTCCTTCGCTGGATCGGCAACTGCCACTCCACCGTCCCCCCACATTTCGGGATAGAAGACCGGCTCACGCTGCCCATCGAAGAACGCATTCTTAACCCCCTGCACGCTCTTGATGGCCCCGAGCGTGGACGCGGGAGCGGTGATCACAAAGCCGTCAAGGGCGTGGTGGTAATCCCGCACGTCCCCAATGGTGCCGCCCGGGGACGCCTGGCTGACGGAGCGCGCGATGCGCTGCTTGATGTCCTTGTATGCGCTCGCGCGGTCGTCGCCGACAGTCCCTGCCGCAAGCTGAACGATGATGGTGGTCGCCTCATCCGCCTCGGCCACACCGGGCGCAGAAGTCTCGGTACTGTCCGTATTGGCCGCAAACGAGGGAGCCATGCTCATGGTAGTGATAGCGAGGGCGCCGGTCATGACTAACGCCAGCGCCGACAAACGCCGATGACGCATCTACAACTCACTTCCTTAACAGCTGGTTCAATGGGAAGTGCATGAGCGCAGCTACCCTGCTTTCAGAGTAAGCTCTGGCTGTCCGTCGCAGCGTAGTTTGTCGCACATTTCTCACATTATCCACCAATAGGCCCGCACGCCTATCTACCGCATGCCGCACCACATTGTCGAGTCCCGCGCCAGAATGACGGAGGTTTGCCCGACCACCTCATCGAGCCACCCTCAAGAACTCACAGCAAGTTTGACCAAATGCATAAAATAGTGCCTGTTGGAGGAGGAGAAAGCCGTATCACTAACAGTCCGAGGCCTATGCAGCCGAAACGTCGATGACACTTCTCGCTCGCGGTGGCTGAGCATAGCAACAACCCGCCATGGACGCTTTGTGCGCCCCTGGCGGGTTGTCAGTCGCGCGCGTCGTGGCACGCGGACGCGGGTCAGAGAATGACCGCGGTGCCCGTCGCGATGGCGGCGAGCATGCCGTTGTTGGTGCCGGCGGTGAAGTAGTCGACCTTTACGCCGATGACCGCGTTGGCACCCATGGCCTGGGCGCGGGCGCACATTTCGTTGACAGCGGTCGCGGAGGCGCCGCCGATCTCTTCCTCGTACTGGGAGGCGCGGCCACCGAACATGTTGGACAGGTTCGCACCGAAGTCCTTGAACATGTTGACGCCGGAGATCGCCTCGCCGGAGACCATGCCGATGTACTGCTTGACGGGCGCGCCCTCAACGGTTGGGGTCGTCACAACGAGCATCATTCACTCCTTCATAGGGGGCTAACGTGGCAACACTACCCGCGATTCCGCGCGGTGGCTAGTAGGTGCGCCCAAACGCGGGCTAGGACCGCCTGACACCTCACACGGGCCAGGCTGCGGCAATTCGGACTGTCAGGCTTCACCCGAGAGTTTGATCGGATGGCGCACGATGGTCTTCAGCTTGTCAGGTGAGACCTTACGAGCGTCCGACAGATAAACCTCATGGTGGCGCCGCTCCCCCGACAGGTCAATCTCGTAGCCTCGCTCGCGCGCGAAGGCATCCATAGCCTCGACCGTGGCAGGCTCGTCATTATAGCTACCGACATGCAGACACTGGACACAGAGGCCCTCACGTACCTGGAGGTACTCCGCGATCGAGCAGTCAATCTTCTTTTTCGCCGTCGCCTCCTCGACTGCCCAGCCGAAGATCTCCCGTGTCACGAAGTCAGGTAGACGTATAACGGCAATCCAGTTGAAGGCTTCCTTGTGGGCGTAGTCGACCCCCTCCACGGTATCCTGCCACCAGAAGCTTTCCAACGGCGGGACGACAAAGTCGATATAACCCTCGATCTGACGAGTACCCTTCTTACTCATCTTGATCGTGTAGGAGATGGCATACAGGACTGCGATCGCCTGCTGGTAGGCCCCACCTTCTTCGTTAGGGTCGCCGCTGCCACGCACCGCCACGTAAGTAACCGGCAGAACCTCGATGATGCCCGGCCCCTTCTTCGGGGCGTAGAGCTCCTTGTATTCCTTTTTAAAGTCAAAGGCCATGTCAAACTCCTTCGTTTTCCACAATGGTAGCGCGAGTACCCGTGCCCATTTTCCAGGTGCTCATATCCGCGCGGTGCTAGCATCCGAGTGTCATCCAAGTTCAGGGGTGCAACGGCGCGCCCCGCAGCTCATTCGGAGCGCTGACATGAAAATGCACGCCTACGGGCCTTGCGGGCAGGACCGTCCCGCCGTCCTCATCATTCACCCGATGCTGTCCGGGGCCTCGAGCATGAGGGCCGCACTCTGCGATCGCATGGGTCCGGGACTGCGTTTCCTCGTGCCGGACCTGTCGGCCCACGGGGACGAGGCCTCGGCCCCCTACGTGTCGGCGGCGGCGGAGGCGGCGGCGATCCACGAGTGGCTGGCGTCCCACGGGGTACTCCACCTGTCCCTGGGTTTTGGGGCGTCGCTCGGCGGTGTCATCCTGTTCGAGCTGCTTCGCTTCCCGGACCTCTCATTCGATCGACTGTTTATTGAGGGCGTGAGCTTCTACTCGGGCGGCCCCGTCGCCCGAGTCGGCGGGTCCATTCTCAGCCGCGTGATGGTCTCGAAGCACCGGAAAGCCGCGCGGGATCTCAAGGCCGGGGCACGCAAGCTCGCGCACCTCTACGGCGAGCAGAGAGCACGCGCGATGGCCTCGAGCTTCGCCGCGATGAGCGAGGACAGCATCCGCGCGATCGTGCGCGACTGCTCGCATGTCAGCCTGCCACCCCTCTCCCCTGATATTCAGCGGCGCTGCACCTTCGCCTATGGGGAGAAGGACTCCGACCTGCGGCTCGCGCGCCGCGTGATCCCGCGACTCTACCCGGAGGCCGAGCTGCGCGTCTGGCCGGGCTCGGGGCACTGCGAGCACATGAGCCGCGACTCGGTCACCTACGGGGCGATGCTGCGGAACGTCGCCCTGGGCTCGGCGTCTACTGATCGTTCGTGAAGGAGGCGATCATGCAGGGAATTCGACCTCGCACGACGCGGTAGGTGACGCCCGTGCAGCCCATACGCTCAAAGAACGCCCGGTAGGACACCGAGTCGAAGTGCTCCTGGAAGTGCACGCCGAATCGGGAGATCACCCTCAGGAACATGGTGTGCGCCCGCTTCTTGGGAATCACGTAGGTGGGTACGATGATCGTGCCGCCCGGGCGCACGACCCGCTTGAGCTCCTTGAGCGCGTCGCCCGGTTCAGGCAGCAAGTGGATGACGTTGCCCGCCACGACGGCGTCGAACGAGTCGTCCGCGTAGTGCAAGTCGGTGATATCCGCCTGCTCGACGACCACGTGCGGGAACCGTGCGAGCTTCTTGCGTGCCTGCTTGAGCATCCCCTCGGAATAGTCGGTCGCAACCACACGCGCGCATGCGGGGGCGATGGCGGCGCTAATCGCGCCCGTTCCGCACGCACATTCGAGCACGGTGTCACCGGGGCGAATCAACCGGGCAACGGCACTGCCCGTCCCGTCGTACACCCTCCTGTTGAGCGTGTTGACGGCGAGGTCGTAGAGCGGGGCAACTCGATCCCAGAACAATGCTGAACACCTCCGTATTCCCATGCATCGCACGAGGCCGACGCTGCTTCGCGCTGCTGGACATGATACGCCTGCGTGGGAGATGCCGGGGCGGAAAGGGGTTCTGTGCACAGGAACAGAACCACGAAGGCGCACGCGGATAGGTTATGCGGATCCGGATAGGTTATTCACTTGCGGATAGGTTAATAAGCTATCCACATCGTCATAACCTATCCGCATGTTCGTAACCTATCCGCGTAGTTACCCCCGGCGTGCCACACCCCCTGCGTGCGACTCGGCCAGAGAGTAACCGCGTCCGCAGACTCGGGGAAGGACTACCCCTTCGCGCGCACCTACGCCCGCCGGGCTCGGCGCGCATGGATGAAGGCACCGACACTATGAGCCCCGAAGCCGAGCAGGCTGTAGCCCACCCCGTAGATGAGGGCACTGTCATTGAGGAACAGGAACATCGGCGCCAAGAAACACACGAAGGGAGCGAACAACCACAGCAAGCTGAAGCCATCCTTCACGCCATCCCAGGCCCCACACCCCATTGCCAGGATCGGCAGGATCGCAAGCAGGATTAGGAACGCGAGGCTCTTCACGATCTCCATCGAGTCCGAGACGCGAGAGAGAATAAACCACGCCGCCAGCATCAGCAGGTAGATGCCGAACAGCACGGCGATACGAATCCACGTTGATTTTGTCGTCCACCTCATGATTCGATAATAGCAGTGTTCTGCGAGGAATAATCCGTTTTGACAGGGCAGTATTGTTGGCCCCGAGAAAGGCACACGGAACCCAGCGTCGCGGCGCGCGCGACGCTGCCAGAGGGGGACGCCTACTTGCAGAAGCTGCCGAAGAAACCGCGCTTCTTCTCGGCGGCCGCGTACTCCTCGTCGGAATGGTCCTTATCGCACCACTGATCGGCGGGAACCTGTTCCTTCACCGAGTCGATGTGCTTGCCGCAGCCCTTCCAGGTGGTCTTTCCGCATACCTCGCAGGTGGTGGGTCGACACATGATTGTCTCCTTCGTTGTTGCGCCGCGAATTCGTCAGCGGATCCGCGCCATGGTGTTGCGAGCTTCCGCCCTCCTCAGGCTGGTTGCGCCGTCGCATGAGGCCAATCGGAGGACCGAACGCTCGGAATTGCCGATCGTTACGCTCTCGGTTGTGACTAGAAATTCTACTGCTTCAGGCTCCGACGCGGGGTCGTTTCCGGGGCAAGAATCCGCAGGCTCAGCCCTCCCCCGTCACGAGGACGGCCTCGGCCCGATCCCCGAGCCACGCCCGCAGCGTCTGGATACCGCCCGACAGCATGGTCACGTTGAAGCCCGCGTGGCGCACGATGCGGTAGCCGATCCAGGAGCGCACGCCCGCGGCGCACATGACGACGAAGGGCTGGTCGCCGACGGTCTCATCGACCCAGGAGCGGACCTCATCGAGGCGGTCGCGCAGCTGGGTGTGCGGGATGTTGAGGGAGTTGGGCATGTGCCCAGCCGCGTACTCGCCGGGCGTGCGCACATCCAGGATCGGCGTGTCTTCGGTGAGGGCGTCCGGGCCGGTGAGGACGAGCTCGCCGGTCATCACGTTGTGTGCGACCATGCCGGTCTGGTTGACGGGGTCCTTGGCCTGGCCGTAGGGCGGCGCGTAGGCGAGGTCCAGATCGATGAGGTCAGTGGCGCTCAGGCCGGCCCGCATGGCGGTCGCGATGACGTCGATGCGGCGGTCTACGCCGTCGGCGCCCACGGCTTGCGCGCCCAGGATCTGCCCGTCGGCGCCCACGTGCATGAGGATGTGGATCGGCTTGGCGCCGGGGAAATAGCCCGCGTGCTGATTGGCGTGCGTGTGCACCGTGAAGTACTGCGCGCCCGAGGCATCGAGGGCCTGGCGGTTAGCGCCGGTCATGGCGGCGGTGAGGCTCCCGATCCGGACGATCGCGGTGCCCTGGGGGCTCGGGATGGGGCGCGCGGTGGCCTCGCCGTGTTCGGCGTCGGCGATCGCGTCGGCGACGAGGCGTCCCCCGCGGTTCGCGGGTCCGGCCAGGGCGACGGGGCGGTCGTGGTCTCGGCCGATAGTGCCGTCACCGACCGCGTAGACGTCGTCGGCGCTGGTTCGCCCGCGGGCGTCGACGAGGATGTAGCCGCGGCTGGTCTCGATGCCCGCGGCCTCGGCGAATGCGGTGTCGGGGCGAACCCCGGTCGACAAGACGATGACGTCGGCGCTCAGCACGGTGCCGTCGGAGAGCGTCACTGCGTCGTGGTCATCGCCGTGCGTGATGGACTGGGCGGCAACGCCTGCGTGGACGCACACGCCGAGGCCGCGCAACTCCTGCGTGACCAGCGTGGCCATCTCGACTTCGAAGGGCGGCAGGACGTGCTCGGCGTACTCCACGAGGTGGGTCTCGAAGCCTCGCTGCGCGAGGGCCTCGACGGCTTCGATGCCGATGAATCCGGCGCCGAGGACGACGGCTCGCGTTCCCGAGGCCTCGCGCAGGGCGAGAGCATCGTCGACCGTACGCAGCGTGTGCACGCGCGGGGAGTCAAGGCCGTCGATCGGGGGCCGGCTGGCGAGCGCCCCGGGGGAAAGGATCAGGTGGTCGTAGGTGAGCGTGTAGGCCTCGCCGGTCTCCGTGTCGGTGACCTGGACGCTGTGGGTGCCCGGGTCGATCGCCGTGACCTCGGAGTTGATGCGAACGTCGAGGTTGAGGGCCGCTTTGAGCGATTGAGGGGTGTGGAGGAGGAGCTTGGCGGAATCTTCGATCTCGCCGCCGACGTAGTACGGGAGCCCGCAGTTCGCGAAAGACACGTACTTGCTGCGCTCCAACACGATGATCTCGGCGCCCTCATCGCGCCTGCGCAGGCGGGCCGCCGCGCTCATGCCACCCGCGACTCCTCCGACGACAACTACTCGCATGTGCGGCTCACTTTCTGATTGAACGGGCTGTCTTCTTTGACTGCTCCGATAATACCCCCGGGGTATCTCAACTCAATAGAGGTCTATGGTTATAGGACATTTTGTGTTGCTGGGGTTAGTCCCAGGTGTTGTGGCAGGGCTGGTCGCGACGACGGCGGGCGATGGCAGGCCTCGCCCAGACAAGTTTCGCACATAATTTAAGACGGTAATTTTTCGAGACCGCGGGAAAACGTTGCAATTCCAACGATGCAAATTCAATGTTTGAAGGAGCCGCAGGGGAATTACGTGCGAGATTACTGAGTATTGGCACTAGAGGACGAAACGCGTTGGTTGGGGTAGACCACAGGTGTTGTGGCAGGGCCTGGCCGAGCTTCAAGCCGACGGGCCGAGCAAAGCTCGCGGGGTGGAAGGCGAGCGGGGCAGATCGCCGCCCTCCAGCAACACGTAGTGTCCTATAACCCGAGGTCTGCACACTTGTCCAAACTAGCCACAAGCGAGCACAGCACCGTAGATATGACCTCTGTTCGTCATGCATTCCAATGCTGCGAACTACACAGAGGCGCCACACCGAGATAAACAAGGAGCGAGGCCCACTTCCGGGCCTTCTGACGGTTGATTATTTCACAACTAGCCCAGGGGGAATCCTCGCTCCACACACGAGAGTATCAAATGTTTCGCGCAAGATGCGCGTGCGCCATCAGGCGACACAACAGCACACCAGCTAGTGTCAACGCATGGACAATGACACGGTGACATCGTTTGTTGAAGACGCCATCACAGAACTCGAACAGCGTAACGCCCGTGACGTCGTTGAATACCTGCGCATGATGCTCGAGTGCGACGGCCCCGACGTTGACGGCGCAGTCTCGTCGCTCGTCAAATACGGCGCGGTCACGGTCGCCTGGGTTGAGCGGCTCGCAGCGATCAACCAAAAATCCCTGGGACTCTTCGACGAAGAACTAGCAGAACTGCGCGAAGGGTTCTCAGGCGCCTAGGCTCACTTCACGCCAAAGCGGAGCGCCCGAAACGCAAACAAACCCCGGGCTTCCAACGGAAGCCCGGGGAGGGATGTTGTGGAGATGGGGGGAATCGAACCCCCGTCCAGTGGCCGGCCCCGAATTCTTCTCCGAGCGCAGTCTACGGTTTTATTTCTCAGCCCCCGGCATTGCGTAGACTCACCGCCGGATGGGCTCAGTTGATTAAGTGTCGGAGGCGCCCCACCAACATGGGCGACTCCCAGTGGCTCCCTAGACGACGCCAGACACCGGGCCGGAAGCAACTCCCGGGCTGACGGACTAAAGGTTCAGGCTGCGATATCAGGCAGCGAGAACGTAGTCGGTGCGATTCTGTTCGGCACCTATTGGTTTGCACGCATCGTTAACGAGTTGAGCGTACATTCTCGGCTCGCTTCACTTCGATCGACGACCACTGTCGAAACCGATCATCCCCTCTTGAGTTTTCAACTCCCCGACGCCCTACAAAACCGCAGACCGTCGGACACATCAGTTTACGCCGCCGCACACAACCCGTCAAGGGAAAACAGAAGCATCAGAGCAGCTTCGTTGCCTCCAACTTTTCCGCCATGCGGCGGTTATTTCGCACCAGCAGCGGGCGCAGCGCCAGCCCCAGGAACGCGGCGAACAGGATGAAGAAAGCGAGGAACCACATGGCGTCCGCGTACTCGTGCCCCGAGTATCCGGCGATCGACGCGCGCAGCGCCTTGATCGCGTGCGTGGCCGGCAGGAACGGAGAGACAGACGAGAAGAAGGACGGCAGGATCGCCAGCGGGAACGTTCCCCCGGCGCCCGAAATCTGCAGGACCAGGAAGAGCACGCCCAGGGCCTTGCCCGCGTTCCCGAACGTCGCAATAAACGTGTACAGCAGGGAGGAGAACACGACGGCCGTCAGCCACAGGGTAGCCATGAACTGCAGCGGGTGAGCGTGTTGGACCTTCAGGAAGTACAGGTCCCCCAGCCCCACCACGGTCGCCTGGGCGAGCGCGATCGTCCCGAAAATCAGGTAGCGCCCCAGGTAGCCGGCAGCCAGGCCGACGGGCTTCGCGGTGAGGGTCGCGCGCAGCGAGTCACCCTCGGGCAGGCCTTCAGCAACGTTGGAGTCCGTGACATCCGAGCGCATAGACACGATCATGAGCACGGACCCGACCCACAGGGCCAGGATCGTGTAGAGCGGCGCCATCTGGGAGCCGAAGTTCGCCACCGGGTAGACGGGGGTCGTCTCCATACCCACGGGCGCCGCGATGGCCGCAGCCAGGGCCTCGGGATTATTCCCGATGATCGTCCCGAGCGTCGTCAGGTCGCCCCCGGCAAGCGCCTCGCTGATCGAGGAATGCAGGGAGTCGAGCTTTCCGGCCGCCTCGCGCAGGCTCGTGGCCGCGCCGGTCAGGTTGTCGCGCAGCTGGGTCAGCCCCTCGCGCGCGCTCCCGCTGCCATTTGAGGCGGTAGACGTCGCGCCCTCCAGGGACGTGCGGGCGGCGCTCAGGGACGACTGGGCCGAGGCCAGGGTGGCGGCCAGCGACTCGAGCTGAGGACGCAGGTTGTTCTCGTAGTCGGAGGACAGCCCATCAACCGCTGAGCGCGCCTGGGCGACCAAGCCGTTCACCGTCGCGTGCCCAGCTTCGGCATTCGCGACCTTGGAGTCGAGCTCGGACGCGGCGGCGCGCAGCCCGTTCGCGACCTCAGTCAGCCGGTCGGAGGCCGCCTGCAGGCGATCCAGCGAGGACTGGGAGACGGGCGAACCCGGCAACCCCTCGAGCGTCGACTTGATCGACGCGAAGCTGGCCGCCTGCGTGTCCAACACGGAGGCCTGCGAACGCAGCGTCGAGGCCGCGTCCGACGCGCTCGTCGAACCGTTCGCGTACACGTTCTCAACGGCCGTTGACAGGGAGGACAGCGAGGACTGGGAGGAGGAGATCGCGTCGGACACCGAGGAGACCGCCGCCGACGCAGCTGATTTCAGCCCACTCGCCCCGGCCTGGGCGCTCGAGACCGCACCCTGCGCGGAGCCTTTCGCGCTCCCCAGCCCGTCCACGAGCGTGGCCGTCGAGTCGATGAGCGTCACCGAGGAGCCCACGAGCGACGCGTAGGCGTCCGCACTGTCCGCCGCCGTGCGCAGGCGCGAGGCGACGGCCTGCACGCGGTTATCGAGCGCCGTCACCGTATTGACGGCCGTCGGCGACGACAGCGCGCCCCCGACCGACGTCGCCGTATCGAGGGCGACCTCGGAGAGGGTCTGAACGAAGATCTGATTCACCTGGGCGCTCACGGCCTCGGCGCCCTGGCCGGCGATCTTCGGAGAAATACCGTTCTTCTTCTCGTTGACGTAGTAGGTCATCGGCGCGGAGGACGCTCCCCCGTCGAAGAAGGTGAGCATCTCGCGCGAAAAGTCCGACGGGATAACGATGGCCGCGTAGTAATCGCCCGAGCGCGTCCCCTCGATGGCCGCATCCTCGGAGGCGATCACCCAGTCGAAGCTCTCGTTCTTGCGCAGCGCGGACACCACGGAATCGCCGATGTTGATGTGCAGCGGCACCAGGTCCGACTTGTAGCCCGCGTCCGTGTTCGCGATCGCGATGCGCAGGCTCTTGGTGTTGCCGAACGGGTCCCACGAGGCCGCCACGTTAAACCACGTGAACAGCGACGGGATAACAACCAGGCCGAAGACGACGACGCTGGCGATCAGGGAACGATGCGCGCG
>CAUSHZ010000042.1:0-15320 GCA_963531605.1 uncultured Actinomyces sp.
CGCACCAGAAAGCCAAAAAGTTACCCTTCCAGCAACACGTAGTGTCCTATAACCCACAGTTTCTTTGCCTGAAGGCGGTAGAACCCACCATCGACAAGGATTGCTGTGCGTTCGGAAAAACTGGCCACGTTGCCACTCCTCAATAGATAAAAAGCCAGTCATCGGCTTCTCCATATCAGCGGAGGGTCAACGGCTGGCTTTGCTACTGAAATCCTAACACGTCGCACGGCATGTGTCACCGTTTTCCTGTGGTGTACAGGTGTAAAACAGTTGACATCGCCATGCGGGACGCTGACCCCTATCGATGGTGAGGGGCTCTGATTAAATACCTCGTAGCCATGGACGGACGCAGAATCAGCAGGAGCTCGTCCTACCACTGTTGCTGGTGCCTGAGTGCCCAGGGCATCCCTCCACGCCGGGCCTGGCCGGGCTTCGAGACGCCGCGCCGAGCCGAAGGCTCGCGGCGCGGACGGCTCGCGGGCGGGCCGCCGCCCACGGCGCAGCCCGGCCCGGAGGTTAGGCAACCAGCGCCCGGAACACCAGCGGTGCCACAACCAATGTTTCACGTGAAACATCTGCCCAACCACCGGCCTCGTCACCCCGTATGGCCTGGATAGTGGCACACTTGACCTATACGATTCTACGCAAGTTTATGCAAAGGATGGCATGCCTTGACTCAGCCTTCGACCAACGGCGGCACTCCGGCCTCGTCCGGGCGCACGCCCGCGCAGGGAAACCGCCTCGACCCCTGGTACGACGTCTACGCGGACCGCGCACACAACCTGCGCGCGTCCGAGATCCGAGCTCTGTTCTCGGTCGTGTCGCGTCCCGAGGTCGTCTCCCTCGCTGGCGGCATGCCGAACCTCAAGGACCTGCCCCTCGATAAGCTCGCGGCTTCAGCGGAGAAGCTCGTCCGCAATCATGGCGCGCAGGCCATGCAGTACGGCAGCGGCCAGGGCTGGGAGGTGCTGCGCGAGCGCATCACCGAGGTGATGAGCTACGACGGTATCGTCGGCGCCGACCCGGACGACGTCGTGGTGACGACGGGCAGCCAGCAGGCCCTCGACCTCGTCACGGAGCTGTTCGTGAACCCGGGCGACGTCATCCTCGCCGAGGCCCCCTCGTACGTGGGAGCACTGGGCGTGTTCCGCGCGCGCCAGGCGGACATCGTGCATGTGCCGATGGACGAGCACGGCATCATTCCCGAGGCCCTGGAGGAGACGATCCGCGACGTGCGCTCCTCGGGCCGCACGATCAAGTTCATCTACATCATCCCGAACTACCACAACCCCGCCGGCGTGACTCTGTCCGCCGAGCGCCGGCCGATCATCGCCGAGATCTGCCTGCGCGAGCACGTCCTGATCGTCGAGGACAACCCCTACGGTTTGCTCGGCTTCCATAACGATCCTTTGCCGGCCATCGCCTCGTACAGCCCCGAGGGCGTCGTCTACCTGGGTTCCTTCTCGAAGATGTTTGCCCCCGGCTTCCGCATCGGCTGGGCGTACGCCCCGCACGCGATCCGCGCGAAGCTGGTTCTGGCCCTCGAGTCGGCGATCCTGTGTCCGTCGATGGTGGGCCAGATGGCGATCGCCGACTACCTGAGCAACTACGACTGGTACGGCCAGGTCAAGTCCTTCCGCTCGATGTACGCGGAGCGCTGCCACGCGATGCTCACTTCGCTCGAGGAGTACATGCCCTCGTGCACGTGGACGGTGCCGGATGGCGGCTTCTACACGTGGGTGACGCTGCCCGAGGGCCTCGACGCGAAGGCCATGCTGCCTCGCGCCGTGCGCGCCCAGGTCGCGTACGTGTCGGGTACGGCGTTCTACTACGACGGATCGGGCTCGAACCACCTGCGCCTGTCCTTCTGCTACCCCACTCCCGAGGACATCCGCGAGGGCGTGCGCCGCCTCTCGACGGTTGTCAACGCGGAGAAGGAAATCGTCGACATGTTCGGTACGGCTTCGGGCAACGAGGCCGGGGCCGGGTCCGACCGATAACCGTTAAGTGAGGAGACACCCCCATGGCTACCAAAGTTCTGATCATCGCTGGCGGTCTGACGCACGAGCGTGACGTCTCGGTTCGTTCGGGCCGTCGCGTCGCGAATATCTTGACGCAGTTCGGCTACGAGGTGCGTATTTCCGACGTTGACGCGTCTCTCGCGAAGGCCATTGAGTCCTTCTCACCCGATGTCGTGTGGCCGCTGGTGCACGGCTCGATCGGCGAGGACGGCTCCCTGCAGTCGTTCCTGGAGTCGGTGGGAATCCCCTTCGTGGGCTCGTCGTCGGTGCAGGCGATGCTCGCCTCGAACAAGCCCACTGCGAAGGCTCTGCTGGGCTCTGCGGGCCTCGCAACGCCCGGCTGGGTGACGCTTCCGCAGGCGATTTTCCGCCAGCTGGGAGCCTCTCACGTACTGTCTGCTCTTGAGGGTTCGGTGTCCTTCCCCGTCGTCATTAAGCCGACGGACGGTGGCTCCGCACTCGGTATTTCGACCGCCCCTGACGCCAAGGCACTGCGCCGCGCGATGGTGGATGCCTTCGCTTACGGGCAGCGCCTGATGGTCGAGCAGCGCATCAACGGCCGCGATGTGGCCGTTTCCGTCGTCGATCTGTGGGATGGCCCCGTAGCCCTTCCGCCGGTCGAGGTGTCTACGGATCGTGGCCGCTACGACTACGACGCTCGCTACACCACCGATGAGACCGAGTACTTCGTGCCCGCACGCCTCTCCGACGAGCTGCTCGCTGACCTGCAGGCCGCGGCCGTCGAGGCCCATACGACGCTGGGTCTGCGCGACCTGTCCCGCATGGACTTCGTGGTCGACGACGAGGGTACCTGCTGGTTTATCGACGCGAACGTCGCACCCGGCATGACGGACACGTCGCTCCTCCCCCAGGCGGCAGACGCCGTTGAGGACTCTTCCTTCGCGCAGCTGTGCGCCGACATCGTCGACTTCGTGGCCGGCGGCCGCGAGGTGCATAGCGTCGAGTACGTCATCGACGACGAAGGCGTCGCAGTCATCATTGACGAGGACGCCGAGGCAGTCGAGGAGTAATCGCACATTCACCGCACTGTGGGCCCGGGAGGACGATCCTCCCGGGCCCACATGTTTCACGTGAAACAATTGCCAGTCCGTCACTAAACACACGATGGACATGCGATACCATCGACCGATCACGATGCCCACGGTCGATGAATTCGCGCAATATAGAGTGAGGACACCCCGGCTGCCCGATGGGGCTGCCTAATGTCCTCACTGTAGGGCACTGCGGCTGTCCGGTCCAAAGCACATAGGGTGGACTGCCTTCTGACCCCTACGGGTGCCAGCGTAGCACGGGTAGTTCTCGATTGAAAACAGTAGTAGCACCATGCCAATCACAAAGATACAACGAGACTCGTGTCCGTCATTGTTTCACGTGAAACATCGTCCGTCGTTCATGCACGCTTCGACGGACGACGGTCAGACACGAGCGGGCATCCGCGCGATGCTACAGAGACACCATGTCGAGGTGAAATTTCGTTCTCTGTACGCCTCTGTGCCGTTTTTGTAAATCCAAGGGGCGGATCCGTTTCACCGACACAGAGCCTCTCAGAAAAGAACTCCGAGCTCTTTCAAACGCGTTTCGGCGTCCTCAACGCCCTTCCAGACGATACCCTTCACGCCCAGGAGCTCGGCCGCGCGAACGTTCTCGCGGCGGTCATCGATGAAGACGACCTCCTCGTGCGGCACATCGAGACGCACGAGGACGTCTCGGTAGATACCGCGAGACGGCTTACAGATGCCATAGTCGCACGAGAAGGCGAAGAAATCGAAGAGGCTTCCCCATTCAGAACGGCGAATTGCCTTCGCGATGGGATACGGCGCGTTGGATAAGATACCGACGCGCACTGCCTGGCGTCGGAGCCGACGCACGAGCTGAAGCGTCTCCTCGTTTGCCGTTGCCATGCGCGACGCATCGAGTGTGACGAGTTCTTTCAACAAGGCACTGGAAGGTTCAGGCTGCCCACAATCCCCGGCAATGCGGTCCCAAAAATCACGATCAGACATTCCAGCGTCATACTCGCCGCGATGGGCCCACATCGCCTGATCGACGAGCGTCGTGAGATATCGAGAGCCGTCTCCGAATAACTCTGCGATGGCGTGCGGGTCCGGGTGGGCATCGACGAGGACGCCACCGACATCGAAAAGCACTGTGCGCGAACTGCCTTGGGCGTTCATGCCTTTCGCTCCTTCTGGTACAGCGAGGGCCCGACGGCGGACCCTTTAAAGGTAGTTTAAGCGTAAATTCATCCGGAGATTAGCTCAGAAAATGTCGCGTATGGAACATACTGCGCGTGATCTGCGAAAAGAACTATGAAGTTAGATCAGTGGAGAATTAGGTCTGCAATTCGCTGGAGATCGTCGGATCCTGCGAACTCGATGACGATACGACCCTTCTTGCGCCCCTCCGTGATGGTCACGCGCGTATCGTACGCGTCGGAGAGCGCCGATACGACGGTCTCTCCCAGCGGTGACAAAGGACGCTGCTGGCGTGCGCGCGGGCGTGGCGTGGCCTTCGCCTTACCGAGACGGACGATCTCCTCAGTGGTGCGCACTGAGAGACCTTCGGCGACGATACGCTCAGCCAGCCGTTCCATTTCCTCCGCAGTCGACAAAGACAGCAGTGCGCGAGCGTGGCCCGCGGTGATGACCTGTGCGGCCACCTTCTTCTGAACGGACGGGGGAAGCTTGAGCAGGCGCAGGGTATTGGCGATCTGCGGGCGCGAGCGGGCGATTCGCTTGGCGAGCTCTTCCTGAGTCGCACCGAAATCGGCCATGAGCTGCTGATATGCGCTCGCTTCTTCCAACGGGTTGAGCTGGGCCCGGTGGAGGTTCTCCAAGAGAGCGTCACGGAGCAGATCCCCGTCCTCGGTCTGTCGGATGATTGCCGGAATCGTGGTTTCGCCCGCGAGCTCGGAGGCCCGCAGGCGGCGCTCACCCATGATCAGCTCATAGCGTGCATCGGGCTTCTCGGCGAGGAACTCCTGGAGTTTCTCGGACCGACCCTTCGCAGGAATACTACGAACGACGACGGGCTGGAGAACGCCGACTTCCTTGATGGAGGCCGACAGTTCCTTCAGATCATCCTCGTCGAAGACCTCGCGAGGCTGCTTCGTATTGGGAACGATCTGATCGATCGCAATTTCGGCAAAGGATGCACCTGGGACCGGAAGAAGCTCGTGATCGACGGATGTTTCACGTGAAACATTGTCGCGACCACGAACGTCATCAGCGGCTACTGCTCCGCCACCAGCGGGCACGCGCGGGTCGGCCTTCCGGGAATCTGAGCCTTTGATTCCACCACCGAGGGCACTACGAGAGCCGGTTGCGCGTCGTCCCCCAGCCGCCTCGACGGACGGCATCGACGGGCGCTTCATCTTCGACGAGGCAGTGGCGCGCTTAGGCTGCAAAAGGTCCTTTGCAGAACCCCCACGCTTGCCGGCGGAGCTACCTTCGGGAAAGAACACGTCCAGGGGACGGGAGGGCGCGGAGGGTGCGTTATGCGGCGTCTGCTCACTAGCCTGAGGAATGAGAGCGCCAAGACCACGGCCGAGGCCGGTGTGCTTGCGAGCGCCCTTACGACCCTCAGACTTCGGTGCTGCATCCGCCATTGCATTACTCCTTCAATTGCGTCGGTTCATTGTTTCACGTGAAACAATGGCATGCGCTCAGCTGGTAAGCGTCTTTGATCACTTTGTTGCACCAATGCTCACGCATGGTGACTAATACGTTCCCATCAGCGGAAACATAAGGAAAACTCCGAATGTTTCACGTGAAACAATCACTCCTCGCTGGCTGCGACACGCTGACACAGCTCAAGTGCGGCCTTCCGATACGCGATTGCACCAACGTTACGGGGATCGTAGGTGACGACGGTCTGACCGTAGCTGGGAGCCTCAGAAATGCGCACGGAACGCGGAATAACGGTCTCAAACGTATGGTCAGGGAAGTGCGAGCGAACCTCGCCCTCGACCTCCTCGGAGAGCCTCGTACGCTTGTCCGCCATGGTGAGCAGCATGCCCGAGACACGCAGGCCGGGGTTGAGATCCACGCCAATACGTTCGACGGTATTCCACAGCTGACTGAGGCCCTCCAGGGCGTAGTATTCGGCCTGAATCGGGATCATGACCTCGTCGGCGGCGACCATGACGTTGAGCGTGACGAGCCCAAGGGAGGGCGGGCAGTCGATGAGAACGATGTCGATCTCGGAGTGCTCCGAAACATACTCACGCAGAGCATCGCGCAGGCGGTACTCCCGCCGTTCGACGTCAACGAGCTCGATCTCGGCGCCAGACAGGTCGATCGTGGCCGGACAGACTATGATGCCGTCGATATCGGGGCACGGCTGCACGACGTCGGCAACGCTAGCGCCGCCGATAATGACGTCATAGGTAGACGGAGTACCGGCGGGGTGCGGGACGCCGAGCGCGCTCGACGCATTTCCCTGAGCATCCGCATCGACAACCAGGACAGACAAGCCGCCCGTCGCGAGGCCGGCCGCGAGATTGACGGCGGACGTCGTCTTACCGACGCCCCCCTTCTGGTTCGCGACTGCGATAATGCGCGTGTGTGTGGGGCGCGGGAACGTTGCACGCTCGAGCATGGCCAGATCGGCCATGTTACGCTCGATCTGATTCGACAACGGGGTGTTGTTGGTACTCACGTGACACCTTCCTAGATACTGCCCCTAGTTTACGGGCAGACGCACACACTTCCAGCACGAAAGGCCCGGGATGCATCCAGGCGCACACAATCTCCCCGTGCCGCCACGCGACGCCGAAAAATTCGTTCTGTGAGATCGATTCTCCCAGCGAAAACGAAAGAGACGACAAACCCTCGATCGAGACAATCGAAATGACAGAACACTACATTACTGTGTTCTACGTCACTAAATAAGAGAAGCGTCGCAGCAACCGCCACGACGCTCCTCTCCCCCACTGTGGAGGCGTTACTTGATGCGCGTGCAGACGACCACGTACGTGGACTCGTCCTCCATGATGGAAGGCACCTCATGGATCTCAGCGCGCAGGTGATGACGACGCAGCTCGGCCGAGGCCTCGTCCACCTCGATGGGCGCGCGACGACCCTTGAGGGCCACGAGCGAGCCGCCGGGGGCAATGAGCTTCGACGTCATGCGCACGAGCTTGCTCATGTTGGCCACGGCGCGGGCGGTGACCACGTCCGCCTTGCCCTTGCCGCGCAGCTCCTCGGCGCGCGCCTGGTGGATGGTGACGTTGTCGAGGCCCAGGTCCTCCACGACGTCCATGAGCCACTCGACGCGGCGCGCCATGGGCTCGGCGAGGTGCACGTCGAGCTCGGGCCGGCAGGCGGCGATCACGATGCCGGGCAGGCCGGAACCGGAGCCCACGTCGAGGACCTGACGGCCGTCCTTGCGGGGCATGAAGTCCAAGACGGCGGCGGAGTTAACGATGTGGCGCGACCAGATGCGCTCCATGTCGCGCGGGCCCAGGAGGCCGCGAATCTCGCCTTCCTCCTCGAGCATGCGCGCGTATTCGGCGACCTCGGCGAAGGCCGGCCCGAAAAAGTCGCGGACGGCCTGCGTGGGCTCTTCTGGGACGAAGGGGTCGCCAACCTGGCGACCCCTTCCCGTCCCGTTCGGGTTCTCACTCACCGTCAGATTCCTCGGGGAGGATGACCACGCGGCGGTGGGGCTCGGCACCCTCGGACTCGGAGGTCAGGCCCTCCTCGGCGACGACGTCATGGCAGACCTTGCGCTCGAAGGGGTTCATGGCGTCGAGCTTGACAGCCTCACCGGTGGAGCGCACGCGGGCGATGGCCTCGCGCGTGATGTCCTGCAGCTCTTCCTTGCGCTCGGCGCGGAAGCCGGCGATGTCGAGCATGAGGCGCGAGCGCTCGCCGGTCTCGGTCTGGACGGCCAGACGGGTCAGCTCCTGGAGGGCGTCCAGGACCTCGCCGTCGTCGCCCACGAGGCGGTCGAGGGCGTCGGGGTCGTCGGCGACGATCTCAACCGAGGCGCGGCCGTTTTCGACGTCGATCTCGATGTCGCCGTCGAGGTCGGCGATGTCAAGCAGCTCTTCCAGGTAGTCGGCGGCGATCTCGCCTTCTTCTTCGAGACGGGTCAGTTTGTCTGCGTTGTCGTCACTCATGACGTGTCCTCCGTAGTGGGGAATGGGGTCTTGCTGGTGTCCAGGTTACCGGCTGGGGGCCTGGAACCGTGAATCTATGGTGCTCAGCGCTTGTTGCCGCGGCGGCGGGCCTTGCGGCGCTCGATGCGGCGACGCTCGATCTCCTCGGCGCTCAGCGAACCGTGGCCGGTCGCGTTGTCAGCGCTCTCGGACGCACCCTTCGACGAGGCCTTGGCGGACTCGCGCTCGAGGGCGCGGCGGTCGCGGACCTGCTTCTGGAGTTCGGCGCGCTGGGCGGAGGCTTCCTGCTTGGCGATGCGCTTTTCGACGGCCAGGGCGAGGCCGTGCATCCACTGCTCGTCGGGAAGGGTCGTCCACTTCTGGGTGGCCAGGTTGCGGTAGACGGAGACGATCTCGCCGGTGGTCATGGAGGCGGGGAAGTCGGAGGCGACGTGCTGCTTCTTGGCCTTGGAGCGAACCTCGGCGAGAGTGCGCTCGTTGAGTTCGTCGACGCGCGGGTCGGTGGCGCTGTTGCCGAGGGCGGCGCGCTCACGGTCGTAGTTCTGGAAGTAGGGCTTGGCCCATTCCTGGTAGGCGGACTCGCGCGAGGACAGCAGGTCGGCGTAGGCCGGGGAGCCGGGGGTCGGCATGACCTTGATGGTCCAGAAGGACTGGGCGAGAGCCCAGAAGGAGGCGGTCACGGTGTAGATGACGACGCCCATCTGGAAGAACGCGCCGGAGACGATGAACATCGCCGGCATGATGTACATCATCGTGCGCTGCGACTGGGCCATCGGGTTGTTGCCCATGTCGGGCATGTTGCGCGAGAAGGACAGACGCATGGAGGCGAACTGCAGGGCGACCATGAGGACGATCGCGGCAACGAAGACGGCGACGACGCTGGGCTGGCCGAAAGACTCGCGCAGCGTGTGGGAGAGTGGGACGCCGAAGACGGTCGAGTTGACGATCTCCTCGGAGACGGAGGCGGTCAGGGGGCCGAGGTGGTCGGTGGCCTCGCCGCGGTAGGTGTATGTGCCGGCGGAGATCGAAGAAACCGCGATGATGGCTCGGTACATGCCGAAGAGGACGGGCATCTGCACGAGCATCGGCAGGCAGGAGGCGAAGGGCGAGACCTTGTGCTTGCGCTGCAGGGCCTGGGTCTCTTCCATCATCTTCTGACGGCTGACCTGGTCCTTCTTGCCCTTGTATTTCTCCTGGATCTTGCGCATTTCGGGCTGGATGGCCTGCATGGCGCGCGAGGAGCGGATCTGCTTGAGGAACAGCGGGATGATGGCGATGCGCACCAGGATGGTGAGCAGCACGATGGACAGGACCCACGCCATGCCGGAGCCGGAGGACATTCCGAGCAGCACGAGGAGGTTGTGGATCCAGACCCACACGTAGGAGATCGCCCACGCGAAGGGGTGGAGGATTGCGTCGAGCATAGTTTTCGCTTTCGCCGTGGCGCGGGAGCGCCGCTGTTTCGTTGTTCCTTATATTCCCGAGGCCGTGGCAGGTTACTCGGTCAAGTCGTGTTCCGGGTCCAGTCCCATGGGGGCGGGACGTTCCCAGTTGTCGTGCCCAGCCCAATCCTCGGGTGGGATCCAGGGGTCGGGCTCCCAGCGTCCACGCTCTGGTACGTGGTCTACTCCGCCGTGGCTCCAGGGGTTGCATCGCAGGAGCCGCCAGGAGGCGAGGATGATCCCTTTGATGGGCCCGTGGACACGGACCGCTTGGAGCGCGTAGGTGGAGCAGCTGGGGGCGTATCGACACCGGGGGCCGAGGGCCGGGGAGATGTAGCGCTGGTAGGCGACGATGGGTGCGGACACGAGAGCGCGAAGCGCCCGGCCCGCCGTGTTCATCGTGCGTCCCACTTGCGCCACGCTCGCGCCATCACGCGGTCGAGGTGTTCGCCGAGTTCCTTGGAGGGGACGCCGAGGGCCTTATGTGAGGCCCGCACGACGACCCGTGCTCCTTCGGGGAGGTCGGCAATCCTTTCGCGCATGAGGTGGCGCAGCTGCCGCTTGACGCGATTGCGTCCGTTGGCGCGCTTGATTTCCCGCTTGGGTACGACGAAACCGACGAGGCGACTGTTGCGTTCCTCGTCGGCTCGGACGTGGACGACGACCAGCGGATCTCCTGCACGCGTTCCTTGTCGGATCGCGGCGGTGAAGTCCGCTGGGTCAACCATGCGGTGCGCGCGCGGCAGCACCGGGGTGTCTCAGGCGGACAGCTTGGCGCGGCCCTTGCGGCGGCGGGCAGCCAGAATGGCGCGGCCGGCGCGGGTCGACATGCGCAGACGGAAGCCGTGCGTCTTGGAACGACGACGGTTGTTGGGCTGGAAGGTCCGCTTGGTGGTCACGGCAATTCTCCTCGGCGGGGAGTGGTTTCCCACTCGGTATCGGTTGGGCTATCGACACACGGGGGCGCGATAGCGGGGACGCACGCCCGAAATGGGCGCAAACAAAGACCAAGACTAAGCGGATTGGAGCCACACGTCAACGCGGCTGCGTTACCCACCGCGTCACACACAGTATCCACAGCTGTGCAAATCACTGTGGATCTCATCCGTCCACAGAGGGTGGATGATGGGAGTTATCCACAGGCTGTGTGTATTTTTGCTTTCCGCACGCTGGTGCGGACCCGAAGTTGTAACTACAGAGCTGTGATTCTGTGATAGTTCTCCACAGCTTCATCCCCAGTCTGTGCATAACATGTGCGCGGGCTACACTGCGACAATGTACGAGCGTCACGCACATCACCGAGAAGTCGTGACCGAACTCACCAATATTTGTGACCGGAGGTTGCCGTGGAGTCGGATTCCCTCACACGCGCGTGGGCTGCGGCCCTGGACGCAGTCCCCACCGACGAGCTGGGGCCCGTCGCCACGTCGATGCTGCGCTCCGCTCGCCCCCTCGGCGACATCGAAGGCACGATTCTGCTCGCCGTCCCCAACGATTTCACCAAGCAGTGGATCGAAGACAAGGCGCAGTCGAAGCTGACAACCGCCCTGTCCGTGCACCTGGGCCGCACCGTCCGCATCGCCATCACTGTCGATCCCACGCTCGAGGTCCTCACGGACGAAGAGGAAGAGGAGGAGCAGGCCCCCGCCGCGCCCGCACCCGCACCCGCCCCGGCCTCGTCGATGGATGTGGACGAGGAGCACCACTCCCCCGCACTCGTCACCGCGCCCACCGACTCCGGCCCGACCCACCTCAACCCGAAGTTCACCTTCGACACCTTCGTCATCGGCCCGTCGAACCGTTTCGCGCACGCCGCCGCCCTGGCCGCCTCGGAAACCCCGGGCACCGCCTTCAATCCCCTCTTTATCTATGGCGATTCCGGACTGGGTAAGACGCACCTGCTCCAGGCCATCGGCCACAACGCGCTGTCGATGATGCCCCACCTGAAGGTCCGCTACGTCAACTCCGAAGAGTTCACGAACGAGTTCATCAACGCGATTCGCCTCAATAAGACGGATAACTCCCAGGTCGAGGCCTTCCACCGCCGCTACCGCGAGCTCGACATCCTCCTCATCGACGACATCCAGTTCATCGGCGACAAGGAACAGACGGTCGAAGGCTTCTTCCATACCTTTAATGCGCTGCACAGCGCCAACAAGCAGATCGTCCTGACCTCCGACCTGCCCCCCGCCCAGCTCAAGGGCTTCGAGGACCGCATGCGCTCGCGCTTCTCCTCGGGCCTGCTCGTGGACGTTCAGCCGCCGGACCTGGAGACCCGCATCGCGATCCTGCATAAGAAGGCGGACGCCGAAGGCCTCGAGGTCACCCCCGAGGTGTTTGAGTACGTGGCCTCGCGTATCTCCTCCAACATCCGTGAGCTGGAGGGTGCTCTCGTGCGCATCGGCGCGTGGGCGTCGCTGTACCAGGAGCGCATCGACTTGAACCTCGCGCAGATGATGCTCAAGGATTTCGTATCCAACCCGGACGACAACGAGATCACCGTCAGCCTCATCATGAGCCAGTGCGCCGTTTACTTCGGCGTGACGATCGAGCAGATGGGTTCGTCGGAACGCAGCCACAACGTCGTCGAGGCCCGCCAGATCGCCATGTATCTGTGCCGCGAACTCACTGACCTGTCGCTGCCCAAGATCGGACAGGCCTTCGGACGCGACCATACGACGGTCATGCACGCGAACAAGAAGATCTCGAAGCTCATGAAAGAAAAGCGCGAGACTTTCAACCACGTGTCGGAGCTTACAAACAGGATCAAGCAGAAGGCCAGGGAGTCGTGAAAATTGCGCGGGCGCTGAGATAAGTCGGCACCCGCGCGAGATTCACAGGAGTTGTGCACAGCTGGTGGACGAATACGCTCACGCTGTGGAGAAAAGGGCCTCGCCTGTGGATCTCAAAAAGTTGTCATTTGCTTCGTGCACAGGTGGGCGTGACGAATCCACAGCCTCGTCCCAGAATGACATCACAGAGATTTGACTGAAATTCCGCCGCATAAGGGAGTTATCCACAGAACTCACAGCCCTTATGATGGAAGGAAAGTCAAATGACAAAGTTTTTTTCACAGGCCTCCGTACAACAACGGTGCCGCCGGCGCCGCGCGATGGCGCGCGCGAGGCAAATTTCCTGCCCCACGTGGGCACACTTGTGGGTAAAGTAGTGTCCGATCCGTTTTGTGTTTTGGAGGCAGCTATGAAGTTCACCGTCGCCCGCGATGTTCTGGCCGAAGCCGTGTCGTGGACCGCCCGCGCGCTCCCCGTGCGTCCGGCATCGCCGATTCTGGCCGGCGTGCGCATCAAGGCTGAAGGCGACGAGCTGACCCTGTCTTCCTTCGACTACGAGGTGTCCGCGAACTCGCATATCCCCGCGACCGTCGACGAGGCCGGCGAGGTCCTGGTGTCGGGTCGTCTGCTGGCCGACATCTCCAAGTCACTGCCCTCTAAACCCGTCTCCGTCGAGCTCGATGGCCAGAAGGTGAACCTGGTCTGCGGCTCCTCGCACTTCACGCTCGCGGTCATGCCCCTCGACGAGTACCCCCTGCTGCCCGCGCAGCCGACGGGCATCGGCGCGATTGATTCCTCGACGCTGTCGCAGGCCGTGTCCCAGGTGTCGATCGCCGCGTCGCGCGACGACACGCTGCCCCTGCTGACGGGCGTGCGCATCGAGATCAACGGCCCGGCGATCACGCTGCTGGCCACCGACCGCTACCGCCTCGCGATGCGCGAGCTCGATTGGGAGCCCACCGACACCTCGATCGAAGAGGTCGCCCTGGTCAAGGCCCGCATCCTCCAGGACGTCGCCAAGTCGATGACCTCGGGCGCCAAGGTCGAGGTCGGCCTGTCCGGCGAGTCCCAGCCCGGCGCCTCGTCCCTCATCGGCTTCACCGCCCAGGGACGCCGCACCACCTCGACGCTCATGGACGGCGACTACCCCGCCGTGCGTCGCCTCTTCCCCGACACCACGCCGATCCAGGCCGTCGTCGATCGCCACGCCCTGCTCGAGGCCGTCAAGCGTATGTCGCTGGTCGCCGAGCGCAAGACCTCCGTGCGCCTGGCCTTCACCGAGGGCCAGCTGGTCCTCGAGGCCGGCCAGGGTGACAACGCCCAGGCCTCCGAAGCCATCGAGGCGACCCTGCACGGCGACGACATTTCCACCGCGTTCAACCCGCAGTTCCTCATCGACGGCCTGCAGGTCCTGGACACCGACTACGTGCGCTTCGGCTTCACCCACCCCACGAAGCCGGCCGTCATCACGGGCCAGAAGAAGGCCGACGAGGGCGAGGTCACGCAGTTCCGCTACCTGCTGATGCCCATCCGCTTCGGCATCTGACGTGCGCGTCTCCCACCTGGCCCTCGACGACTTCCGCTCCTGGAAGCACGGGGTCGTCGAGCTGCCCGAGGGCCCCACGGTCCTCGTGGGCGCGAACGGCCAGGGAAAGACGAACCTCGTCGAGGCGCTCGCCTACCTGTCCACCTTTTCGTCGCACAGGGTCGGCGCGGAGGGTGCCCTCGTGCGAATCCCCATCGACGAGGACGAGGCCGCCCCGGGTGGTGCCGTCATCCGCGCGCGGGTCGTGGCCTCGGGCCGCGAGCAGGTCATCGAGCTGGAGATCGTGCGCGGCAAGGCGAACCGGGCGCGCATCAACCGCGCGCAGGTGAGGCCGCGCGAGATTCTGGGCATCGTGCGCACCGTCGTGTTTGCCCCCGAGGATCTTTCGCTTGTTCGTGGCGACCCGTCGGTGCGCCGGTCCTTCCTGGACGACCTGGCTACGCAGCTCTCCCCCATCCATGCCTCCGTGCGCTCCGACTTCGACCGGGTCGCGCGCCAGCGTGCGGCGCTCATGAAGGCGGCCCAGGCCTCGCTCCGCCGCGGCTCCTCCCCCGACCTGTCGACCCTCGAGATCTGGGACCAGCAGTTCGCCGCTCTGTCGGCGCGCATCACGGCCATGCGCGCATCCATCGCATCGCGCCTGGAAGAGCCGGCCGCCCGATCCTACGACGACGTGGCCGACTCGCCGCGTCACCTGCGCCTCGCCTTCGACGCCTCGGTCGACCGCGTCATCGGCACCGACCCGGGCAACCCGGCCAGCGCGGACCTCACCGACGTGGAGGCCCAGACCGAACGTATGCTCGTCGCCCTCGCGTCGGTACGAGACAAGGAAACCGAGCGCGGCGTCAACCTCGTCGGCGCGCACCGCGACGACCTGACCCTCAGCCTCGGCGCAATGCCCGTCAAGGGCTACGCCTCCCACGGCGAATCATGGTCGGTGGCCCTCGCGCTGCGCCTGGGCGCCTTCGAGCTGCTCAGCGACGACGGCGACACCCCGATCCTCATCCTCGACGACGTCTTCGCCGAGCTCGACTCCTCGCGCCGTGAAGGCCTCGCGGCCCTGGCCTCGAAGGCCGAACAGATCATCGTCACCTGCGCGGTCGCCGGCGACCTGCCGCCCTCCCTCGACCACCACGCCCTGCACGTGCGCCTCGACCCCGAGCGCGGCACCGTCATCGACGGACCCGACCATGAGTGAACGCGAGGAGGCGGCCGCCGACGAGCTGAGCGGCCCGGCTGCCCCGGGCGAAGAAGCCGACGCCGACGAGTTCGTCATCCGCGCCCTCGAACGAGCCCAGCGCGTCGCCCGCACGCACGGTTACACGAGGTCCACCCTGCCCTCGTGGGGCCTCGACGAAACACGTCCCCGCCGCA
>CAUSHZ010000043.1:0-14474 GCA_963531605.1 uncultured Actinomyces sp.
GGATAACAACCAGGCCGAAGACGACGACGCTGGCGATCAGGGAACGATGCGCGCGACGCAGGTCGGCGCGGTAGATGGCCCAGATGGTCTTCACTGCTGCTCTCCCTTCGCCGCCTCCGGCGTATCGCCTTCAGGGTCCTCATCTCCGAGGCCGGGGTCGGCCTCGTCCGTGTCCTTGCCCCCGCGTTCACCGAGGGAGGAGGCCAGCGCCGACGAGATCGACGCGCCCACGGCGGCCGCCCCCAGCGCGATGCGCGAGCGCGCACCCTGCACGCGGCGGGTGAGCAGCGAGCGCACGTCCCCCTCATCCATAGCGCCGAGGAGCTGCTGACGCGCCAAGGCCTCGCGCAGGTACTGCAGGCCAATCAGGAAAGTGATGACGAGGAGGACCCACACGATCCACGCGCCCAGCACGATCGGCACCTCCGCGACGTTCGCGACCGACAGGACGGCTAGCGCCACGGGCACGACGACGCCGAGGACGATAGCCACGCGGCGGATCCTCGGGTATCGGCGCTCGAAGCGCGCGGCACGCGAACTCACCGAGCGCTGGAAGCCCTCGTGGTCCGCCAGGGCCGCCACGATCTGGGTGAGGCGGTAGCGATTCGAAGGAACGCGCGTCGCCTCGGACAGGAAGAGACCAGAAGACGCCAGGTCGCGCGTGATCATCGCGTTCAGGTTCACCAAGAACGGGCGCAGCGCCAGGCCAATCGCGAAGGCGACCAGCGCCTCGGCACCGAGAACCGCCAGGCAGGAGAGGTAGGTATGCCCGTAGAATCCCCCGACGAGTTCACGCAGCGCATTAACGCCATACGTGAAGGGGAACAGCGGATGCAGGAATCGGAAGAAGGAGGGCAGCATCTCGACCGGATACAAGCCGGCCGAGCCCGGAATCTGCACGACCATGATGATGACGCACAGGCCCTTGCCGATGTGCTGGAAGCACGTCGAGAGCATGTAGACGATCGACACGAACACCAGCGAGATCACCATCGACGTCCCCACGAAACCCAGTCGGGACACCGTCTGCACGCCGATGACAAGGACACCGGTCGACACGACCAGCGCCTGGATGACCCCGAAGAAGGCGAGCAGCATCCACCGGCCCATGTACTTGGCGGCCGACGAGGTCGGGCCGATGCCATCTTCATCCACGTCGAGCTTGAGGAGGAGGACGAGCGAAAACGCGCCGATCCACAGGGCCAGGTTCGTAAACAGCGGAGCCATCGCCGAGCCGTAGGCCGCCACGGGGTACACGGCCTTCGTCTCGATCTGCGTCGGCGAGGCCATGAAAGAGGCGATCGATTCGGCGTTGACCCCCAGGGAGTCCGCGAGGTCACGCAGCGTATTCGACGAGGACAGCGACGAAATATCCGTCGCCACCGAGTCGAGGTCGATCTTAATGGCAGCGACGTTCGTGGCGCTCGTCTGGGTCGCCGTCTTCGCCCCATCCAGGAGGGAATCGAGCTGGTCGAGCAGGCCCGACACCTGGTCGCGCTGACTGCGCAGCGTGTCCAGAGAGCCGCGCATCGATGAGGACGCACTCGAGAAGTCGTCGAGCGCCGAGGAGATCGCGGGCAGCTGAGAGGACACCCCACTGCGCGCATTCGTGACCGCGCTCGACACGGCCGCGGACGCGTCAGAGGCTTTCGTCAGCGCGTCCGCAATCGACGTGGACGTGACCGACAGGTCGGAGTTGAGGGTCGTCAGGTCACCCAGGGCCGTCGACAGCGCGGCGTTCTGGTTCGTCAGGTCGGTCAGCGCCGTGCCCGCCGCGGGCAGGTTCCCGATCCCCGCAGCGTTCAGCTCCGCGAGCACGTCCCCCACCGAGTCGTTGATCGACGTTCCCTCGGTGAGCAGACCACCCACGCGCCCGGACGCACCCTGCACGGCACCGTCGAGGGTTCCCGCGTTCGCGGACACGCCCGCCAGGGCACTCGCCGCATTCGATGACAGGCCGTCCAGGGCCCCGCCCATCTGGCTCGAGAAGGACGCCAGCGAGGTGCGCGAGTCACTCACCAGCTGGTCCGCCTGGTCCAGGGACGTCGACAGCTCCGAGGCGGCCGCGTCCAGATCGCTCAGGGTCGTGCGCGCCGAGGCAACCGAGGCCTTCGCCGCGTCAATCTTGTCCCCCATGCCATCCAGGGTCTGCGAGGCGCTCCCCAGTTTCGCCGAGGCCTCGGACACCGACGCGGACACGTCCGAACGCTTCTGGTCAGCGTCGTTCGCGATACTGACCCCGGCCTCGGACGCCTTCTCTGAGAGCACCTCGGCCACCGTCGAGACGAACGCAGAGTTGATCTGGCGGTCGAGCGCCGTCGCGCCGGCGCCCGTGATCTTGGGGGCCACCGCGTTGTTCTTCTCGTTGACGTAATACTGGATATTCGGCTTGACATACGTGCCATCAACGATGCCCGTCAGGTCGCGCGAAAACGACGCCGGGATCACGAATGCCGCGTACGAATCTCCGCGTTCCACCTCGGCGCGCGCCTCGTCGGCGCTCACGAAGTGCCAACCCAGCCGATCGTTCTCCTTCAGCTGAGTCTCGAGCATCGCACCGACGTTCACAGTGCCGATCTGGTCCTTGGTCGCACCCTCGTCCTCGTTCGCGACGGCAACGCGGATGTGGGAGGTGTGTGAGTACGGATCCCAGAATCCCGCAATGTTGAACCATGCGTAGAGCGCGGGCACGAATGCCATACCGATGATGACAATCCACGCGGCCGGAACACGCACCAGTCTCAGAAGATCACGACGAAAAATCCTCACGGAACCTCGCACGGGGTCGCCTTCTTTCCCTTACCTGCGGGCCTGCTTCACGTAGCGGCGCATCGCCCGCTCGGCCTCGCGCTGATCCTGCTTCTCACGCAGGGCCTGACGCTTATCCCATTCCTGCTTGCCCTTCGCCAGGGCGATTTCGGCCTTGACGCGGCCCCCGATGAAGTACAGCTCCAGGGGCACGATCGTGTAGCCCTTCGCGGCCACGCGGTCCTGCATGCGGTCAATCTCCGCGCGGTGCAGCAGCAACTTGCGCTTGCGCGTAGGCGCGTGGTTCGTCCACGAGCCCTGCGAGTACAGGGGGATGTTGGCGCCGTAGAGCCAGGCCTCTCCCCCGTTGATCTCAACCCAAGCGTCCACGAGGGACGCGCGGCCCATGCGCAGCGCCTTGACCTCGGTGCCCATGAGGGCCAGGCCGGCCTCCCACGTGTCCTCGATCGTGTAGTCGTGGCGCGCCTTCTTGTTACGGGCGATCGTCTTCTTCGCGTCGGAGGCAGCCTTGGCGCGCTGCCCCTCCGTGGGCTTGGGCTTCTTCCATTCCTTGGGCATGCTGCCTCCTTTCAGACTCGTTTTCCGCGCTCATGCGGAAAGACCCCCGCAGCGAAATCGCTACGAGGGTCCATCCTAACGCGGATTACAAATAATCCATTGGTTCAACGTAGCTTCCGTTCTGAATGACACCAAAATGCAGGTGGCATCCGGTCGCGTAGCCGGTCGAGCCGACCTCGCCCAGCGCGTCGCCCGCGTTCACGTACTGGCCCGGGGACACGTACTGGGCCTGCATGTGCAGGTACTCGGTGATGACGGAGTTACCACCAACGAGGCCGTGGTTGATATCCACGTAGTTGCCCGCCGAGTAGTCCGAAGACACCGCATTGACATAGCCCGAGGCCACGGCGCGGATGATCGTGCCACAGTCGGCGGCCATGTCGGTACCCGAGTGGCCCTTCATGACGCCCAGGACCGGGTGGTAACGCATACCAAACGGACTCGTCACAACGATCGGGATATCCAGCGGACTACGGAAGCCCGAGGCCGACACGTAGGAGGCGCCCGACGCACGGTTCGCCGCATCGATGGCTGCCAGCTCCGAGCTGCGCGCCTGATAGTCCGCTTCCGCCTGGTCGAGCGAGGCCTGAACCTGGCCCTTCTGCGCGTCCCACTCGGCCTGCTTCGCCTGGGCCTGCGTCTTCAGGTTGTTGAGTTCGGTGAGCTTGGTATCAGCCTCGCTCTTCGCAGCCTCGGCCTCGGCCTCGGCCTGCGCGGCCTTCGCCTCGAGGTCGGCGATACGCTCCGTGATGGCGTCCTGGCGCGTGGCCTGGGTGCGCTGGGACGAGGAGACGTCCAGCGCCGCCGTCATCGTCTGGTTCTCCGTCCGCAGCGCCATATCGGCGGCCGCCGCACGGTCGGTGATCGACTCTGTGCCGCCCGCAGTCAAGGCGACGGCGACCGGGTCGACGTTGCCCTCGCGGTACTTACGACGCACGAGGTCGGCGATCGCTCGCTGCGCGTCGTCGGCCTGCGTGGTCGCCTGGCTGAGCGACTGACCGATGCGGCTCTGCTCGCCCTGAGCGGCGCTCAGCTCACCCATGATCGTCGCGTGTTCGCGGGACTTCTGGTCGTAGGTCGCGGTCGCGGCATCGTAGGCGGCCTGGGCCACCGGAATCTGTGCGTTGAGCGACTGCAGGTCGATGAACACCTGGGCGAGCGACGCGTCGATACCCTCCAGCTGCGACTGGAGGGCGTTGACCGTCGCCTCGGCCTCGGCGGCCGCGTTCGCGGCGGCGTCGCGCTCGTCGTCCGCGCGCGCGGGCAGGGCCTGGCTCATCGCCGCAAACGAGGCGATCGCGAGGGCCAGCGCACCTGCGCGCAGTGCGCGACGACCGGGACGATGCGAGGAGGGGAACATGTGACTCACGCCTTCGTGTACTTCGCGAGCGAGAACGCCGAGGCAATAACCGCCAGCGCCACCGCCGCCAGGACGAGGATCGGCGTCATGATCGCGACCTCGCCCATGCCGATAAAGTTCGTCCATTTAAATGCGGGGGCCATCCACCCCTGAACGATGAAGTGCACGCCCGCGAACAGAGTGCCAATCGCGAAGGCGGCACCCACCAGCGCGGCGAGCGCGCCCTCGATCATGAAGGGGGCCTGAATGAACAGGTTCGACGCGCCCACGTAACGCATGATTTGGGTTTCTTGCTCACGGCTCATCGCGCTCAGGCGAATCGTCGTCGAGATCAGCAGGATCGCCGCGACGACCATGATCGCGCCGAGGCCCAGGGCCGCCGTGCGGGCGGCTCCCAGCACGCGGAAGAGCGGCTCGACGACCTCACGCTGGTCGCGTACCTCGGACACGCCGGCGGTCCCCGAGAATTCCTCCTTGATCACCGAGTACTGCTCGGGGTTGACCAGCTTGATGCGGAACGCAAACTGGAGCATGTCCGGCGTGGTCCACTGGGTCAGGGCGTTGTTGCCGTTGAGACGCTGGAAGTTCTCGTACGCCTCTTCCTTCGTCTCCTCGTACACGTGAGCCACGTACGGGGCCATCTCGGCGGAGGCCAGCTTCTGGCGCACCGCGTCGATCTGCGCGTCGCTCGCCTCAGTCGCGTTGCAGTTCGCGGCCGCGTCGTTGATCGCGCACATGTAGATCGTGACCTCGATCTTGTCGTACCACTCCGACTTCATCTTGGACACCTGCATCTGGGTCAGGCCCGCGATGCCCACGAAGAGGAGGGACACGAAGGTCACGAGGATGACGGCGACGCTCATCGCGCGGTTACGCGACAGGCCCTTGCCGACCTCGGACAGAATAAAACGAAGCTTCACTGATCTTACCTCCCGGCCCCGTAGACGCCGCGGTTCTGATCGCGGATGACGTCGCCGGCCTCGAGCTCGATGACGCGCTTACGCATCTGGTTGACGATGTCCGCGTCGTGGGTAGCCATGACGACGGTCGTGCCCGTGCGGTTGATTCGGTCAAGGAGACGCATGATGCCCAGCGACGTCTCCGGGTCAAGGTTGCCGGTGGGCTCGTCCGCGAGCAGCAGCTCGGGGCGGTTCACCATGGCTCGCGCGATAGCGACACGCTGTTCCTCACCACCGGACAGCTCGTGCGGCAGGCGCGATTCCTTGCCGGACAGGCCCACCAGCTCGAGGGCGTCCGGGACGGCGGTCTCGATCGCGTGGCGAGGCTTGCCGATGACCTGCATGGCCAGGGCGACGTTCTCGTACACGGTCTTGGAGGGCAGCAGTCGGAAGTCCTGGAAGACCGTGCCGATCTGGCGGCGCAGCTTCGGAACCGCCCACGTGGACAGCTTGGACACGTCCTTTCCGAGCACCCACACCTTGCCGCTGGTCGCCTTCATTTCGCGCATGACGAGCTGCAGGAACGTGGACTTGCCGGAACCCGACTTGCCGACGAGGAACACGAATTCTTCGCGTTCCACCTCCAGCGAGACGTGGTCCAGCGCGGGCTGGGCACCTGGCGTGTACACCATGGTGACATCTTCAAAACGAATCATGGGACCGTCCGATCGGGGTCAATAGTCCCTGTCAGATTAGGTAACGATCGGGTCACGACCCGGCTGCGACACGCGGAAAACCGCCGGTGTGGTGCTCAGCCCTCCACCTGGGGGTGCCTGACACGGCCCCGGCCCCGGCCTCGTTCATGAATCGACGAGGCCGGGGCCGGGTTGCGCGAAGGGGAGGCTCAGTCCTGAGCGGCCTTCTGCTCGTTCTTGCGCCAACGGATGCCGGCGTTGATGAAGCCGTCGATGTCGCCATCGAAGACGGACTGGGGGTTGCCGGACTCGTACTCGGTGCGCAGGTCCTTGACCATCTGATACGGCTGGAGGACGTAGGAGCGCATCTGGTCGCCCCACGACGCCTTGACGTCGCCGGCGAGCTCCTTCTTCTTCGCCTGCTCTTCCTCGTGACGCAGCACGAGGAGGCGGGACTGCAGGACTCGCAGGGCGGCCGCACGGTTCTGGATCTGGGACTTCTCATCCTGCATGGACACGACGATGCCCGTGGGGATGTGGGTCATGCGCACGGCCGAGTCGGTCGTGTTCACGGACTGGCCGCCGGGGCCCGAGGAGCGGAAGACGTCGACCTTGAGCTCGGACTCGGGGATCTCGATGTGGTCGGTCGTCTCGATGAGGGGGATGACCTCGACGGCCGCGAAGGACGTCTGGCGGCGGCCCTGGTTGTCGAAGGGGCTGATGCGCACGAGGCGGTGGGTGCCGGCCTCGACGCTCAGCGTGCCGTAGGCGTAGGGTGCCTGAACCTCGAAGGTCGCCGACTTCAGGCCGGCCTCTTCCGCGTAGGAGGTGTCCATGACCTTCGTCGGGTAGCCGTGACGCTCCGCCCAGCGCAGGTACATGCGCAGGAGGATCTCGGCGAAGTCTGCGGCGTCCACGCCGCCCGCGCCGCTTCGGATCGTGATGACGGCATTGCGCTCGTCGTACTCGCCGTCCAGCAGCGTGCGGATCTCCAGGTCGCCCAGGTCCTTGCGCAGCTTCTCCAGGTCGGCCTCGGCCTCGGCGAGGATGTCAGCGCCCTCATCCGGGTCCTCGGCGGCCATGTCCACCATGGCCTCCAGGTCGTCGATGCGCTCACTCATCTGCGTGACGCGGTCCAGCTCGCTCTGGCGGTGGCTGAGCGCACTCGTGACAGCCTGGGCGGCGCTCGGGTCGTCCCACAGGTCGGGCGCGGCCGCCTTCTCATTCAGCTCGGCGATCTGCGCGCGCAGCTTGTCCGGCTGCACGACCGCGAGGATGTTCTCCATCGTGGTGCGCAGGGACGGGATCTCTTCAGAAAATTCAATGGCCACCCATCCAGGGTAGCGGATCGGGCCGCCAACGAGGAACGCTAAGGGGCGACGGTGGCGGGGCTTACTCCCCTATCGGCCACAGATACGACGGCGCCCCGACGCCTAGGAAGACGCCGGGGCACCGAAAAGATAGCGGATCAGATGAGACCCATCGCGACCATCGCGTCGGCCACCTTGCGGAAGCCCGCCAGGTTCGCGCCGGCCACGTAGTCGCCCGCGACGCCGTATTCCTCGGCGGTGGCGACGGCGTTCGCGTGGATGTCGACCATGATCTGGTGGAGCTTCGCGTCAGTCTCCTCGAAGGCCCACTGGGTGCGCCCGGAGTTCTGCTGCATCTCCAGGCCGGAGGTGGCCACACCGCCCGCGTTGGAGGCCTTGCCGGGGGCGTAAGCGACGCCCGCAGCCTGCAGTGCCTCGATCGCCTCAGGGGTGGTGGGCATGTTCGCGCCCTCGGCGACCAGCTGGACGCCGTTCTTGATGAGGGCCTCGACGCCGGACAGGGGCAGCTCATTCTGAGTCGCACAGGGCAGGGCGACGTCACAGGGGACGTCCCAGATGGAGCCGTCGGCAACGAACACGGCGCCGGGGCGCTCGGCCGCGTAATCGGAGACGCGTCCACGACGCACCTCCTTGACGTCCTTAAGCAGCGCGACGTCGATGCCGGCCTCGTCCACGACGTAGCCGGAGGAGTCGGAGACGGCGACGACGGTCGCGCCCAGCTGCTGAGCCTTCTCGGTCGCGTAGATCGCGACGTTACCCGAACCGGAGACGACGACGCGCTTGCCGTCGAAGCTCGTGCCCTTGGCGGCGAGCATCTCGGCGGCGAAGTAGACCAGGCCGTAACCGGTGGCCTCAGTACGCGCAAACGAACCGCCCCACGTCAGACCCTTGCCGGTCAGGACGCCCGCGTCGAAACGGTTCTTCAGGCGCTTGTACTGGCCGAACATGTAGCCGATCTCGCGGCCACCCACGCCGATGTCGCCGGCGGGCACGTCGGTGTCGGGGCCGATGTGGCGGGAGAGTTCAGTCATGAAGGACTGGCAGAAGCGCATGACCTCGGCGTCGGACTTGCCCTTGGGGTCGAAGTCCGCGCCGCCCTTGGCGCCACCCATGGGCAGGCCGGTCAGGGCGTTCTTGAAGATCTGCTCGAAGCCGAGGAACTTGATGATCGACAGGTTCACGGAGGGGTGGAAGCGCAGGCCGCCCTTGTAGGGGCCGAGAGCGGAGTTGAACTGAACGCGGAAGCCGCGGTTCACATGGATCTTGCCCTTGTCATCGGCCCACGGGACGCGGAACTGAAGCTGGCGCTCAGGCTCGACGATGCGGTCGATGATTGCCAGGTCGGCGTACTCGGGGTGACGCTCGGCGAGGGGAGCGATGGTCAGGAGGACCTCGTACACGGCCTGGTGAAACTCGGCCTGGGCGGGATCACGGCGCTGAACGGATTCGAAAACGGAGGCCAGCGCGGGGGAAAGACGAGATGTATCAAAGCTGCTCATGGCCTAAAGTTTACGTTTCGTTTACCCACCCTTCCTTCACCATCCCACAATGTGACCATCTCGGATGTCACTTTAGGGCGGTCCCTACACCCCACGCAGGCGTGCGCTCGAGGTCCTCACCAGCTCAGGAACCACCGCGTTACGCAGCACCGGGGGCAAGAGGGAGACCCTCGGATGCGCTCTCACACCCACCTCCACCTCCCCGCTGCTCACGCTGACCCAGGAGACACTCACCCCATCCCCGACCCGGCACGTCGAGTCCGACAGCCCCGCGAGCGCACCGTCGACGCGAGAGCTCGCCGCCTCCTCGTCAACCCCGAAGTTTCCACCCGCGAAGACCGTGGACGCGGAGGCTCCCGACACCCCGGCGCTGGCCAGTGCGTCAGCGCAGGACACGAGGCGGCGGTCCTGCATCGCAACCTCGGTGAGCGCGATCGACACGACGAGCAGCAGGCACACGAAGGCGCAGCCCGCGCACATGAGGATCCCGACGCGCCCCTCCTCACTTTCATTCACGGGCGACCACCTCCCGCACGGGCGCGCGGGCGCTCGAGGAGACGCCCACGCCGACGTCGCCGAGCCAGGAGGGCATGAAGGGCAGCGGGACCTGCACGGACACGCGCACATCAACAGCCCCCTGCCCCACCTGGCAGTTATCGCACGTCGCGGCCACCTCGGGCTGTGCGTTCACACCGAAATCCTCGACGATGAGGGTCACGGCATGGGAGGCGTCGGCCGTTCGTTCCGGGTCCTCGGCGAGGATGCGCGCGGCCTCGCGGGCCCCCGCATCCACCGCCATGGCGCCGGCGCTCACCTGGCCGATCGCGAGCACGATGTAGAGCACCGGGATCACGACGACGACAAGGATCCCGAGGAATTCGACGCTGGCGTCTCCCCGCTCGTTCACGGCCCCTCCACCAGGGCGCGCCCGCGCACGGTCAGCCACCTCGGCCCGAGCCCGCCCACGAGAGGCAGGCGCGTGCGCACGGTGACGGTGAGGACGTCGACGCCCGCGTCGCTCTCACGCTCCACGGCAATTTCGCGGTCCTTCGCTGCCCCCACGAGAGAGTCGAGGAGTTCGCTCGTGCGGGCCCGCGCCTCGTCCTCGTCTCCCCCGAGCAGACCGCCACGGCGCGCGCCCTCGGACGCCGCGCTCACGCCCATCGTGCGCACGTACGAAGCGAAGGCCAGCTGAACGAGCAGGAGGATGACGAGAACGACGAGGCCCTGGACAAGGACCGTCGAGACGACCTCGGACCCCTCCTCAGATGCCCGCAATCGAGTCCATCGCACGGTTAAAGATCTCCACGAGACGCTCCGAGGCGACGCCCCAGATGAGGACAACGAGCGCGGCCGTCATCAGGGTGATGAGGACCCACCCGGGCACGTCGCCGCGCTCCCCGAGGGGAGCCTTCCTGAAAAAGAGTTTCTTCATGACTGTTTCCTTCCTTCATGGGGTGAAATCCAGGGCAATAAGCCCCGGGTAGAGGGCGAACATGACGGTGACGGGCAGGATGAGGAAGACGACGGGCAGGAGCATCGCGATTTCGCGGCGCCCACCCTCCTCCATGAGGGCTGCGAGGGATCGTTCGCGCTGGTCCCGGGCCTGGTCGTGCAGGACCGAGGCCAGGGGCGAGCCGCGCTCGATCGCCGTGGTGAGAGTGCGGCTCAGGCGCGTGAGGGCCGGGGATTCGGTGCGCTCGACGAGGTCAGCGAGAGCACGCACGGAGGGCGTGCCGTTGCGGATGTGCCCGGCAGTGAGGGACAGCTCTGCGCCGAGGGGGCCTCCCGCGCACCCGGCGACGCGCTCGATGGCGGCGGGGATCGACTCGCCGGCGGCCACCGCGAGCGCGAGGAGTTCGGAGCAGTCGGGCACGGCGGCGTCGATCGCACGCTGCCTGGCGCGGGCACGCACGGTGAGGAAGCGGTCCATGCCGGCGACCCCGAGGAGAGTACCGACGAACGCGCACGCACACAGGGGGATGAGGGAGGCGCGTAGGGAGGAGGCGTGGCGCGCGGCAACGAGGGCGCATGCGGCGACGAGGCCTGCAACCCCCGCGACCGCCTGGCGCAGCCGGAAGACGGACACGTCCGGGTTCATGCCGGCCAGGTCAAGCCTGCGGGCCACTGATTCGCTGGTGGATCCGAGCGAATCCAGAGCCGATGCGCTCACGCGGCGCACCCACGCGGCGAGCGCGGAGGGCGGGCGCTCCTGCACGCGCCCCTGCGCGACGCGGTCAACGAAGGAGGGATGGCGCGCGAGGGCGGCGGCCAGGATGAGGACGAGGCCCGCGCCGGCAACGAGGGCGACGGCCAGGTCGAGGGCTCGCGGGATCCACGGGTTCATCGCATGCCCCCAAGATTCCTCGGGTCGGTGCTCAGGCGCCCCATGGCCTTCATGATCAGGTAGGCGATGACGCAGACGCCGGCCCCCGAGCACAGGACGGCGATACCGCCCGGCGAATTCCAGACGCTCGCACTGGCCCCGCCTCCCGACAGGAGGAGCAGGACGACCCAGGGGGCCGCGAGGCCGAGGCGGGCGGCACCCACCGTCCAGGATTGACGCGCCTCGAGTTCTCCGCGCACGCGCGCATCCTCGCGCAGCAGCGAGGCGAGGTCTTGAAGCAGGCGAGTCAGGTCCGCTCCACCCACGGATCGAGCAATGCGCAGCGCCTCGACGATGCGGTCGGCGACGGGGTCGGCGACCGTCTCTTTCATCGCGTCCAGAGCGAGCTCGAAACGGCCGTTAGCGCTGTAATCCCGCGAGAACGCCTCGAAGGCGAAGCGCACGGGGACGGGCCCCTCCTCGGCAAGGTCACAGAGCACCTGGGGCAGCGCCGTGCCCGCGCGCACGCCGGACACCATGGCGTCAATGACCTCGGGCCATGCGGCCCTCACGGTTTTCGCGTGCGCGCCGAGGCGGGAGACGACCCACGCGTAGGGCAGGAACGCGACGCCGACGGAGACGATGAGGGCGACGGGCCAGGCTCCCGTGACAGCCAGGATGACGAGCGCGACGAGGCTTCCGATGGCGAGGCTCAGCGCGACGAGGCGCAGGGCGGTCAGGCCGGGGATGCGGGCACGGGACACGTCCTCGCGCAGGCGCTTCCACGGCCCCCACGGCCGCCACGCCGGAGGCGGCGTGAACCAGGGGGACACGGCCACGACGAGGCCGATCCCGAACACGAGCCCACACACGATCGCGATCACGCCTGCCCCCAATCCAGGAGGGACGCGAGATCAAAGTCGGCGGCGGCAAAACGATCGTGCAGGTCCAGGCCGCCGGTGCCTCGGACGCACCGGCACCCATCGAAGCGAAAGAGGGTGGCAGTCTCGATTCGGTTTCCTTCGATGCGCCCCGGAACCGCCATGATCTCGGCGAGGTGACGCTGCCCGTCCGCGCCCCGCTCGACGTGGCACACGAGGTCGATGGACGAGGCCAGGGTCGGGGTCACAAATCCCGTCGTCACATTCTCGCCCGCCAGGAGCGGCAGGATCGACAGCTTGTCGAGCGCCTCGCGAGCCGAGTTCGCGTGCACGGTCGCCATGCCAGGCACGCCCGCGTTGAGGGCCACCAGAAGGTCGAGGGCTTCCGGGCCTCGAACCTCTCCGACGATCAGGTACTCGGGGCGCATACGCAGCGATTCGCGCACGAGGTCACGCAGCGTAATCTCGCCCGTCCCCTCCGCGCCGGCAGGTCGCGTCTGCATCGCGACGTGGTCCCAGTTGGCCAGGCCCAGCTCGAAGACTTCCTCGCAGGAGATGACGCGGCGCGACCTAGGCAGCTCCCCCGCGAGCGCGCGCAGCAGCGTCGTCTTCCCCGCCTGCGTGCCGCCCGAGACGAGGACGGAAAGTCCCACGGAGACGGCGGCCGCCAAAAAATCCCTCATCGGAGGGGCGAGCATGTCAACCGCGACCAGGTCATCCAGGGTGCGGGCGCGCTGGATGTGCTTGCGGATGTTGACGCTCCACGACGATCCTGTGACGGGCGGAATGACGACGTGGAGGCGCTCCCCTCCCGCGAGCATCGCGTCCACGAAGGGGCTGGACAGGTCAAGCCTGCGCCCGGAGTGGTGGAGCATACGCTCGACGAGGGCGCGCACGTCCTCGTCGGTGAGGATCAGGCTCGTCAGCTCGGCGACACCCGAGCGGGCCACGAACACGCGCGAGGCCGCGTTGATCCAGATCTCCTCAACCGAGGGATCATCCATGAGCGACTGAAGCGGACCGAGACCGCAGATGTCGTCCATGAGATCCGCCTCGACTTGCGCGCGGGCCGCGGGCAGCAGGTCGGACGCAAAGCGGTCGATGGCGCGATGAATGAGCAAACGCACAGACCGAGGGTCCCGGGCCGCGTCAACTCCGCCCGCGGCTAAGTCCTCACGCACCCGTGCGGCGAGCGTGCGCGTCGTGGCTTCCATCGCTGCGCCTCCTTGCTACAGACCAAGCCAATGTGTCGAAAGTAACAGAGTTTTTCGGAAAGGAGCAAGCCCACATCCATCCAATCCTCCTCGCACCCGCGCGGGGAGGCGCGCACCGGCCCCGGCCGCGATACGTTAAGGCAATGACATCCCGCAAGAGCCCCCTCGAACTGGCAGCCCTGGCCACCGCAGCCGTCCCCGGCATGCGCGTCACAGCCCTGCGCCCGCCCACCTACAGCGACGAGCTCTCCACCGTGACCGGCATCGAAGACGCCGCCGGACACCGCTGGATCGTCACCTGCCCCCACGAGGAGGTCTCCGGACCCGCACTCGAAGCGACCTCCGGCATCCTGGACCGGCTCGGCCAGGCACACGACCACGACTACATCCCCTTCGACGTGCCCCGCCTCGCAGGCCAGGTGAAGACCAGCGGCGGGGGCACCGTCTACGTCCACCGCGACCCGGGTGGCACCGCCCCCACGGACGAGGACCTCGACACCGATCCGCTGCTGCCCGCGTCCCTCGGACGCGCCCTCGCAGCCCTGCACAACCTCCCCGAGACCGTCTTCTCCTCGATCGGCCTGCCCACCTACACGGCCATCGAGTGCCGCGACCGCAACCTCGCCCTCCTCGACGAGGCAGCCCGCGAGGTCGCCATCCCCGCGGCCCTATGGAGCCGCTGGGAGGCCGCCCTCGAGGACGTATCCCTGTGGAGATTCCCCTCCGCACCCATCCACGGCGACATCCAGGAGCGCTGTCTGTCCGTCAAGCGCGGCTCGCTCCTCGCCATCGGAGGCTGGACCAGCGCGCACGTCGGCGACCCCGCCCTCGACATCGCCTGGGTGCAGGCCACCGCATCCGACGCGTTCCTCGACCGCTTCCGCGAAACCTACGGCCACGAGCGCCGCGCCACCGACCTGCACGTCTTCACGCGCGCCCAGC
>CAUSHZ010000044.1:0-14464 GCA_963531605.1 uncultured Actinomyces sp.
GCAAAACAACGCAGTACTACAGTAGAAGCATGGCCAACACCGACTCCCAGCCCCTTACCCCAAGTCGCATCCTCCTCGTCATCGCGACAGGCGTAGGCGCTGGATTCCTCTCCGGACTCTTTGGAGTGGGAGGTGGCCTCGTCATCGTGCCCGCCCTGATGGCCGTCCTGGGCATGGATCAGCGCCGAGCCTCGGCCACGTCGCTCGCCGCCATCATCGTCACCGCCGCCGTCGGCTCGGGCACCTACGCCCTGCACGGCGAGGTCTCCTGGGCGGGCGCCGCCCTCCTCGTCGTCGGCGCGCTCGCGGGCTCCCAGATCGGCGTGTGGCTCCTGCGGCGCCTCCCCGCGCCCGTGCTGCCCTGGATCCTCATCGGCTTCACGGTCTTCGTCATCGTCTCCCAATACCTGCAGGTCCCCACGCGTCAGGGGACCGTCTCGCTGACCCCGGCCTCGTGCGCCCTCATGATCCTGGTCGGCCTGTGCGCGGGCATTCTCTCCGGCCTGGTCGGCGTGGGCGGCGGATCCGTCATCGTGCCCGGCATGGAGCTCGCCGTCGGTGCCGGCGACCTGATCGCGCGCGGCACGTCCCTCCTCGTCATGATTCCCACCGGCATCGCCGGTACCGTCACCAACCTGCGCCACCGCATGGTCGACCTGCGTATCGGCCTCATCGTCGGCGCCAGCGCTGCGGCCATCGCGCCCGTCGGACGCCTTGCCGCCACACTTGTGTCCCCGAGCGTGGGCGCGATCCTCTTCAACATCTTCCTGCTCTCCATCATCGCCTCGACGATCCTGAAGATGCGCCGGAAAGCGCGCGCCCAGGGCTAAACGATTCCACGGGCTCTGGCAGGACGTCGGGCATCATGCCGTGAGTCGATCGAGTACTTAACGCCCGTTGATGAGGCATGCGCGGATCCCCAGCCATTGAATAGCTCACCTGCGTCGAAAATTTCGCACGTAATTTGCAGGGGCTCGTCCCCTGTGAGGAGAGAAAACCACGTGATTTCAACGATCTGATTTCAAGATTCAAAATTCTGCACGGGGAATTACGTGCGAAATGCGGGGAGCCTCCATCCGGGCTAAGTGTCGTGCTCATGGAGTCGGAGGGAATAACGTGCGACATTTGTGGGACGGCCGTCGTGTGTGATCCAGGGGAGGAAACTGGCCGAGGCTACCAGAAAGACGGCCTTTGAAATCCCCTCATTCTCAGTCTCGAACGGGTTTTGGTGATTAGCCGGGCATCGCTTATGATGATCCGTTACCTCAGACATCAAGGAGGATGCAATGAGCGACTATGCTATGAATCCAGACGACCTGAAAAATGCTGCCACCGCCCTGATTGGGGTGCGCGACAATATGTCGAAGGTGGAACTCGACGAATGTCGCGGTTCCGTCGACACCGGCAGCGACATGGTGAGCGCCGCCCTGTCGGAATTCGCCCGCACGTACACATCACGTCTGCGTGCGACCGTCGACTGGCTGAGCCTTATTACGCTCGCGGTTGAAGTGACGGCGAGGAGCGCGGAAGACGCAGAAGACGTGAACGCAAACATTTTCGGCGAGATCCGAGCGAAGCTCTGAGGGGAAGGAGGACGCCATGCTGAGCGATTTTCGTACGAAGTTCCCGAGAGTGCCTGGCGACGTAGCGGCCCTCGAGGGGTGCTATGACGAGCTGACAAAGCGCGCCAAAGACATCGGCATGCGCAGACCTGCTCTTACGTCGGCGATTGGGCTGGCCTCGGGATGGACAGGGAAAGCACGCGACGCCTTCGATACGAGCTGTCAACAGGAATACAACGAGCTCACAATATGGGAGAGTGGTACAGAGGAAGCAGCAGCCGCACTCTCGCGCTACACGAAGGTTCTCGAAGCAGAGCTGAGGATCATCAATGACGTACGTGCGCAGGCAGGTGAACTCTGGGCCAAATATTGCGCGCTCCCAGACGATGTTCGCGAAGCGGAGGACGCTGATTATGCGTCCGCCGTCGCATTCCTGACGTTCCTTTACGACAAAGCGCGTGACGGCATCGACGAGCAGGCCGCGGTCACTGCCGCGGAACTACGCGCAGCTCTGTACTTTACGCCCGAAGATATTGAAAAACACAGCGACGGAACAGAGACCGATCTCGGCGATACTCGTACGCTCATGAAGGAGGAGATTGACGCAATCTTTGCATCCCTCAGCGATTCCTCTAAGTCCCTCATCGAGTTGCAACAGGGGCGCATCGGAGACTGCCACCTCCTTGCTTCCCTCGAGGCCTACGATCGCACTCCGGAGGGGCGTGCATACCTGGCCAGCCTCATCACCGAACACAAGGACGCCAATGGAGTCGTGGACGGTTTCCTCGTGCGTTTCCCGGGGCTCAACGACGGCGAACCAATCCTGGTGAAGGAAGTGCTAGCGCGTGGAAACAAGCACAAAGGAGGCGGTATTGACGTCGCGGCAGTCTTCGAAATGGCATTCGTGAAAGCGCACTCCGGAGGAACAAAATCAGCGTTCCCGCACGGTGGCGTCTCGGGCAGATTCGCGACAAATACGATGGAAAAGATCAGCGGCCAGCCATCTTCTTTCCACCATGACTTCTTCTGGGGAAAGAAAGATGCGGAGCAAGCCGCGATCGACGCTGTCCGGAACGGCAAGCCTGTCGTTGCTGAGGCTCTGCCCGACTGGGTAACACCGAACAACGAAATTACCGTCACTATCGATGGGCAGTCGACAACGATCAAATTGGCCGACCAACACGTCTACACGGTTGTGGGAGCCGATGAGAACGGGGTGACGCTCGCGAACCCGTGGGGGAAAAACAACACCCCTAGCGGTCCTGCTGTCGGCGCGGAGTTCACGATGTCATGGGAGGATTTCCACGCCCAGTTTGGCGATGTCACCGTCGGGGCAACCCCCTGGAAGAAGTGAGCGCGGCGCGGCCGACAGCGTGACACGGCCCCGACCTCGAAAATGAACGAGGCCGGGGCCGAAGCGTCAGTGCGACGAGTGGATCACTCGTCGGCGGCGCTGGGGTGCGTCATGTCGGCGGGAACGACCCACGCGTCGAACTCCTCGGCCGTCAGGAAGCCCAGCTCGAGGGCGGACTCGCGCAGCGACAGGCCCTTGTGATGCGCGTTCTTCGCGATCTTCGAGGCCTTGTCGTAGCCGATGTGGCGGTTCAGGGCCGTCACCTGCATGAGGTTGATGTCCAGGTTGTGCTTGATCTTCTCGTAGTTGGGCTCGATGCCGTACGCGCAGTGCGTATCGAAGGACACGCAGGCGTCGCCCAGCAGGCGGATGGACTCCAGGACGTTCCACGCCATGACGGGCTTGAAGACGTTGAGCTGGAAGTTGCCCTGCGAGCCGGCGAAGCCGACCGTCGCGTCGTTGCCGAACACCTGGGTGGCGACCATGGTCATGGCCTCGCACTGGGTCGGGTTGACCTTGCCTGGCATGATGGACGAGCCCGGCTCGTTCTCGGGGATGATCAGCTCGCCGATGCCGTTACGCGGGCCGGAGGCGTACCAGCGCACGTCGTTCGCGATCTTCATGAGGGCGTCGGCCAGGACGCGCAGCGCGCCCGAGACCAGCACCAGCGCGTCGTGCGCGCCCAGGGCGGCGAACAGGTTGTCGGCCTGCTTGAACTCGATGCCGGTCTCCTCGGAGATCTTCTTGGCGGTGAGCTCGCCGAACTTCGGGTGAGCGTTCAGGCCGGTGCCCACGGCGGTACCGCCGATGGCCAGCTCGCGCGCACGCGTGTCCGCGTACTCGATGCCGTCGAGGGCGAAGTCGATCTGAGCAACCCAGCCGGAAATAACCTGGCCCAGGCGGATCGGGGTGGCGTCCTGCAGGTGGGTGCGGCCCACCATGATGACGTCGTCGAACTCCTTGGCCTTCTTGTCCAGGGTGTCACGCAGCTGGCGCACGCGCGGGTACATGTCGTGCAGCTCGGAGACGACCGCGATGTGCATGGCGGTGGGGAAGGTGTCGTTCGAGGACTGGCCGCGGTTCACGTGGTCGTTGGGGTGCACGGGGGACTTGGTGCCCATGGTGCCGCCCGCGAGCTCGATGGCGCGGTTGGAGATGACCTCGTTGGCATTCATGTTCGACTGCGTGCCCGAACCGGTCTGGAAGACGACGAGCGGGAAGTTGTCGTCGAGCTTGCCGGAGATGACCTCGTCGCCGGCCTGCGCGATGTAGTTCGCGATGTCGGCGGGCAGCTCGCCCAGCTCGGCGTTGGCCAGGGCCGCGGACTTCTTCAGGATGCCAAGGGCGCGCACCATCGGGCGGCCCCACACGAAGGTGTTGCGTCCAATGTCGAAGTTGTGCAGCGAACGCTCGGTCTGAGCGCCCCAGTAGCGGTTCGCGGGGACCTCAACGGCTCCCATCGAGTCGGTTTCGGTACGGGTTTCTTGTGCCACAGGTGGCTCCTTCGCGTAGGGCTTACGTACCCCTCTAGGATAGCGCCGCGCGCGCAGTGAGGCGTGGGGCACTCGTCCTAGTCGCGTCCTACTCGCGTCCTAGTCGCGCGCGCGTGCCCCGATGTCCGCTCGGTGCAGGAGCCACCAGGCGCACGCGCACGACAGCGCGACCAGTGAGAGTGCCAGCGCGAAGGGCGACAGCGGCATCCAGCCGTACAGGGCCGTGGCGCTCACGGGGGCCACGATCCACGTGATCGCGCCGGTCGCGTTGATGACGCCGGCGATGCCGCCCTGCTCGCGCGCGCTCACCGCCAGGGACGCGCCCGCCGAGTAGCCGGGGGAGGCCATGCCCGAGGCGACGCCCATCGCGAACGTCGAGGCGGCCAGCGCCCACAGCGACGGCGCGATCGTCAGGCACGTGAGGGCCACGAGGGCGAGCGTCATGCCGGCGCGCAGCAGTCTGCGCGGGCTCCATCCCAGGCGCGGCACGACGATCAGCTGCATGAGCATGGCGCCAGCAGCATTGGCCAGCAGCATGAGGGCGGTCACGGAGACGGCGGGCGCGGGATCGAGTCCGCCGCGGTCCTGGACGAGAAAACCCATCGTGATCTGAACGACGCCGTTTGCGAAGTAGATGCCGAACACCGAAGCGATCCACGGGGCGATGCGCCGGTCGGTCCACCGTACGCGCGGGGGCAGGTCGGCGGTGGCCCTCGCCCCGCTCGCGGTGTCTTTCTGCGTCGATTCCGTCGTTTTCGTCGACGAGGCCGGGGCCGCCTGCTCGGGTTCCGTGTCCCTGGCCGTCAGGCGGGGCAGGCGACTCCTCGGGCGCGTCGATGCTCCGTCGCGGGGCAGCCAGATGAGGGCGATGGCCAGCGCGAAGAGGACGAAGATCGGGGTGGCGTGCACGGGGCCGAAGATCCACCAGGCGCCCAGCGCCGAGGAGACGAGGGAGCCGATCATGACGGACAGGTTGATCGCGCCGGAGAACGCGGACGTGCCGCGCACGCGCGAGGCCTCGTCGGGGGTCACCTCGGCGACGAGGGCCTGGCCCGTCGGCGGGATCGCCGCGACGGCCGCGCCAAAGAAGGGGCCGCGCGCCGCCATGATCGCCCCCGCAGCGAGGAACGCGCCGATGTAACCGGCCGCTCGCGCCCACACGGCCGCCGAAAAGAGCGTGCCCGCCGTGAGCGCCAAGAACAGCGCCAACAGGATGACGCGCCTGCGCCCCCAGGCGATCGAGCGGCGCCCCCAGAACTGGCTGAGCGCCGTCACCGCGGCGGCCGCCAACGACACGGCCGCGCCCACGATCCACTCGGGCAGGTTCAGAGCGCGCGACAGGGGAGCGATCGACACGTTGAGCATGTTCTGCGCCGTGTACGTAAACAGCGCGATCGCCACGAGCGCGCGCAGCGTCGGATTCGTCAGCAAAGGTGATGAGGGCACAGTGCATCCTACGACGAAGGCCCCGCGCGATGCGCGGGGCCTTGCCGGACAGGTATCGAAACGGGGGGAGCGTCGCTTAGCGCTGCACCCAGGTGCTCACCTTCCAGCGAGCGTCCCCGGAGCGTTCACGCCACTGCGCGTCACTGCGTTCCTCGTCCCTGCGCCACAGTGCCGGATCCAGCGGCGGCGCGTATACGAAGGTCGATCCCTCGGGAGCGCTCGCGGCCACGTCCAGCTCCAGGTCGGTCACCACGGCCTCGTCCAGGAGGGGAAGGGTCTGCGCGTAGAGCTGAGCCCCGCCCGTGATCCAGATGTAGGGGGCGTCCGTGCGCGCCGTTTCCTCGCGAGCGATCTGAAGCGCTTCATCGACGGAGGAGATGACGAGAGCGCCCTCGGCCTCGTACCCGGGGGTGCGGGTGATGACGATGTTCGTGCGGCCCGGCAGGGCGCGCCCGAGAGCCTCCCACGAGCGCCGGCCCATGATGATCGGGCAGCCCATCGTGGACTCCTTGAAGTGGCGGAAATCAGCGGGAACATGCCAGGACATGGCCGTGCCCGTCCCGATGATCCCGTTGCAATCCTGCGCCCAAATCGCTCCCAGCTTCGTCATACCGCGACCGGAGCCTTGATCGTGGGGTGATGCTGGTAGTCCGTCACCGAAATATCGTCGAAGGAGTACTCGAACATCGAGGGGGCCTTCGCGAGCTCCAGGCGAGGGAACGGGTACGGCTCGCGGCTCAGCTGCTCTCTCACCTGCTCCGTGTGGTTGGAGTAGATGTGGCAGTCCCCGCCCGTCCAGATGAAGTCGCCGACTTCCAGGCCCGCCTGCTGGGCGAACATGTGGGTGAGCAGCGAGTAGGACGCGATGTTGAAGGGCACGCCCAGGAACATGTCCGCGCTGCGCTGGTAGAGCTGCAGCGACAGGCGGCCGTCAGCCACGTACAGCTGGAAGAACGCGTGGCAGGGCTCGAGCGCCATCTGCGGCAGGTCGCCGACGTTCCACGCGGACACCACCATGCGGCGCGAATCCGGGTTCGTCTTCAGCGTCTCGAGGACCTGGGAGATCTGGTCGATGTGGCGGCCGTCCCCGGCGTTCCACGAACGCCACTGGACGCCGTACACCGGGCCCAGCTCGCCGTCCTCGTCCGCCCACTCGTTCCAGATGCGGATCCCGTTGTCCTGGAGCCAGGACACGTTCGACGAGCCCGACAGGAACCACAGGAGCTCGCCGACCACCGACTTGAGGTGCACGCGCTTCGTCGTGATCAGCGGGAAGCCCTTGGACAGGTCGTAGCGCAGCTGCGCCCCGAAGATCGAGCGCGTGCCCGTGCCGGTGCGGTCACCCTTGGGGGTGCCCTCACGCATGATGCGCGCCAGCAGGTCCTCGTACTGGCGGTCGACGGCGCTCACGTCAGTTGATCCGCTCGTTCGTCCACGTGTGCGAGGCCGACAGCGCCTGGTCGACGACCGAGTGCTCGATCGTGCAGTTGCGCTTGATCGCGGCATCGGCGCGACGCTTCAGATCCTCGATCTCTTCCTCAGACAGTGCAGACATGTCCTGGACCAGCTCGACGTCCACGTGCGTGAAGCGGTCGTTGTCCTGGTCGTAGTCGGCGGAGACGCCGACGAACTGCTCGAAATCGTCGCCCAGGCGAGCCGCCATGCGGGCATCCGAGCTCATCGCGTTGCAGCCCGCGATCGCGAGCTTGAGCAGGTCGCCGGGGGAGAAGAGGCCGGGGCCGTGACCGATGCGGATCTCGGCGCCGTCCTGGTTGCGGGCGACGTACTGACGCACGCCCGTACGCTGCATGTACAGAGACTTAGGTGTATCACTCATGGCACCTATTGTGTCGCGAAAAGACCCCGCCCGCCCGGTGGGAAACGCCGGGAGAGCGGGTTTTTCGTAGAGCGTAGCGCGAGCTCAGCGATGCTCCTCCAGCCAGTTGGCGGCCAGCGCCTGCTCACGCTCCACGACGCGGCCCAGGTGAGCCACCGCCTCCTTCTCGATGCGACCGCCCAGCAGCGGCACGCGCACCGACACGTTGCCGGTCACGTCGCGGATGCAGCCCGCATCGGCCGGAGCCAGCGTGGAGGTGGCCTCAACGGACACCGGGGCGCCGTCCACGGTCACGGACGTGCGCGAGGTCGCCCCGGCCTCGCCTCTCGCCCACTCCTCGGTGAAAGAGATACGCAGATCGGACTTGACAAAGCGCGCGGCCGCCGCCGGAATCAGCTCGGGGCGCACGGTGCCCGCAAAGGCCACGCGCTCGCCCTCCACCGACACGGCCTGGGAACCCTCCACGACAAACTGGCCGAAGCGTCGCTCCAGGTAGGCGGGGGTCAGGTACATGGCGACGACCTCGTCGACCGTACCGGGATACGAAACGGACTGCGTGAACTGCATGGCTCTCCTTGCGAAAGAAGCGGCGCCGAAGCGTGTCCCGGCGCTCATTTACAACGAAGGTCCGCCCTCGCGGCCCCTCTCCCTTTAGAGTAGATGCATGCGTAGTCTCATGCAGTTAGCTGAAGAAGCCTCTTCGACGCCGTTGTCGGAGCAGGACATCGATTGGCTGCACCTCCTCCTCGCGGACTGGCAGGTGCTCGCCGACCTGGCGGCCGCCGACCTGGTTCTGTGGCTGCCCGCCGACGACGGACGCTTCATCGCGGCCGCCCACTGCCGCCCCGCGACCTCGACGACCGTTCACGTGGACGACATCATCGGCCTCCACCTGCCCGCCGCCCGCGAAATCGACCTGCGGCGCGCCCTACAGACCGGTCAGGTCGTGCGCTCGCCCGCCGCCCGCTGGGCCGGTACCTACTCGATGATGGAAACGTGCGTGCCCGTGTGCCACGACGGGCGCATCATCGCCGTCGTCACGCGCGAGGCCAACCTGTCGAGTCCGCGACTCTCCCTCGGGTTCGAGGGGTGGACCGTTGCAGCGGCCGACACCCTGTGCCAGATGATGGCGCGCGGCGAATACCCCTACGACTCGACCCCGCAGGTCACCTCCCACGGCGTCCCGCGAGTCCTCGACGGCGCCGTCCTGCTGGATGCGGAGGGCCGCGTCCAGCACGCGACCCCCAACGCCGTGTCGTGCCTGCGCCGCCTCGGCATCCGCACGCACGTGACCGGCAAGGTCCTCGCCCAGGAGATCACCGAGGTCATCGGCGATGGCACCCTCATCGAGGAATCCATGGCGGTCGTCGTCATGGGCCGCGCCTCCTGGCGCGTCGAGATCGCCGCGCGCGCATCCACCGTCAGCATGCGCGCCCTGCCCCTCGTCAACGGGCGTAAGCGCCTGGGTGCCGTCATCCTGACGCGCGACGTCTCCGAGGTCCACCGCCACGAGCAGGAGCTCATGACGAAGGATGCGACGATCCGCGAGATCCACCACCGCGTCAAGAACAACCTGCAGACCGTGTCCGCCCTGCTGCGCCTCCAGTCGCGCCGCTCCTCCGAGGAGGCGGTCAAGGTGGCGCTCGCGGAGGCCGAGCGCCGCGTGCAGGCCATCGCGACCGTGCACGCCGCCCTGTCGCAGAACGTGGACGAGTCGGTCGACTTCGACGAGGTCGCACGCACGATCGTGCGCATGGCCGGCGCGATCGCGTCCACGGACCACGCCGTCGAAGTCATCACGACCGGCAGCTTTGGCACCATTCAGGCCGATCAAGCTCAGGCCCTGGCGACCGTCCTCAACGAGCTGGTCGCGAACTCCGTCGAGCACGGCCTTGCGGACCGCGACGGTCTCATCGAGGTGCGCGCCGAGCGCGAGGGAGCGTCCATGACGGTGACCGTCGCAGACGATGGCGTGGGCTTCGTGCCGGGCACGCCCATGAGCGGCCTGGGCACGCAGATCGTGCATCAGATGGTGCGCGGTGAGCTGAAGGGGTCGATCGAGTGGGCACCTCGCGAGGGTGGCGGCACGCTCGTGACGCTCCACGCCAACCTGGACCCCGCCTGATCGGGGCCCTGCGCGGGCGGTGTCAATAACCAACGAACGAGGCCGGGGATCCATCGCGGATCCTCGGCCTTGATCGTCTCTGCGGCTCGCGCGGGCGCGGCGGCGTGTTAGCAGCCTGCGCGGCGTGCGCGCGCGGCGCGGCGCTTGAGGGAGCGGCGTTCTTCCTCACTCATGCCGCCCCACACGCCGGAGTCCTGGTTGTTGTCGATTGCCCACTGCAGGCACACGCTCACGACCTCGCACTCACGGCATACGGCCTTGGCCTCGGCGACCTGCGTAATAGCCGAACCCGTGTTCCCGATGGGGAAGAAAAGTTCTGGGTCTACGGTCAGGCATGCTGCCTTACTGCGCCAATCCATGATCTGTCTTTCGCTCCTCGCGTCCTGTGCGCCTGGGTCTCTTGTGCTCTTTTTCAGTGTCCGCTAGGTCATCTTAGTCGCGCAAGGTCGTGTCAACAGTGAAATGGGGATGTCACTATGCGTCTGCTCACGACCGGCAAATAAGGTGGGACTTAGGTATTAACTGACCCTACGGTCAGTTGGACAGTGGTCACGGTATCACCCTCACTGATCACGCCGCAGGTCGACTCCCACCGTCGTGCCGCCAGGGCGAGTGGGGGCGTGTGGCTGTGTTGAATTAATGCGCGAATAACGTTGTGTGTGGGGTTGAGCGCGAGGACCCGGTGCTTGTCCCATCTGGTGATACGAGTCCACGCTTCTTCGGGAATTACGTCAGATATCTTTGGTGTTTCCCACCCGAGATGGGCGTGGATGGCCTCGACGATCCGGGCGTCGTCCCTGCGTCCGATGATGATCCACGGCAGTGAGCGAGCCCAGGTGGGGGCGCTGTAGGTGGGGCCGATCAAGATGGGGGAGCGTGTATTTCTGACCAACGCTGCGACCTGCGACGGGGAGGGAATGTGCCAATCGTCCTCGGCAGCCGGGTAATCGCCGTGCAGGCGAACGGACTGCCGGGGGATACAGGCGAGGCGCGGCTTGTCTCCCGGTCGCACGATGAGCGCCTGTCCCTCTCCGAGAGCGCGCAGCTCCCCGGGCGCGATCCCGGCGTGGACGGCCTCGTCCGCGTCCCTGGCGCGCACGATGCGCGTCGAGAATGCGCCTAATGCCGCGCTCGACGGGGTGAACCTGCCGGCGAAGGCGGCGACGATGATGATGTCGGAGCGCCTGGCTCTGGCCAGGAGTGAAGTCCACAGCGCCTCCGCCTGAGGAGCAGCAAGCACGTGAGACAGATAGGAGCGCAGCTGCGGGGCATCCGTGAGCGCCAGGACCGCGGGCCCGTGGTCGCAGATGCCTTCCAGCAGGTCGATGACGCCGGGCGCGTCCACAGGCAGCTGGGAGGCCGCGCCTTCGGCGCTCTCCTCGCCGATGACGTGGAGAGGGTGCCGGGTACAGCGCGCGATTCGCGTCGCGAGGGACAGCGCCCATTGCGTGGCGATATGTGCCTCGTGCGCGCTGGTCTGAATCTGGATGCTTCCTCCGTCCCAGACGATGGGGCCGTGACGTGTGATGCCTTCCTCCAGTCCGAGAGACACGGAGGCACCAGGGAGTGCATCTCGGGCCTCGTTCCCCTGCGGGGCGTGATCGGGAAGCGGCTGTGCGGCGGCGTCGACATCCTCCCAGCTCAGCGCCTCGGGCAGGGGCGGCGCCCACAGGGGTTCGGTGGCCGAGTGAGGCCACGTGGCGGTGGAGCGTTCGACCACCGACGCGATATCGGCGAGGTAGGTCAGCTGGATCGTGCCCACGTCCGCCAGAACAGCGCGGCCGGGGATACGCGGCAGCGAGGCGGCGCGTGTGTCCCCGAGGATGTCCGTGGAGTCCGAGGCGCTCACGCAGCGTAGACACAGCCGAATGTCCATGTTTGCGCGCATCTGTGCGCTTACCGCGCCCGAGGGGCGTTGGGTGGCCGCGATGAGATGCAAACCGAGGCTGCGTCCCTGCGCGGCGAGGCGGAGCAATACCTCCATCGAATCGGGATGGGCCTGGGCGAGAACGCGAAACTCGTCGATCGCGACGACGAGACGAGGCGGGGGAGCGGTCACGCTGAGCGGATCGGACTTGTGAGCGCTCTCCCACGTGGCGAGGTCGGGGAAGCCGAGCATCCCGAGTGTTTCCTCGCGTCGCTGGAGTATCGACGCGATCCCGTCCAGCGCTCGGGTCGTGGCACCGGCGTCAAGGTCGGTGAGGAGTGCCTGGGTGTGTGGGAGCGCCTCGAGGCGGGCGAAGGTCGCCCCGCCCTTGTAGTCGATGAGGATGAAGCGGACCTGTTCGGGGCTGTAGCAGTGCGCGATAGCGGCAAGCCACCCGAGGAGTGCCTCTGACTTGCCCGATCCGGTGCACCCGGCGACGAGGGCGTGCGGCCCGTCGGCGACCAGGTCCAGGTCGATGGGTCCCTCCTCTGAGAGTCCGATCCGCACGCTGAGCCCGCCGCCGCGTCCCCTCGCAGAGGAGGGGTCCCAGTCGAGCCGCGTCGGCAGGCTGTCGCGCGCGTCTGCCCGCGTGACGGTCCACCACCAGTGCGAGCTCACGGGCTCGTCATCGGTGATGCACACCTGCGCGCACCAGGCCGGAAGGAGCGACAGCGAGGAGGCGTATCCGATGTGGAGCGTCGGGCGGGCGGCGTCGCGCGTGCAGTGCGGGCAGGAATCGCGGTCGCTGACGTGGATATCCACACCCGCATGCCCAATCAGTACGGGAGCGGCGCTGTTCCACCACACGCGCGCCCCGCCGAGCTGAGCGGCGATCTGGCCGGCGCACCACAGCGCGCACTGGGACGCGTGGGCACCGACAATGCCGATCGCCTCGCACTCGCCCGGCTCCCTACTGTCAGCGGAGGACGACAGTCGCACGCGTCGACCCACGCGCGTGGGACGGCCCGGCCACACGGCAGCCCGCACAGCCCGCGGGGGAGAGGCCGAGGCCGGAAGCCCCGCAAGGATCAGGGCGAGCGCCCCGCCATCCCAGCCCAGGCGACGCCGGCGCGCCCGCCACAACAAGGCAAGCGATGCGGCGATCGCGACCAGCACAACGCCCGCGCAGATCGGTGCGAGCGCGGAGGGTAGAGAGATGGTCGAGCGTAGCCTCCACAACAGAAAACCGGCCATGACGAGCACGGAGACCAGGGGAGCTCCCCGCAGGAGAGAAGATCCCGTCAACGATCCCCGGCCTCGTCCGGAAACCGAGGGCCACGCCAAGCGCCGAGGCCGGGCCCGCACCTCGAAGACATCCTCCCCGAGGCGCACGCGGGCACCCGCAGGGAGCGGCCGAGCCTCCCGATATCGCCGCCACAGCCGGACTCGCGAGCGCACGCGCACGGAGGAAGCGCCAGGCGACACACGCAAGACGGCCCGACCGTCCAGAGTCGAGAAACGGAGGTGCTCCCTGGCGACGGAGGCACACGTCAGCGGCACATCCCCCGCGCGCCCTACTGCGCCGGGCGCGACCACGACGCCGACGTCAGGGCCCGCGACGCAGGCCAGGTGAACGTCTGCGCGCAAGGCTGATCGTGCGAGGCAACCGGAATCCTTCATGCCCCAACGATCCCGCCGCGCTCGCGGCCGATCAAGCCGTGCGAGAAGCCCTGTGGATAACCCGAGATGCCAGGAAACGCCTGTGGATAACTGCGCCACACGCCCGTGTGGCTATGGCCACCTCCGCCGCCCAAGCGCCACGCCCGCCGGTCCGCCAGCCCCCTCAAATGCAAGAATGGACCCCATGGCTGACTCCACGTTCGAGACGACCCGCGACCGCTACAACGACCTCGTTGACCGCATCAACGCGGCACGCACCGCCTACTACGATCGCGATTCGCCGACCCTCGCGGACGCGGACTACGACCGCATGTACCGCGAGGTCGAACAGATCGAGGAGCGCTACCCGCAGCTGCGCGGCGCAGACTCGCCCACGATGAGCGTGGGCGGCAGCGTCGACTCCGGGTTCTCCGAGGTGCGCCACCTCGCCCAGATGATGTCCCTCGACGACGTGTTCTCCCTCGAGGAGCTCGCCGGCTGGGAGACCCGCATGGCCGAGGCCACCGGCATCTCCGACCTCGAGATGACGATCGAGGTCAAGGTCGACGGCCTGTCCATCAACCTCCTCTACGAGAACGGACACCTCGTGCGCGCCGCGACCCGAGGTGACGGCTACGTCGGCGAAGACGTCACCGCCAACGCGCGCACGATCGCGTCGATCCCGCAGACCCTGACGGGCACCGTCCCCGCCCGCATCGAGGTGCGCGGCGAGGTCTACTTCCCGGTCGCCGACTTCGCCGCCTTCAACGAGGCCCGCGTCGAGGCCGGGGAAAAGACTTTCGTCAACGCGCGCAACGCCGCCGCCGGATCCCTGCGCCAAAAGGATCCGGCCGAGACTGCCAAGCGCCCCCTCGCGATGGTCGCCCACGGCATCGGCTTTGTCGAGGCAGGGGAGGACTTCACTGAGCCGACCACCCAGATGGGCTGGTACGAGCAGCTGCGCGACTGGGGTCTGCCCGTCTCGCCCTACACCCACGTGCTCACGGGCCGCGAGGCTATCGAAGAGCGTATTGCTGAGCTTGGAGAAAAGCGCCATGATCTTGAACACGAGATCGACGGCGTCGTCGTGAAGATCAACGACCTGGACCTGCAGCGTTCCC
>CAUSHZ010000045.1:0-14446 GCA_963531605.1 uncultured Actinomyces sp.
CCTGGATCTGGGCCTTGACGCCCTTGGGGCCTTCCTCGCGGATGAGCTTCGAGATTTTCTTCGCGGTGTCCTGGGGGATGCCTTCCTTGAGGGGGCAGACGAGCTTGAAGAGCTTGCCGGAGGCCTTGGGCTCGCGGTCCTTGTAGTCCAGAACCTTCAGTGACAGGCCGCGGCGGATCAGCTTGGACTGCAGGACGTCGAGGATTGCCATCACGCGGGAGGCGGAGTTTGCCTCCATCGCGATCGTGTCACCGCTGAGCGAGATGGCGGCATCCACGCCGCGGAAGTCGTAGCGGTTGGCGATCTCCTTGGCGGTCTGGTTGACAGCGTTGTCGACCTCCTGGCGGTCGAGCTTGGAGACAACGTCGAAGGAGGAGTCTGCCATGGGTGCACCTTTCGTTGGAATTGCGCCAATTGTCGTTCCGATTGGCGCTCGGCATCATTTTAATGCTATTCTTTCACGGCACCGCGAGAGCGGCGCACGGCAGGTTACCAAAGCGGCCAAATGGATCTGACTGTAAATCAGACGCTTCGTGCTTCGGGGGTTCGAATCCCTCACCTGCCACCACTCGCTGGTTTCAGTGAGTAACGCCTGTGATGTCATTCTCAGGCTTCGGGATTGCTTCGGCGCTCGGAGATGAGATAGGCTTTCCGGCGTTGCCCCGATAGCTCAGTAGGCAGAGCGTCTCCATGGTAAGGAGAAGGTCAAGGGTTCGATTCCCTTTCGGGGCTCCGGTCGCGGATTTATCCGCTTCCGGCGGCGGGGTAGCTCAGCTGGTCAGAGCGCACGACTCATAATCGTGAGGTCGCGGGTTCGAGCCCCGCCCCCGCTACCAATTCTTTGATCCGACAGGTCGCGCGAGCGACGAAACTAAGCGAGGGAAACAACCGTGGCAAGCAAGTCCCAGGACGTTCGCCCCAAGATCACTCTGGCCTGCTCGGAGTGCAAGGAGCGCAACTACATCACCAAGAAGAACCGTCGTAACACGCCGGATCGTCTCGAGCTGGCGAAGTACTGCCCGCGCTGCCACAAGTCGACGGCGCACCGCGAGACCCGCTGACGGCTTCCGTCTCAAAGCCCCGAGGAACACAGGTTCCCCGGGGTTCTTTGTATCTGCGTGCGTGCGCCTCGGTGAGGGTTATAGGACTCTACGTGTTGCTGGTAGCGTGACTTTTCGGTGCCGACGGCGCGGCGACCGTACGCAACGAGGGGCGGGGTCCTTCGGGGTTCCGCCTCTGTCGTATCCGAGGAGGCATGGGGAGCGTCGGGGCACCTGCGAGCCGTCAGGCCCCACTTCTGTTTCTGTGAACGCATCCTGCGCACGTGAGCACTTTAACTCGCATGTTGGCCCGATGACCTGCACGCTAGCCCGATAGGTGGTGGCCTGGGCAGGCTGCCGACCATGCCACCAATAGGGTTTAGCTGCGCATGGAAGGGTTCATGCTGCCAGCAGAGGGGCCGGGCTGCCAGCACGGCCACCACGACTGACACCGTTGCGCCCAAAACGCAGACCGCCTCGCCCACAACAGCCCGTTTTCACCGTTTTTCACCGAGGTGGTCTGCACTGTGGGCACCACACCACCTCACATCGCTGCCTCACCACCACCAAACGGGGGGAATTGCATCATTAGAGGTGTGACACGCCGGCGACACGCCGACAGCCAGCCTCTAGTGCTGCAAAACCCCCACCGCCACCGGTATGGAGGGCACCGGAGGGACCGCAGGCCCTGGCCGCGGTGCCGGAGAGATCGGAAGGCCGGGCTGCGGGGCACGCGGGCCACGGTGCCCGTGGGCGGCGGGGCCGGGCAACGAGTCAACGCGCCGATCGAAGCTCGCGGTGCGGATGGCCGAAGCGGGCGGCACCGACACCGCCGCCAGCCAAATTTCGCATGCAATTCGATTGGGTGAAGATTCAACAAGGCCTAAAAACGTTGCGATTTCAACGCTGTGAATTCAGAATTTGAAATAGTCGCGGGGGAATTGCATGCGGAATTGGTGGTTGGCAGCCATAGCTGGGCTTCAGGGCAACGCGCCGAGCGACATTCCCGAAGGCCCCACCGGTGCGGAGGGCACCGGGGAGATCGGAAGACCGGGCCGCGGTCCCCGTGGGTGGCGGGGCCTGGCCGGACAACGAGTCGACGCGCCGAGCGAAGCTCGCGGCGCGGACGGCTCGCGGGCGGGCCGCCGCCCACGGCGCAGCCCGGCCGCACACCCAGCCCCTCCGGCACCCAAACAACCCGCGGGTCCACAAGCAACAGCCAGCGCCACACAGCAACACGTCGTGTCCTATAGCCCCTCGGTTATCCTGGGTGCATGACTGACATCACCAGCCCCCGCTGCATCGTCGCCCCGAAGGGCGCGGGGGAGGCGCGCATCCCCGGCCTCGTGACGCTCACGGACGAGTGCACTGTCCTGTTCTTTGATGAGAGGCCTGCCCCGGCCTCGGGCACGGGATCTGACTTCAACGGGCTGACGATGGCGTCGGACCTGCCGAATCCGAACCGCGTCCGCTGGATGGCGCGCGAGGGGGCGGGGCGGTGGACTGAGCCGCGCCCGCTTCCCGCCGGAGGCCCGTCCATGTCTTCGGATGCGTGTGTCTGCGTGGACGGTGACGGCCTTATGCACCTGGCGTTCGCCTCCACGGATGGGCGTGTTGGCTATATGGACTCTCGAGCCGACGGTGAGCGCCTGCGTGCCTGGTGGGCGTGGGGGAGTGGTCCTGAAGACCTCGCCTATGCGGACATGACGGATGAACTCTATGAGCTCACGGGTGCCGATGCGCTGTTTGCGACGTCCGGGGGCACTGCGACCGTCGACGGGGCCGTGGCGCTGCCCTATGTCGTGCGCGTGGGGGATGAGACGCACGTGCGCGTCGTCTATGCGCGTGGCGGACGTCTGGTCGGCGCGGCGGCCCCTCTTGTTGGCGATGGGGGAGTGCTCCTCGACGAGACGACGCTAAGCGTGTGGGACGGTCGCCTCGTCGCGAACTGCCGTATCCAGGGCTTCGAGGGGCGAGGCTCAGGTGTGCGCTACCTCGCGTGGGGAGACGGGCATACCTGGGAGGGTGGGTGCCTGTGGGAACTCGACGATCCGGGCTGTAACGCGCGCATGATTGGTTCGCTTCTCGTGCACCCCGGACGGCGCGACGCGCGGGTGGGTGGCGAGATCCTCCGTGTGAGCGCGCCGTGGGAGGGCGAGGTGCGCTCCGAGGTGGTCGCCTCCTTTGGACGGGGCACCTTTGGGTACAGCGACGCGACGGTCGACGGGGACGAGGCCGTGGTGGTCTTCGAGCGCGACCGCGGCCTGTGGGAGGTTGAGGCCCGCCTCTCAACGGGTACAGAAAACCCGGTGCGCGTGCCCCCACAACGCTCCGGGTTTTTCTGTGTGCTCTAGCGACCTTTGATGATCGCGAGGAGTGGGGCGTAGTGTGCGTCGACTGCCGCGGTGTATGCCTCGACGTCTCCGGCTTCGCACGCCCGCAGGATGGCCGCGTGGGCCTCGGCGGTGTCTTCCATTTCCTGGCGCGATGCTGCGGCCAGCTGGGGAGTCACGCTCTGGTGGACCAGCCACATGGCGGCCACGAGCTGGTGCATGAGCTCGTTCTCGACGTAGGCGAGGAGGCCGGAGTGGAACGCGATGTCCTGCTCGAGGTAGGTAGAACCTGTGTGCGCGTACTGAGTCATGGCCTCGACGAGCTCCCACAGGTGGGGGTTTGTCGTGCCTTTCATGGCGCGGGTGAGCGGGACCGCGATCCCGAGGTCGAGGGCGCGGCGCGTCTCAATGATTGCGTGCAGGGACTGCGCGCCGTTGATCTCGTCGAGGGCGGCGCGTAGAACGAGCGTCTCGACGAGCGGTTGCATGGACATCTCGCCGACGTAGGAACCCGAACCCTGGCGGACCGTCACGATGTCAAGAGCCTGGAGGCGACGTAATGCTTCTCTCACAGAGGAGCGCGACACGCCAAGGTCGGTGCATAGTGCCGATTCTGTGGGGAGGCGGTCACCGGGATGTAATCCATGTCGTAAAATATAGGACTTGATCGCATCCATCGTTACCGAGGATCTTGAGTCAATCGGTGTCGCTACGGATCGGTTCTGATTGGTTTCTGAGGACGATGGGGGTGATATCGCTTGCATTAATTTGTCTGACAACATAGGATAAGTATAGCGAGCGGAACAACAGAACCGCACGTCCCAATTCTCGAAGATGAGGAGCGAGAACATGCGAATGCGTCAACACTTCGCAACCGGCGCTGCACTGACCGCAGCTGCCGCCATGATCCTGACCGCGTGCGGCGGCGGATCGTCCAGCACCACGTCGCCCGACGGCGGCTCGAAGGCCTCCGACGGACCGAAGGGTACGATCACCGCCGGTGTCGCCTACGAGACCACCGATTACGGTCCGATCACCACCTCGGCTCTCGGCATCGGTGCGAACTGGCAGGTCCTTGAGGGCCTCTACCGTTTCAACATGGCCGACTACTCGGTCAGCCCCGCGCTGGCCGCCGGTGACCCGGAGAAGATCTCCGACACCGAGTACGAGGTGAAGCTGCGCGACGGCGCGAAGTTCTCCGACGGCACCCCTGTGACCGCCGCAGACTTCGTCGCTTCCTACGAGCGCGCGACCTCCGAGAAGTCGATCTACCGTCAGTTCTTCACCTTCGTCGACTCCGTCGAAGCCAAGGACGACAACACCATCTCGATCAAGCTGAAGCACCCCTTCGCCAACCTGAAGGAGCGTTTCGTTAACGTCCGCGTTGTCCCCGCGTCGATGGACGAAGACTCGCTCAAGGCCAAGCCGATCGGTACCGGCCCCTACAAGTACGAGAACATCACGGCGACCGAGATCACCGCTGTTCCGAACGAGAACTACACCGGCAACGAGCCCGCGAAGGTCGCCACCCTCAAGTGGCAGTCCCTCAAGGATGACTCCGCACGCCTCGCCGCCGCCATCGGTGGCACCATCGACGTCATGGAAGCCGTTCCCGCCTCCGCGCAGGATCAGCTTAAGGGCGCCGGCTGGAACGTTGAGTCCAAGCCCGGCTACGGCAACCCCTTCCTGATGTTCAACACGCAGAAGGCTCCCTTCGACAAGCCCGAGGTTCGCCGCGCGATCCTCAAGGCCATCGACAAGCAGAAGCTGATTAGCTCCTCGCTCGAGGGCCAGGCCGTTGAGGCGACCTCCTTCCTGCCCGAGGTGAACCCCGCCTACAAGAAGCCTTCGACCGATCTGTCCTACGACAAGGCTGCCGCCACAAAGCTCCTGAGCGACGCTGGCGTCTCCGGCCTCGAGGTCAACCTGGTGACGACGGACCACCCGTGGGTCCTCTCCCTGGTTCCCCAGATCAAGTCCGACCTGGAGGCCCTGGGCCTGAAGGTCAACCACACCCAGATGGCTTCGTCTGACCTCTACTCCAACGTCACCGACGTTGACAACCCCACCTACGACATCGTTCTGGCCCCCGGCGACCCCTCGGTCTTCGGCACCGACCCCGGCATCATCATCTCCTGGTGGAACGGCGACAACGTCTGGACCAAGAAGCGTGACGGCTGGCAGGTCTCGGACCCCGAGTCCTTCAACAAGCTGCAGACCCTCATTGAGGAAGCTGGCCAGCTCGACGGTGACGCCGCCAAGGCCAAGTGGGGCGAGGCTCAGGATCTGCTCGCCGAGAAGACCGTGATCTTCCCGCTCGTGTTCCGCAACATGATCACCGGATCCAACCCCGCCAAGGTGGAAGGATTCCAGGCGATCTCCTCCACCGGCCTGCAGCTGCTCGGTGTGAGCGCTAAGTAAGTCCCCTAGGGACCACACAGAAAGGAGGGGTGGAGCCCCGCCCTGAGGCAGACGCCACAGTCGGGCGCCACCCCTCCTTTCTCATTGCCAAAATCCGTTGAAATGGAGGTCTAGCAGTGAATAACCTTCTGCGACTCATCGGACGACGTTTGGTGGCTCTGCCGATCATGGTGGTCGGCGTGTCCTTCCTCGTCTTCTTCATCATGTCGCTGTCTCCCATCGACCCGGCCTACTCGGCACTGGGCGAGACCGCGACCCCCGAAGCTCTCGAAGAGTACCGTGTCCAACACGGTCTCAACGACCCTTTCTTCGTTCAGTACGGTCACTACCTGTGGAACATGCTCCACGGTGACCTCGGCACCTACGGCGTTGGCACGTCCAACCACGTGACCGATCTGGTTGCTCAGGCTCTTCCGATCACCCTGCAGCTCACCTTCCTCGGCCTGTTCTTCGCCGTTATCATCGCTTTCCCCCTCGGTGTTCTCGCCGCTCTGTACCGCGACCGCTGGCCCGACCAGGTCATCCGCGTGTTCTCGGTCATCGGCATCGGCACCCCGTCCTTCTGGCTGGCAGCGCTGCTGGTCCTCGCATTTGTTCAGAAGCTTCCGGTCTCCGGCCCGCTGCCCGCGTTCAGCGAAGATCCGAGCGGCTGGTTCCTGCGGATGCTTCTCCCCGCCATCGCGCTGGCGGTTCCCGTCATCGGACAGATGACCCGAGTCGTGCGTACCTCAATGGTTGAGGAACTGGACCGCGACTACGTCCGTACCGCGGTTGGCGCCGGCATCCCCAAGCGCATCGTCGTGGCCCGCAACGTGCTGCGTAACGCGCTCATCACCCCCGTGACCGTCCTCGGCCTGCGCATCGGCTACCTGATGGGTGGCGCGGTCGTTATCGAAATTATTTTCTCCATCGATGGAATGGGTAAGGCGGTCCTGCTCAAGGGCATCCAGGAAAACTGGGTCACTCTGGTGCAGGGTGGCGCGCTCGTCGTCGCGATCGCGTTCATCGTCGTCAACATCATCGTTGACATGCTCTACCTGCTCATCAATCCGCGTATTAGGTCGGTGTGAGGCATGAATCAGAAAGAAAAGCTCGGCAAGGTCACCGCGAAGGGCGCGCGTTTCTCGCGCATCGGTGCGATGTCCACCGGATCGAAGATCGCGATGGGTATCCTTGCCCTCATCGTCCTCGTCTCGATCCTGGCGCCCTACGTTTCTCCCTACGGTCCCGATGAGATCTTCGACAAGTGGAGCGCCCCGTCCGGCGAGCACCTGTTCGGAACCGACCACGTCGGCCGTGACATCTTCGCGCGCGTCCTGTACGGCGGCCGCTTCTCGCTGCTGATCGGCCTGTGCTCGACCCTGATCGCCCTCTTCTTCGGCGCGATCATTGGCTCGGTTGCGGCCGTCGTGCGCAAGTCCTTCTCCGAAGCAATCATGCGCGTCATGGACATCATCATGGCGGTGCCCGGCATCGCGATGGCGGCCGTCTCCGTCCTGGTTTTCGGCCGTACGCTGTCCAAGTCCGGCAACACTTTCGGCCTGGTCCTCGTGATCATCTGCTCGATCGCCTTCGTCTACATCCCGCAGCTGTCGCGTATCGTTCGCGCGAACGTCATGGCCGCCTACGGTGAGGACTACGTCCGTGCGGTGATCGTCTCCGGCGCCCGCGCCCCCTGGATCCTCACCAGGCACGTCATGCGTAACACGGCCGCCCCGGTCCTCGTGTTCGCCACCGTCCTCGTCGCCGATGCGATCATCCTCGAGGCCTCCCTGACCTTCATCGGTTCGGGCCTCCAGGCGACCACCGTGGCCACGTGGGGCAACGTCCTGTCCGAGGCCTCGTCGAACCTGTCCGTTCTGCTGGGCAAGTGGTGGACCGCGTTCTTCCCGGGCCTGTTCATCATGATCACGGTCCTGTGCCTCAACATTCTGTCCGAGGGCATCACCGACGCCATGGTGGCGGCACCCGCCTCGGCGGCGGTCGCCCAGGTCGATGAGGACTCCGACCGCGAGGCCGACAAGCTCCTGCTCGACCCGCGCCGCGCCTACGCCGAGCAGGCCGAGTCCCTGCAGGCCCGCCTCGACGACCTCGAGTCCGTCGAAGAGAAGCGCACTGACCGCTTCGAGGCACACCTGGAGAAGACCCCGCTGCTCGAGGTCAACGACCTGTGCATCAAGTTCGACCGTCACGGCGACGTTAACGTCGTCGACCACGTGTCCTTCAAGGTCCGCCCCGGCGAGACCATGGGCCTCGTGGGCGAGTCCGGCTGCGGTAAGTCGATCACGGCCCTGACCATCATGGGCCTCATCGACCCCAAGGCCGAGATCTCGGGCGAAATCCTCTACCAGGGTGAGAACCTGCTCGAGAAGTCGGCCGAGGAGCGCCGCGCGCTGCTCGGTCACGAGATGGCCATGATCTACCAGGACGCCCTGTCGTCCCTGAACCCCGCCATGCTGATTCGGGCTCAGATGAAGCAGCTGACCAGCCGCGGTGGCACCCGCAGTGCCGAGGAACTCCTCGAGCTCGTGGGCCTGGATCCCAAGCGCACCCTCGAGTCCTACCCGCACGAACTCTCGGGCGGTCAGCGTCAGCGCGTTCTCATCGCCATGGCCCTGACCCGCGACCCGAAGCTCATCATCGCGGACGAGCCGACCACCGCCCTGGACGTCACCGTCCAGAAGCAGGTCATCGACCTGCTCAACGAGCTGCGCGAGAAGCTCGGCTTCGCCATGATCTTCGTGTCCCACGACCTGGCGCTCGTCGCCGAGGTGGCGCACCACATCACCGTCATGTACGCCGGCCAGGTCATCGAGCAGGCCCCCACCAAGGAACTGCTCATGCACCCGACCCACGAGTACACGCGCGGCCTGCTGGGCGCCGTCCTCTCGATCGAGTCCGGCTCCGGCCGACTCCACCAGGTCCCCGGCACGGTGCCCTCGCCTCGCGACTTCCCCGTGGGCGACCGCTTCGCCCCCCGGTCCTCGCACCCCGATTACGGACTGGACATCCGCCCGGTCCTCACCGAGGTCGGTCCCGAGCACGTGTACGCGGCTCTGCCGCCCCGCGAGGAGGCTGACGCCTTCGCGCTGGAAACGAACGGTCAGGAGGAAACGCGATGAGCGACAACACCCCGATCATCGAACTGAAGAACGTCGAGGTGACCTTCACCTCGCGTACCGGCTCCCTGTTCAAGCCCAATAAGGTCCACGCGGTGCGTGGCGTTAACATGCGCATCGAGCGCGGACAGACGCTCGGCATCGTCGGCGAGTCCGGCTGTGGCAAGTCCACGACCGCGAACGTCATGTGCGGCCTGCAGATGCCGAGCGCCGGCCAGGTGTTCTTCAACGGCCAGGAAGTCACGAAGCGTAGCGCCGCCGCCCGACGGGAGATCGGTCGCGTTGTCTCCGTGGTCTTCCAGGACCCCGCGACGGCCCTGAACCCCCGCATGCATGTGGCCGATCAGCTCGCTGACCCGCTGCGCGTGCACGGCATCGGTGACGCGGCCTCGCGAGTCAGGCGTGTGCATGAACTGATCTCGCTCGTCGGCCTGCCCTCGAGCGCGCTCGACGCGCTCCCCGGACAGCTCTCGGGTGGCCAGCGCCAGCGTGTGGCCATCGCCCGAGCCCTGTCCATCGGCCCGGATGCGATCATCGCAGACGAGCCCACCTCTGCGCTCGACGTGTCGGTGCGAGCGCAGATCCTGAACCTGCTCACGGACCTCAAGAAGGAACTGGGCCTGGCGATGGTCTTCATCTCGCACGACATTCAGACTGTCCGCTACATCTCTGACCGCATTGCGGTCATGAACCGCGGCGTCGTCGTCGAAGAAGGGCCGGCCGCACAGCTGCTCGCCGACCCGGAGGACCCCTACACCCGCAAGCTGTTGGGCGCCGCGCCCTCGCTGCTGCACCCCAACCTCGAAGGAGAGAAGTAATCATGTCGTCGAAGATCCGCGGCGTCGTGCCGCCCCTGGCCATTCCGCTCAAGGACGGCGAGCTCGACGTCCCCTCACTCGAGCGTCACATCAACCGCCTGATCGAGGCAGGCCTCGACGGCCTGTTCGTGTCCGGCTCCACCGGTGAGGTTGCCTTCTCGACCGCCGAGCGCCGCGCCCAGATCCAGCGCGAAGCCGTGCGCATCGTCGACGGCCGCATCCCGCTCCTCGTCGGCGTCATCGACACCGAGACCGAGCGCGTCATCGAGAACATCAAGGCCGTGGAAGAGATCGGCGGCGCCACCGGCGTCGTCGCGACCGCCCCGTTCTACGCCCTCGGCGGCGAGACCGAGGTCGAGCGTCACTTCCGCATCCTCAAGGAGAACACCAGCCTCGAGCTGTGGGCCTACGACATCCCCGTGTGCGTGCACACGAAGCTGTCGCCCGACCTGCTCATGCGCCTGGGCCGCGATGGCGTCATCGACGGCGTCAAGGACTCCTCCGGTGACGACGTCGCGTTCCGCTGGCTGTGCCTGGCCAACGAGGCCGCCGGCCACCCGATGCAGCTGCTCACCGGCCACGAGGTCGTCGTCGACGGCGCCTACATGTCCGGCGCGGACGGCTCCGTGCCCGGCCTGGCCAACGTGGACCCCGAGGGCTACGTGCGCCAGTGGCAGGCCTACGAGAGACGCGACTGGGAGGCCGTGCGTACCGAGCAGGACCGCCTCGCGGAGCTCATGCGCATCGTCCAGGTGAAGGGCGTGCAGGGCTTCGGTGCTGGCGTCGGCGCCTTCAAGGCCGCCCTGCACCTGCTCGGCGTCTTCGATTCGCCCGAGATGCCGCGCCCGGTTGCCGCCCTCGAGGGTGACAACGTCGAGCACGTCGCCTCCGTGCTGCGCTCGGTCGGCCTGCTCTCCTGATACGTCGACGAGGCCGGGGCATTCCCTTCCGTGCATGCGCCGCCTTCGGGCGCAACCCCGCCCCGGCCTCGTCGATTTTTCTGATACCCCGCACTTTTCGTAAGGATCCTCATGACTACGCTCCTTGCCCTCGACATCGGTGGCACCAAAGTCGGGTGGGGCATCGTCGAGGCCGGTGACACCTACGCGGTCACCGAGCGCGGATCGATCCCCACCGACGCGATGCGTGGCGGAGCGGACGTGGCCTCGCGGATCTGCGCTCTCGCGGCCTCCCTGGCCGCTTCGCACCCTTCCGTGTCAGGTGTCGCCGTCGCCAGCGCCGGCGTCGTCGATCCCTCTACCGGCGACATCGTCTCCGCGACGGGCACGATGCCCGGCTGGGGAGGTACTCACCTCGGCGCTCAGCTTCAGGAGGCAACCGGCCTGAAGGTGCGCGTCCTCAACGACGTGCACGCCCACGGCCTGGGCGAGGCGACGCTTGGCGCCGGACGCCCCTACCGCACCGTCCTATCGATCGCCGTCGGCACCGGCATCGGCGGCGCCCTCGTCGAAGACCGCCAGGTCTCCTTCGGATCGCGCGGCATCGCCGGACACGTGGGCCACATCCACCACCACTTCGCCCCCGACATGACGTGCTCGTGCGGCCGCAAGGGACACATCGAGTCCTTCTGCTCCGGCTCGGGCATCACGGCCTGGTACAACTCTCTGCGCGGAGAGTCCGACCCCGAGGTCGACGGCGGGCGCGCCCTGCAGGAGCTCGCCGAATCCGGCAACGCCCTGGCCGCCGCCTGCTTCTCCCGCTCCGCGTTCGCGCTTGGCGAGGCCACGGCCTCGTTGGTCAACTGCGTGGACCCGGCCGTCGTCATCCTCTCCGGGTCCATGACCCGCTCCGGGGATATTTGGTGGGACGCCCTGCGCGAAGGCTTCGCGGCCTCTGCGATGACGCCCGTTGCCGACACCCCCATCCTCGTTGGCTCCCTCGGTGGCGACGCGCCGCTGCTCGGAGCCGTTTCCTTCTTCCTGCACGCATAGGAGTTCACCATGCACCCGCTCATTGCTTCCCTGAAGGGCAAGCTCATCGTCTCGGTCCAGGCGTACCCGGGCGAGCCCATGCGCCACCCCGAGACGATGGCGCAGATCGCCCGCGCCGCCGAGATCGGTGGCGCCGCCGCCATCCGCTGCCAGGGCCTGTCCGACATTTCCGCGATCAAGGGCCGCGTCGACGTGCCCGTGATCGGCCTGTGGAAGGAAGGCCACGAGGGCGTGTACATCACCCCCTCGCTGCGCCACGCCCGCGCCTGCGTCATGGCCGGCTCCGACATCGTCGCCCTGGACGCGACGGGCCGCCCGCGCCTCGACGGCCTGAGCTTTGCGCAGACCGTTGCGGCCCTGCGCGAGGATAGCACCCTCGTCATGGCTGACTGCGGCTCCTTCGAGGACGCCCAGCGCGCCGTCGATGCCGGCGTGGACATCGTGTCCACGACCCTGGCGGGCTACACGGGCGACCGCGTCAAGACCGACGGGCCCGACCTGGAGCTGCTGCGCGAGGTCGTCGCCGCGTTCCCGGATGTTCCCGTGATCTGCGAGGGCCGCGTCCACACGCCCGAGCAGGCGGCCGCCGCCGTGGAGGCCGGCGCGTTCGCCGTGATCGTCGGCACCGCCATCACGCATCCGACGTCCATCACGACGTGGTTCAAGGCCGCCGTGGAAGGCTGATTCTTTCGCTGTTGCGGCAGTGCGCGGGCGGGAGCTTTTGCTCCCGCCCGCGCTTCGTTGCTGGGGGTGTGCCAGTGGCGCGGTGGGGCACAAATGCATTGGGACTGTGCTGTATTGGGCGTCCAGTTTCGATGTGGGGAGATTCGTTGTGGCGATGGGGGCGTTCGCGCGCCCTACGCCCTTGCACTGCACGAAGCGGAACTGGTCTGCGCGGTCAGCCACGGCCTCGTGCCTGTCGTATGGAGCCTGGCGCTCGCGGGGCGAGGCGGGGTTAGGCCGATCGAGCGCCGGGCGACTAGGCTTAGGGGCATGACGACCCTTGCTGATCTGACGACCCTGCGCGTGGGCGGACCCATCGCTACCTACGTGCGCGTTTCTACGACCGACGCCCTGGTGGATGCCGTCGCCGCGGCCGACGCCGCCGGAGGCCCGCTCCTCGTCGTCGGCGGCGGGTCGAACCTGCTGGCGTCAGACGCCCCCTTCGAGGGCACGGTCGTCGACGTGCAGCCCTTCGACGAGGTCGCCTCCATCATCCACGAGGACCCCGCCGGATCTGTCGTCGTGCGCGCCGGCGCGGGCACGGTCTGGGACGAGTTCGTCTCCTGGACGCTGTCTGCGGGCCTGTCCGGTATCGAGGCGCTCTCCGGCATTCCCGGCACCGTCGGCGCCTCCCCGGTGCAGAACGTGGGTGCCTACGGCCACGAGGTGGCCGAGACCATCGAGAGCGTCGAGGCCTACGACCGCCTGACGGGCATCGTCGTGCGCCTGCTGCCCTCCGACCTCGGCTTTGCGTACCGATCCTCGGCGATCAAGCGCAGCGTCGGCGAGCCCGGCCTGGGCGACCGCCCCTGGGGGCCCACCGGCCGCTGGGTGGTCCTCTCCGTCGACTTCCGCCTCGAGCGCTCGCCCCTGAGCGCCCCCGTCATGTACGCCGAGCTGGCGCGCCGCCTCGGCGTCGAGGCCGGGGAGCGCGCCGACGCGTCCCTGGTGCGCTCGACCGTCCTGGAGCTGCGTCGCGGCAAGGGCATGGTCCTGGACCCCGCCGACCACGACACGTGGAGCGCCGGTTCTTTCTTCACCAACCCGATCCTGCCCGAGGCCACTGCCGCCTCCCTGCCCGAGGACGCGCCTCGCTTCAAGGCGGGGGAGGGCCTCGTCAAGACGAGCGCCGCCTGGCTCATCGATCACGCGGGCTGTGCCAAGGGCTTCCACCTGCCCGAGGCCGGGGACCCGCCGCGCGCATCCCTGTCCACCAAGCATGTCCTCGCCCTCACGAACCGCGGCGGCGCGAGCGGTGCCGACATCGAGGCCCTGGCCCGCGCGGTGCGCGAGCGCGTGCGTGAGGAGTTCGGCGTGACCCTGGTGCCCGAGCCGGTCACGGTCGGCATTGCCTGGTAGCGGGTTACCTGCTCCGGTGACGGTCGGCATCGCCTGATCGCCGCCTCGCCCGCCGTTGGCTGGCTGGTTTTGGTCGAAGTGGTCTGCGTTTTGGGCACCGCTGTGGGGGCGTGTTGCTGTGGGTGAGCGGGCAACGGCTCTGTTTGCATCCTCCCGCAAATCCCGTCGATACCGTCGATACCGCAGGTTCCGCTGAGGCCTCCCCAAATTTCGCATGCAATTCCCCGGAGGGCGTCCCGGGACGTGGCCGGAAAACCGCGGAATATCAACGTTCTGGTTTCAATGTTTGAAAGAAGTGTGGGGGAATTGCATGCGAGATTGCGGTGGGCGTTCGCTCGACGATTGCGTGCCCCGATAGAACCCGTCGACACCGTCGATCCCGGCGATACCCGCAGGTCCCGCTGAGGGGCCTCCCCAAATTTCGCATGCAATTCCCCGGAGGGCGTCCCGGGACGTGGCCGGAAAACCGCGGAATATCAACGTTCTGGTTTCAATGTTTGAAAGAGGCGTGGGGGAATTGCATGCGAGATTGCGGTGGCGTGGAATCTTGGGAGTGTTGAGGAGAAGCTTGCCTGCGCTCGCGGATCCGTTACGCGGATAGGTTGTCACGATCCGGATAGGTTATCCGCATCCGGATAGGTTAATAACCTATCCATATCTTCATAACCTATCCGCGTGTTC
>CAUSHZ010000046.1:0-14417 GCA_963531605.1 uncultured Actinomyces sp.
GCGCGCACGACGGGACGGTTGACGGCGGTCCAGCCCTGCATGTGGCGCAGCGCGGGGCGGACGAACACCTCGAAGCACACCTGGGCGGAGACGGGGTCGCCGGGCAGGCAGACGATGGGCGTACCGGGCTGGCCGTCCTCGGCGCCGACGGTGCCCACACCCATGATATGGCCGGGCCAGGCGGCGACGTTGTCGAAGCGGACGGTGCCGAGCGCACCGAGGACCTCGCGCACGGTGTCGCCACTGCCGTAGGAGATGCCGCCGGTCGTCAGGATCAGGTCCGCGCGCACCAGCTGATCCTCGATGGTCTCGCGCAGGCGAGCGCGCTCATCCGGGACGGCGGAGACGCGGAAGGTCTGCGCACCCGCGTCGGCAACGGCCGTCGACAGGGCGTGACCGTTCGCGTCGAAGACGGTGCCGGGGCGAGCCTCACCGCCGGGCTCGACGATCTCGTCGCCGATCGAGATGATGACGACGCGCGGGCGCGGGTGAACCAGGACGCGGTCGCGACCCACGCCGGCGAGGAGCGCCATCTGGCGGGCACCGATACGCGTGCCGGAGCGCAGCACCGTGTCACCCTGCGCAACGTCCTCCGCGCGGCGGCGAATGTTCTCGCCATTGGCGGGGGCGGTACGCAGGGCTACCTGGGCGATGCCGTGGTCCGTGAACTCGAGGGAGACGACGGCCTCGGCGCCCGAGGGCATGGGCGCGCCGGACGCGATGCGGATCGCGGTGCCGGGCACGAGGGCGGCCGGGTCGACGGCACCGGCGCGGATCTCCTCGGTGACGGGACGCGTCACCGGCGACTCCAGGGTGGCTCCCTCACAGTCGCGGACGCGAACGGCGTATCCGTCGCACGCCGACAGGTCGGCGACCGGGAGGTTGAAGGGGGCCTGCACGTCCTCTGCGAGCACGCAGCTGACCGCGTCAGCGAGCTGCACGTCGAGCGGCGGTAGCGCGTGGGCAACGGCCATGCAGTCCTGGTAGAAGTCGGCAACGCTTCGCATAGTTGTTAGTCCTCGAGCTTGGAGCGCAGGAACTCCTTGAGTTCCGCTCCAAGCGCCGGGTCCTCAAGGGCGAGCGTGACGTTAGCTTCGAGGTAGCCGAGTTTGTCCCCGGTGTCGAAGCGTCGCTCGTCGATGACTACACCGTACAACCCTCCACCCTCTTCTTCGGGGAGGTCGATCATGCGCGCGTACCCATCTGTGAGCTGATACTCACCGCCGGCGCCCGGTTCGATGTTCTCGAGGGCCGTGAACACGGCCGGGTCGAGCAGGTAGCGGCCGACGACCGCGTACTCGGACTTGACCTCTTCGAGCGGGGGCTTCTCAGTGACGTCGGTGATGCGCATGAGCTGTCCCTCTTCGAGGTCGACGCCCTCGGGGATCGGCAGGACCTCGACGGCGGTCGAGGCGTAGGCCGTGGCCTGCTCGGGGGTGACTTTCAGCAGGGCGACGACAGTGCCGCCCAGGGCGCCTCTCACCTGGATCATCTTGCGCAGCAGCTGCGAGCCGGGCTCCATGAGGTCGTCGGGCAGCAGGACGGCGCAGGGGGCGTCGCCCACGTGGGACTTGGCCTGCAGGATCGCGTGGCCGAGGCCGAGGGGGTGACCCTGGCGCACGGAGTGGACGCGCGCGTACTTCTTGTACTCGTTGACGTACTCGAGGGCCTTCTCCTTGCCGGCCTTCTCCAGGTCGGCCTCGAGGCCGGGTTCGGCGTCGAAGTAGTCTTCGATCGACTGCTTGCCGGCGCGGGTCACGAAGAGGATGTCTTCGATGCCGGCATCCGTGGCCTCGCGCACGATGTACTCGATCGAGGGACGGTCGACGACGGGCAACATTTCCTTGGGCACTGACTTCGTGATGGGCAGGAAGCGGGTTCCGCGACCGGCCGAGGGAACGACGGCGTGCACTACGGGCTGGTTTTTATCTGACATACTTCACAGAGTAGCGAAGAAACTGCCCGAAAGGGAGACGATGGCCACAAAAACAACTCTCCGCGCGGAGGTTCGTAGCAGGCGCCGCGCTCGGCGCGCCGGCACACCCACAGTCGAGGCCCCGTCCACCCCGGAATTCAACCCCTCCCCTGTCCCGGTTCGTGACCGCGCCGAAGCGTCAGGAATCGCTCGCCAGATCCGCGCCCTGGCCTCGTCGATGGGCGGAGTCGCGCTGCCCGCGCTGTTCGTACCCACCCCCCTCGAACCCGACATGTCCCTCACGCTCGGGCTGTTTGAACGAGCCCTCCTCCCGGTCCTCCTCGACGAGGCCGGGGCCCCCCTCGGCGAACCGCGCTGGGGACTGTGGGAGGCGGGCCGGGCGTTGGTGACGCTTGGGCGGCCCCCCGCTCAGCCGGACGGCGAGCCGCGGGGCGCGGAGTCGCTCAAGGAGGCGGATCTGATCGTCATTCCTGCGCTCGCCGCATCGGCGGACGGGACCCGTCTCGGCCAGGGCGGAGGCTGGTACGACCGCGCGCTCATGTACCGCTCCCCCGGCGTTCCGGTCGTTGCGGCGATTTTTGACGACGAGGTACTGGAGGCAGGAATAATTCCCGCGGAGCCTCACGACATTCCCGTCGACGCAATCGTGACGCCGACACGCACGATCACAACAAACGCCCGATAGGCCTTTTTCCCGGGTTTTTCCTGTTAACCACAACGCCAACAGTCGTTTGTCACACACCTCTCACAGCGGACTTTTCGGCGTAAATCCGCAGGTCGCTGACCGAATTACAAAAAGTGCGATGAAGATTACCCCCTAATCACTGTTCGTAAGACGAAAGTCCCCACTAGTGTTTTCAACGGTAAACGAGCGCCGACGCGGCGCGCGCTCCCCGGCGGCGTAGAGCCGCCACGCCGAGGCACTTCGGCGATTCAGACTTGCCGGCCCGGCCGGCCTCATTCAACACAGGAGAAACCATGCTCAAGGGATTCAAGGACTTCATCTCTCGCGGCAACGTCGTCGAGCTCGCCGTCGGTGTCATCATCGGTGCCGCCTTCAAGAACATCGTCGACGCCCTGGTCGACGGCATCATCAACCCGCTGATCGCGGCCGTCATCGGCAAGCCCGATTTCTCGGATGCCTTCATCCTGACCCTGAACGGTACCGACGTGAAGTTCGGCCTGCTGATCACCGCCGCCATCAACTTCCTCCTCATGGCCCTCGCGATCTACTTCTGCATCGTGGTGCCCATGAACGCCCTCAATGCTCGCCGCAAGAAGGCTGAGGACGAGGCTCCCGCGGCCGAGGTCTCCGACGAGGTCAAGCTTCTCACCGAGATCCGCGACGCCCTCGCCAAGGGCGACCGCGCCTGATTCTTCCCCCTTGCGAGGGAACGCGGGGCCGATGCGATTGCATCGGCCCCGCCGTTTTGTATAAACACGTGAGCACCGCTCGGGCGTCCCAGGGTTCTCTCCCCGCTGATCCTCCCCCGCTGATCCTCCCCCACTGAAGTACCCGATCGCACATACTTCCCCGCAAATGTTGCACGTAATTCAACCCGGTCACTTTTGAGCATCCCGAAAAAACGTTGGAATTGCAACGACGTGATTTCAAGACCTGAAATAGTCAGCGAGGAATTACGTGCGAGATTGGGGGAACGACAGGGTCGAGCGACGAGCCACGCCACAGGGATACCGCACGAAGAACTGGCGGGCAGCCTGCGGATAGCAGCACTCGCGCCTACGCCCCTACGCCCGCGCCTGAGCGTGCGGCGGCACGTTCTCGAGCAGCCGCGCATCGTTGGCACCATCCCCGCGGTCGGGGGCGTCGGCCATGGAGCCGGGGCGCGTGTCCTCGGGGCGCACGCGATCCTCCCAGGAAGGCGGCAGGCCCTCCTCGATGAGGCAGCGATCCACGTCGGACACGTAGCGGGCGACGCGGCGACGCTTGCGCGGCGTCGGTTCACTCATCGCTGGAATCCTCGGGTGCCGCGTCCTCGTCCGACGGCTCGCGCGCATCCTGTGAGGCCGCGGGCTTCGTGCGGCGCACGACGTTGCCCAGGACCGCGTCGGATTGGAAGCCGCGTCGCGTGATGCCCAGGGCCTCGCGCAGCTCTTCGGCGGTCTCCAGGTCGGTGCGCTCGATGCCGTCAGAACGCACCCAGGCGACCATCTCGTCGAGCTGGTCATCGGAGTAGGCGGCCAGCGGCAGACCCTTGGCGATCGCGGGGCGCGGACCACGGTTTTCCTCGGACGCGCGCTCCTTGCGCTTGATGGCCAGCAGCATGCCGGTGGTGTCCTCGTCGGCCTTCTTGCGACGCTTCGATTCCTCATCGAGGCCGTCGTCCAGCATCGGCATGCGCGGGGAGGAGGCGTCCTCAGCATCGTCAGCCACCTCGGCTCCACCATCAGAGGAAGCCTCTTCGACGCGCTCTTCCACGCGCTCGTCTGCGGCATCGTCATCGGCGATGCGCTCGGGTACCTCGACGACGGGCTCGTCGTCGGTGGCGCGCAGCTTGTCGAGCGCGTCCAGGACGGCATCGACGACAAGAGACGCTTCCTTGTCAGGGTCGATGAACAGCGGCATCGACAGGGCGGTGTAGACCGCCCAGCCCTGAGCTTCGAGCCAGCGGGGACGGGCGCGGTCGCGCACGCGCTGGCTGGGCTCCGCCAGGTACTCCTCGTCGTCCGTGAGCACCGCGAGGAGCAGGCGCCCCGGAGACTCCGGGTGACCGATCGCGAGCGGAATCCGCATGCCGCCGGGGATACCGACGTTCGCGACGACCTCGAGGCCTCGCGAGTACAGGTGCTCGGCGAGGTCGACGAGCAGGCGGTCCGGTTCACCGGCGAGGACAGGCCAGGCGTCCATCCCCTCGCCTGCGTGTCCCTCGGCGATCTCCAGGAGATCGACGAGCATACGCGAACCCTCGTGACCGAGGCGGTCACGGTCGATCTCCTCGCTGTGCAGGGAAGAGACGAGCGTCAGGTCGCCGCGCACGACGCGCAGGACCTCGGCGAGCGCGTCCGCGCCCTCCTCGCTCGACAGGACGCCGAAGTCATGAATGACGCGCCCGTGCGGGGTCTTCGCGAACCCGACGGACAGGATGAGCGATTCGCGGGTCAGGCCGGCCACCTGATCAGGCCCGACGACGACGAAGGGTTCCGAGGTCGCGGGGTCGAAGAACGAGGCCAGGCCGGGTTCGTCGGCCTTCACACTCTCCAGGGCCTCGCGGATGCGCTGCGCGTGTCGCTCGGACAGGGCAACGACCGCGAGGGAACGCTCCGGAGCCTCGACCGCGTGCTCGATGACGGCGTCGACGACTGCGCGCACCTCGGCACCAGTCGATTCGATCGCGTGCGCACCGGGCGCGGGCATGCCCGTGGCCTCCACCCAGCGGGCGGACACGGGCGCATTCGCGGCAGTCCACGGGACGGGAATGCCGGCGTGCTCGTAGCCGTAGCGGGCGAGCAGCAGGGCCACCTGATCGTTGAGGCGGCGCGGACCGGGCTCGACACGCACGACCGGCAAGACGCCCGCCAGCTCACGGGTCGCGCCGCCTTCCGAGGCGCCGGTCAGATCGTCGATGACGACCAGCTGGTGGCCGCGTGCGATGATCGGCGCCAGCTCGGCGAGCGGCAGGCCGTCAGCGCCGTCCAGGACGACGACGTCGACGGTACGCCCCGTCGGCGCGAGGGCCGGAACCATCGCGGGCACCGTCATGAGGACGGGCAGCAGGTGACGCACCAGCGGGTACGACGACAGCAAGTCCAGGTCGGAGGGAGCCATTCCGTCGGCGAGCATGTCGCGCAGCTCCTCGTACTGGCTGGGTCGGGCCGCCAGGGCGTTCGTACGGATTCGACGCACGCCCGTGATGGCCTGTGGGATGAGCGAGGCCACCTGGGCCTCGTCGAGCTCGCGCCCCTCGCGCGCCAGGTCCTCGAGTGAGGCGGGGTCCACTCCGCCGAGCGCGGGCTGGGAGGCGAGCATGGCACGCAGCAGCGAGGCCCACCAGGCGAGGTCGAGCTCGGTGTCGATCGCGGCGTCCTCAACCTCACGATCGGCGAGGTCCTGGGCAAGTTTGTCGAGGCCGCGGGCGGCCAGGCGCTCACGCATCTGCAGGCGCGCGGGCACCTCGCGGGCGGCGGAGGTGTCGCCGGCCCAGCGTTCGATGAGGGTCGTCAGGCGCTGCAGGTGGGTGCCCACCAGGTCCGGCTCCTCGGCCGCGAATACGGGGGCGATGGCGTCAAGGTCGTCACGCACGGCGTCCGTCAGGGCCGAAATCTCGCCGATCTTTGCCGGCAGGATGGGCCACGAGTCGTCGCCGCAGACCGCGCACCATGCGTCGCGGCGCTCCTGGACGCGAATGAGGGCACGGTGCAGGTCGGGCACGTGGACGCCCGGGCGCACGAGGTCCTGTGCCTGCTTGACGAGGCGATTGCGCTCGGAGCGGCCCATCGAAATATCGTGGTCCTTGCGCCACTGCTTGGGCGCGGTTGCGATCACCATGTCGGCGGCGCTGCGCTCGAACACGCGGGGCAGGAAGACGTCGAGGACGTCGGCGATGCCGTCGAACATGGCGAGCTGGCGGTCCCACTGGGCGAGCGTGCCGGCGGGCTTGATGCCGGCCTCGCCGGCGACGGCCGCGATGTGCACGCGCAGTTCGGGCAGGTTCTTAGAGAGGCGATCGACGCGCAGCAGCACGTCGGAGGCCTGCTCGTCGGAGGTCAGGACAGCGTTACCCCACGCGGAGGATGCGGAGCCGCTGAGGGTTCCGGACGCCAGGGCCTCGCGCAGCAGGGCGCGGGCACTCTCGCCCTGATCAACCGCGATGTCGTAAAGGGTCTTTTCGTCCAGGCGCACGCGGGTTGTGGGCGGGTTCTCACCGCTCGTGAGGTCGGTGAGGGCACGCAGCGCGTCGGCCGCGCACACGCCGAAGCGGCCGTAGGGCTGGTGGAGCGCGGCCGCATAGGAAGCCAGTGCGGAGCGCACCTGACGCAGGCGCGCGCGCATCTCGTCAACGCTTGCCTGGTCGACGACGGGCGAGGTGTCCTCCATCGCGGCGCGCACGCGCGCTGCCAGGGTCTTACGCGCGTCGGAATAGCCGTCGATATTCGCCACGATGTCGGCGAGGCCCAGATCGGCCAGGCGCGTGTAGGCGGCGATTGAACGCGACGGGAAGGTCGACACGTGCAGGACCGACCGACCGGTGGCGGCAGCGTCCGCGAGGATCGCCGCGACGACCGACGCGTCGTCGCTGTGCGCGGGGATGTCGATGAAGACGCTGCGCCCGTCGGAGGCGGCCTCGACCGCGTCCTGCTGGGAGGGAATCAGGTCGCCGACGCCCTTTTCCGCCCACGGGTCGCGGTCAGCGGGGTTGGGGACCGGTGCCTCGGAGCGCAAGTCGTTGCGCGCGTCCTGGTCGCCCGCGAGCGCGCGGATCACCTGGGAGTCTTCGAGGGCGGTGACGTCCTCGGTCAGGCTGGCGGCGAGGGCACCCGCCGGGTGGCAGAACAGGCCGATCACGAGGTCGTCACGGACCTCGAAGCGCGGCAGGACGGCGCAGGCCTCGCGCAAAGCTGCCATCGCCTGGGAGGAGGAGAACCCGTGTGCGCCGCTCGCCTGAGCGAGGATCGTGTCCCCGTCCACGTCGAGGCCATGGCTGCGCAGGACCTCAGACAGCTCGGGGGCGAGCAGGCCGCCGCGTCCGAGCGCGACGAGAACGTCGTCGTCGCGGCGCACGAGGCGCACGGGGCGCAGCAGGGCGGGCACTGTGACGGCGTCGGTTCCGTTGCGCCACGAGGCAGTCCCGATTCCCAGGTGGATGGGGCCTGTGCCGTGGGCGGACGCGCGCTGCTCGGAGCGCGCGATGATGGAACGGGCGCGCTCGAGGGCACGGCCCAGGGCAATGGGTTCACGAATGAGGAGGCTCAGGCGGACGGGGTGTTCCGTGTAGAGCTGGGCAAGACCTCCGGGGTGCGCGCCAGACAGGGACAGCGTCGGCACAGACGTGGAGTCTGCGGCGATGTCCCGGTCGAGGCGTGAGCGCCACGCATCGCGCGCAGAGCCGACGAGGGTGGTCGGGTGCGTCGACGTGGACGAGGCCTTAGTGGCCTCGGGCTCGGGGGCGGAACGGCGCGAAAAGATACTAGGAACCACGTTTTAACCCTACGGCAGCACCGCCCTATTGTGTGACGCGGCGCGCCCGGAGGAGGTCGACAACGGAAATGGTCACAACGGCTCCGACGATGAGGGCCATGCCGACGATGTCTACGCCCGTGTACGACGTCCCCATGATGAGGGCGGAAAAGGCGGTCGCTGCGACGGGTTCGAGGCTCCCTATCAGCGAGGCTTTGACGGGCCCGATGCGGTCCACGCCCCACAGGAATGCGGTGAAGGCGACGGCGGTGCCGAGGACGACGGTGACGATCATGGCGAGCGCGACATCGGGCGGCTACGAGGGTCACGAGATACCCACGAGCGTTACGCATGGCGTCCTTCTACTGTGCCCCCGAGACGATTCGAACGTCCGACACCCGCTTTAGGAGAGCGGTGCTCTATCCCCTGAGCTACGAGGGCATGACATGTTGTCCGCGCCCACTGTAGCAAAGTGCGCGCACCGCCGCCCTGCATCGCCATGCGCCAAGGCTCACCCCGGCGAATATTCGCCCCGCACGCGCACGAGGCCGGGGCACCCACGCGGGCACCCCGGCCTCGTGACCGTATGCGGTTAGCGGCGCTCCCATTCGGTGTGCACGGCCGTGCCCGCATCCCCGAGGTGGGCGGAGGGAACAATCATGACCGGGCAAGTCGAGTGACCGAGCACCGTCTGCGACGTCGAGCCGAGGAGCACGCCTGCAAGCCCTCCGCGCCCGCGGGTGCCAACGACGATCAGGTCGACAGCGGTGGAGAACTCGATGAGCAGGGATGCCGCAGAGCCATCGAGGGCGTGGCGGGACACGTGCATGTCCTCCCCGTCCAGGGCAGCGGCGATCGCGGCGTCCATGCCCTCACGGACCTGAGCAAGCAGAGCCGAGTGATCAACACCCGTGGGGGTCCACGTCATGACGGACGGGCCCACCGCGATCGGCACGGCGGACACGGCGGTCAGGCGCGCATCCCACAGGCGCACCTCGCCGATCGCGCGCTTGAGCGCGCACGACGGCTGATCAGTGCCGTCGATGCCCACGACGACGCGCTCGACGGGCGTGAACTTCTTACCCGAGGTGTGGCGGGGGACGACGACAACTGGACACTTCGAGTGGGCGGGCAGAGCGGAGGAGACCGTCCCCAGGAGGCGATCGGCGAATCCGCCGCCGCCGCGAGAACCGACGACGATCATGTCCACCTCGGTGGAGAAGTCGATGAGGACCCCCGCAGGGTCACCGGGCTCAGTCGAGCCGGAGACGTGCGTCGCTCCGCGTTCGCGAGCCAGGGCCTTCGCCTCCTCGACAACCTGCTCGGCACCCGCCTTCAGGGCCTCATCGTCGAGGACGGCGTATCCACCGTCCAAGGCAGCAGCAGAGTACGAGGCCAGCGCGTAGGTACACAGGCAATGGATGCGCGCTCCGGTGCGCGCGCCGCGATCAGCGGCCCATTTGACGGCGGCAAGGCTCTCCGTCGAGCCATCGACACCGACCAGAATGACTTCGGTAGAACTCATGATGTCCTCCTCGTGGTGGCAGTCACTTATATTGTGCCGTATTTTAACGATCCGCGAAAGCCCAACCCGAGCACAAACTAACGATCCCCGCAGCCCGTGGGGGCTGCGGGGATCGTTAGCTGTCTATCGCAGGCTCAGTAGCGCACGTAGGTGGCGCCAGCGCGGACCGGCGAGATCTGGGAGAGACGGCCGGGCACCGTGGCCTCGACCATCTGGCCGCCGCCGATGTAGATGGCGACGTGGCCGGGGTAGGACACGATGTCGCCGGGCTGCGGGTCGGACACGATGGTGCCGCCAGCGGTCTGAGCGGACGAGGAGTGCGGCAGGTTGATGCCGGCAGCCGCGTACGCGTACTTGACCAGGCCGGAGCAGTCGAGGCCACCGAGGCTCTCGCCACCGTAGACGTAGGGGATGCCGGTCAGGCCGAGGGCGACGGAGACGATGTCGCCGCCAGCTGCGTTCACGGCGGCCTGACGGGCGGAGGTGTCAGAGGTCGCGTCGGAGCGGGTCTCCGAGCGAGAGGCGGCCGAGTCGGACTGATCGGCGGCGGGGGTCGCGGCGACGGGGGCCGGCGCGGGGGCCTCGGCGGTCGCGGAAGCGGTTACGTCCTCTTCGGCGGTCCACTCGATGTCCGGAACCTCAACGGTGGTCACGTCATCGACGGCAACGGTCGTCGTGTTGAGGTCAGCGCTCTGCGGCTCAGACTGAGGGGTCGCCGGGGCGGCGTTCGCAACGCCAGCGGCAATCGCGGTCAGCGCAACACCGGCAGCCGACGCGAAAGCGATCGGACGAGCAGCGCCGGAAACGTTCATGCCCTCGACCACGGAATCGGTCAGCGGGCGACGTGCCATGCGGTGACGCGGAGCAGGCTTAATAGTCTTCACTCATGTTCTCCCTGTTTCCCTGCGAGGTTAGCTGTCGGGTTCGGACGGGAGGTCCGGCTCGGCGTGCGAGCTTCACCCCAAGGCTCAAGGAGCCGCATCTGGGTTCCCCGCGTGAGACGGTATTTCCGCTCCATTCGTCGTCTCACTTCGGGTTCCGAATGGGCGGGTGGTCTGATGACCGATGTCAACTATACCTTGGCCGACCGGTCAATGTCACGTTCTGGTAACAGTGACTACCCTCACCGTTACCAGAACGTGACATTTGCGTCCTGGGATCCCAGGAAAAACTCACCTCTCACACGCGTTTCGCGATTCAAGACACAGCCCGCACACGACAAAAGCCGGGGCTCGTCGCCCCGGCCTCGTCGTTTCTCAGCGCTCACTCACCCCGCACGAAAAGGTGCGCGGCCAGAGCCATCGGGATCGTCAGGTACCCACGAACCTCGCCGGCCTCGTCGAGGGAGGCCACGCGCACGACGTCTCCGTGCGCCGAGAGCCCCACGCGAGCGCCCGGACGCAGGCCCAGCTCATCGAAGGAAGCCAGCAGCTCCGTGTCCGCCTGAATCGGCTCGCCGATGCGCGCCACCGTGAGGGCACCTGCCTCGAGCGAACGCACCGCGAGCTCAGCAGAATAAGCCCCCTCGATCTGCTCACAGCCGGGCATGGGATTGCCGTAGGGGTCCACGCACGTATTGCTCAGCAGCTCCTCCAGGCGCGCCTCGACGGCGTCGCTCATCACGTGCTCCCAGCGGCACGCCTCGTCGTGCACCTGCGCCCATTCCATGCCGATCACGTCGAGGAGGAGGCGCTCCGCCAGGCGATGCTTACGCAGCACCTCGGTCGCGTGCGCACGGCCGGCCTCAGTCAGCTCGAGGCGGCGATCACCCATCACGTGCAGCAGACCGTCACGCTCCATGCGCGCGACCGTCTGCGAAACCGTCGGGCCGGAATGCCCCAGGCGGTCGACGATGCGCGCACGCAGGGGGGTGACCCCGTCCTCCTCGAGCTCGAGGATGGTCTTGAGGTACATCTCGGTGGTGTCGATCAGGTCTGCCACGTCGGCCTCCTTCATCAGGCGGTAATAAACACAGAATAGGGTCACCTTCCTTCTGACATGCGCAACGACGCGTTAGTGCGGAAAAACAGGCGTGTCGGAGTGTGCCCCCTCACGATAATTCGATTAATGAACGTGATGGAAATACTCAACCCGAGGAGACTAGGCTGTTGCTATGGTGGCTTTCCCCGACATCCCCCAGGCCCTCCTTCCCTCAGATGGACGCTTCGGCTGCGGCCCCTCCAAGGTGCGCGCCGCGCAGATCGAGGCACTGTCCTCTCCGCTCCTCATGGGCACCTCACACCGCGCAGCGCCGGTGCGAGGCGTGGTCGCCTCACTGAAGGAAGGACTACGCACCCTCCTGTCGGTCCCCGACGACTACGAGATCGTCCTGGGCAACGGCGGTGCCTCCGCTTTCTGGGACGTGGCCTGCGCGTGCCTCATCTCCTCTCGCGCGGCCTTCGGTTCCTGGGGCGCGTTCGGCGCGAAATTCGCCTCCGAAGCGGCGCACGCCCCGCACCTGGTTACCCCCCTCATTGACGAGGCCGCACCCGGTTTTCTCGCCACCGTGTCCCCGCGCGAGACATCAGAGGGCATTGATGTCTACGCCTACCCCCACAACGAGACCTCCACCGGCGTCACCTCCCCCGTCTACCGAGTCGAGGCTCCCGGCGCGCTCACCCTCGTGGACGGCACGTCAATCGCGGGTGCCGCACCCGTCGACCTACCCCAGGTCGACGCCTACTACTTCTCTCTCCAAAAGGCCCTCGGATCCGACGGCGGCCTGTGGATCGCGGTCCTCTCCCCCGCCGCCGTCGAACGCGCCCGACGCATCGAGGACAGCGCCGACGGGCGATGGGTCCCGCAGTTCCTGTCCCTGTCCGCAGCCATCGACAACTCGCGCAAGGACCAAACGCTCAACACTCCCGCGCTCGCGACGATTGTCATGGCGGAACGCCAGGTGCGCTGGCTCCTCGAGCGTGGCGGCATGGAGGCGGTGAGCGCCCACTGCGCCCAGGCCTCGTCCCTCATCTACGACTGGGCCGAGGCCAACCTGGCCGCGCGCCCCTTCGTCGAGAATCCGACCTGGCGCTCCCCCGTGACCGCCACAATCGAGATCGACGAGGCCGTGAGCGCATCCGAGCTGGCCGCCCACCTGCGCGCGCGGGGGATCGTCGACATCGGTGCTTACCGCGGCGTGGGAGTCAACCAGCTGCGCATCGGCACGTGGCCGAGCGTTGAGATCGAGGACGTGGAGGCGCTCCTCGCCTGCATCGACTACTGCCTGGAGCGCGTGCTCTAGTTCCTCTCCGGGCGCCGATCAGAGCGGGCCGACCGAGCGACGCGGCGCGTCCACGGAGGAATCCGCCTCGATGCCCACCCACGGGAACGAGGGGCGGCGCACGACGCGGCCCTTCCAGTGGATCATCGCCCACACCCCGCAGATGAGCGCGATGCCGAGGGAGGCAATACCGCCGACCAGGATCGACCAGCGCGCGCCAAACGTCGTGCCCACCCATCCGATAAGCGGCGATCCGATCGGCGTAGCCCCCAGGAATACGAGGGAGTACAGAGCCATGACGCGCCCGCGCTTGTCGGGATCGGTGCGCGTCTGGACCAGGGCACTGGCGCTCGTGTTCATCGTCAGCATGCCAAAGCCCGTGGGGATCGACAGGAGCGCGAACCACCAGTAGGAGGGCGACAGCGCCAGGAGGATCTCGGCGGTCCCGTAGAAGGCAGCACCCATGAGGATGATGCGCAGGCGGGGAGTGCGGCGCGCGGCTCCCGTGGAGCCGAGGATTGACCCCACCGCCATGAACGTGGAGAGGATGCCGAAGGAGCCGGCGGCCTTTCCGAAGACCGTCGTCGCCATGAGGGCGCTCGTCATCTGAAAGTTCATGCCCAGGGCGCTGACGACAAAGATCAGCGCGAGGATGATGCGAATGTCGGTGCGGCTGTGCACGTAGACGACTGACTCTCGCAGCTGCCCCGGGGCGCGCGGCACGAGGGTGCGCGGGTAGAGCTGGTCGCCGCGCATGAGGGCCAGCGCGATGACGGGGGCCATGAACATCACGGCATCGATAAGAAAAACCGGGCCGATCCCCCACCAGTCAATGAAGAAGCCCGCGGAGGCTGGGCCGATGAGGCGCGCGGTATGGAAGGCGGTGGCGTTCAGGGCAACGGCGTTCGCCATCTTCTCGTGGGGCACGAGCTCACCCACAAAGGCCTGGCGCGCCGGGGTATCGACGGCGGAGATCGTGCCCGAGATGAACGCCAGGATGTATTGGTGCCAGAGCTCGCCCGTCCCCGTCAGGACGACGATGCCGATGATGAGGGACACGAGGCCGACGCCGAGCTGCGTGCACTGCAGGAGGCGGCGCCCCGGGATACGGTCCGCGAGGACCCCCGCCCACGCGGAGAACAGGATGATGGGAAGGAACTGGAGCGCCGTCACGAGGCCAACCTGGGAGGCGTCGTGATCGGTGAGGACCGTCAGGACGTACCAGTCCTGGCCGACGCGCTGAAGCCACACGCCCGTGGACGCAATGAGGGAGGCGACAAACCAGTACCGGTAGTTCACGTAGCGCATGGATGCAAACGTTGCCGACATGCTGGTCCTCCCTCTCTCACTCCACGCACCGAACGAGGCCGGGGCTGGCGGTGCCGACCAGCCCCCATCTGTGCATCTTCCCCAGGATACGACCGCCCCGCCGGAGTATGGCTCCGGCGGGGCGGGAAGGGCGTGAAGCGTGACGAATCAGCCGACACCGAGGAGACGCTGGATCGGGCCCATCAGGAAGTAGATGATGAACAGGCTGGCGACCACCCACATGAGCGGGTGCACCTTGGCGGCCTTGCCCTTGACGAGCTGGATGACCGCG
>CAUSHZ010000047.1:0-14088 GCA_963531605.1 uncultured Actinomyces sp.
CGCAGTACCCGGACGAGAACCCGATCCTCAACAAACCGGGTGGTTCCGAACCCACGGCTGACGAGGTCGCCGACTACGCCGACGGACTCATCAATCCCGCTGCCGAGCGGCAGGTCCCCGATTCCTACGTGTACCGAGGCGCCGACGATCAGGTCGTCCTGTACGTGTCCGACCTCAAAACACCGCTTCACCTGGGAACGAGCCCCCGCTACCACCGGAAGTAGCCTCCGCGGGCCGCGCGGCTTCCCTCTGCGCTACTTCTTCTTCGCGTTGGTCGCGCTGCTCGCGTGGAAACGCGGGCTGGTCCCCAGGTGCGTCGGGTAGCCGTGCTCGCGGCTGAGTGCGAGACGCTCGTCGTACCCCAGGTATTCGTACGAGTTGTCGTTCATGACGACGCGCGGATCCACCACGCCGTCGATGTAGTCCTGCACGTCCTGTCGGCTGGGAACCGTCTTCGTTCCCTTGTCCATGAAGGGGTTTTCATCCGGGAACGTCGTCGGGTTCGTCGTCAGCATCGCGTAGATGTCGAGCGCGCCGTAACCCGTGTATTGGTTCCATTCGCCGCCGTTGCCGCCCACGCCTGTGCGGGCCAGCCCCTGCATGATCTGGTTGCCGGTCGCGTTCGGCCAGCGCTGCATGGACAGTGCCAGAGAGCCGGCCACAACGGGGGTCGCGAAGGACGTCCCCCACCACTCGCCTCGCTGCTGAGACACACCCGAACGCGCGAGAGGGCGCGCGAGGGCCGCCGTCGACAGCGGCCTTCCCCGGTTCTCGTAGTCGGAGGGGCGACCGTTGGTCTCGATCGCGCCCACGCCGACGACGCCACCCCAGGCGGGCAGCCAATCCGTCGAGTTGCTGGTCGACTCGTTCCCCACGCAGGCGACGACCGGAACCTTAGACGCAATCGCTCGGGCAAGAGCCCAGCGCATGCCCTCGTAGTTATCGGGGTAGCTCGACGACGTCGTGATCACGTCGACGCCATCGTTAAGCGCGTCCTCGATGAGGAGAGCGAGATCGGAGTAGCCTCGCCCCCACTGTCCAAGCGCACAGTCGGAACCCGTCGTGTCACCGGCGAACGACAATGTGTAGGCGCGTAGATTCGCGCCGGGAGCCACGCCAAACTGAGGCGAGGAAATCACCTGCGCAATAACGGTGCCGTGGTCCCAGTACTTGTCCTGGGAGCCCACGGTGCAGGGGCTGTAGGACTGGATGCGCGCACCGGCTAGCTCAGGGATCTGCGTGTTGACGGGGCCGTCAACGAGCGCGATCGTCACGCCCTCGCCCGTGTAGCCCGACGAGTGGATCGCATCCAAGCGGTAGTAGCCGTAGAAGGTCTGTTCGTTCGCCGTGATCGTAGCATCAGCCGACGCTGGGGCCGCAGGAACCACGAGGGCTGCAACGGCAAGCGTGCCCGCCAGGGCAACCCCCATGCCACGCCGCAGCGTTCGGGCAATATCGCGCGTCATGACACATCCTTTCGCCACGCGCTCCGGCGGCGCGCAACACGACAGTCTACCACTCGGCCGTGCGCCGTCGCACCACGCTCGACGGAGCACGATGCCAGCGCCCTACGGCACCGTGACGCACTGGGTGACCGGCGCGGACTCGCGGCCCGTGGCGGTCACGACGAGGCTCACGGTCAGGCAGTTCTCGCCGCTCACCGCGGTCGTCGTCAGGCTGTTGCGGCGCATCGTCTCGGCCACCACGGCCTCGCCCGGGCGGGTAAGCACGTACTTGAACTCCAGCGATCCGGGCTGGTACTGGCCCTGCTCGGGCACCTCCCAGCCCCAGCGGATCTCGTTGCCGTTCGGGGTGGCCGTCAACCCGGTCACGGCCTCGGGCGGGACGGCACCCGCGTCGCCCTGATCGGAATTACTCACTGTCCCCGCGCTCGAGGAGGGCGTCGGCGTGGATCCGCCGCCACCGCCTCCGCCCAGGCGGATGCTGTGCCCGCCGCCGGTGAGCATCGCGACCACCAGGCCGGCCGTCGCCAGCACCATCACGAGCGCGAGGACCGGCACCACCCACGCGGGACGCTTCGACTGGCCCTCAACCAACCCGGTTCGGTTCGTCGTCGAGTTGCCGGCCCACGCCTCGTTCGACGAGGCCTGGGGACCATCCGCGAAACTCCCGCGGCGGGTGCGCGTGCGCTCCGCGTCCAGGGCCGCCGAGGACGGGGCGGACAGGGCCGAGGAGGGCGCGCTCGAGGAGGCCACCACGCTCAGCTTCATCTCCGTGACCGGGCGGTGCATCTCGCGCTCGACGGTCTGCAGCGCATAGCCGAGGGCTGCCGCCGACCCGAAGCGCTGCTCCGGATCCAGGCTCATCGCGCGGCGCACGATGGCCGTCACAGCGTCGGGCACGCCCGGGCGGTCGATGCGCGACACGCGGCCGCGGGCGACGCGCTGGGCGACCGCGTGAGCCGAGTTGTCCCCGTCCTCCACCTCGAAAGGCGAGCGGCCCATCAGGAACGTCCACAGTGTCGCGCCCAGGGCCCACACGTCCTGCGTCGGGTGAGCGCGCGCCGTACCCGCAATCTGCTCGGGCGGTGCCCACATCACCGAGAATCCGTCGCGGCCGCCGCGCGGGTCCGCACCCACCGGCTCAGCCACGCCGAAGTCCGTCAGCACCGGCGACCCGTAGGCGTTGATCATGATGTTGCTAGGCTTAATGTCGCGGTGCACGTAGCCCGCGCGGTGCAGCATCTCAGCGCCACCACACATGCGGATCACCATCGACAGCGCGCGGTCCGTCGACATCGGGGCCTGGCGCACCTGATCGAGGATGTTCGCGACCGGGCAATACTCCATCACCAGGTACGGGCGGCCATCCGGCGTGCGCCCAGCGCCGTAGAGCTGGGCCACCGCCGGGTGACCCGACACGAGAGCCATCACGTCGGCCTCGCGGGCGATACCGGCTTCGCCGTCCGCCCCACGGTCCCTGCGTGCCACCTTGACGGCCACCTCACGGCTGGGCAGCTCCTGACGGCACAGGAACACGTCCGCGAAACCACCCGACCCGAGCGGACGAATCCACTCGTAACCCGGCAGCGACGGCACCATTCCGACGCGAGCGTCGCTATCCATCAACGTTTCCCTTTCCTACGGCCCATGCGCGTGGCCAGCGAGCGACCACCCTTGCGAGCAGCGTCAGCCTGACGGCGGGCGCGACGGCGCCAGCGCAGCGACTTCAGCGACAGCGCGTAACGCAGTCGCGCGAACGGCGACACCGAGGCCGCCCACTCGCGACGCAGCTCATCCACGTCGCTCCACGCCTGCTCCGCGTCCTCGGGGCGGGCACCGCCGGCAGCGAAGTCCGCGACGTCCGCGCGGCGTGCCACGGTGACGGCCCGGGGAACCGCGCCCGAGAAGAGCGACCAGCCGGGCACGCGCACGTCCGCAGCCGAGCGCTTGCGCGCCTTGCGGGCCTTGGCGGCCCCCTCCTCGTCGTCCTCGGACGTCTTGGGCGTCCACTGCGAGGCCAGCGCCCACGCGACCTCCTGGCGCGTCAGGTGCGGCTCGACGACGAGGCCGGAGTCGATCGCGGTATCCACGAGCTCATCCCACGAGCCGCGCACCGACTCGGCGGCCTGGGCGCGGCGGCGGTTCTTACGGCGGCGAGACTTCGCCAGGAGCACCGCCAGGATCGGGCCCAGCAGCACCAGGAGTGACACCGACACCGCGCCGATCGCCATCCACGGGATGTGGACGCCGTTCGGGTCGTGCGGGTCCGTCGCCTGGTCGCGGGTCGCGGGCGGCAGCTCGACCGGCTGCTCGGGCGGCTCCGGGGGCTGCAGGACCTGCGGCTTGGGCACAGACTTGGGCTTGTTGACCTGCGTCGTCGGCTGCTGATCGCGCGGCGGAGTCGGGTCGAACGTCGCCCAACCCACGCCTGGGAACTCCACCTCGACCCACGCGTGCATGTCCGAACCCGTCAGGTCGACGCTGCCGGACGTGCCCTCGCGGTAGGCGCCCATGACGACGCGGGCGTTGATGCCCTGCGAGTGCAGCATGAGGGCCATGAGGGTCGCGTACTGCTCGTCGTCGCCCACCAGCGCCTCGGCGCTGATCATGCGCTCGATACGGTCCTGGGAGGAGCCGGGACGCGAATTGATCGTGTCGTCGTTGGAATAGTAGCCATCCGTGTGCAGGAACTGCTCGATCGCGCGCGCCTTCTCCAGGTCCGAGCGCGCGCTCGACGTGTGATCCGCGGCCAGGGAGTCCACGTCCTTCGGGACGTTCGTGTCTCCCCCGGTGTAGCGCGCCGCGTCCACGCTGGCGAACTCCGAGTCCGCGTGTTCGCGGGGCATCGTCGTGCTCAGCGAGTAGCTCAGCTGGCCGGTCGGCCCCGTCGTCAGGGCGGTTTCCGCCCACAGGTCGTAGTTCAGGCCGTCCTGCTGCTCGGCCGCATTGGGGGCCGAGGGCTCAAAGCGCAGGACCGACACCTGGCCGATCGTGGGCACCCACGGTCCCAGCAGCTGCGAGGTCGACACCGAGGTCTGCACGCCCGCCGTGTCGGCGCTGCGGCCCGGGATCGTGGACCCCACGCGGCGGTATCCGGCCGTGCCGTCCACCGTGTTGGTGACGCCCATGCCGAAGGTCGTCCCGTCGTACACGTCCATCGCGCCCAGGCGCACGCGCGCCTCCTTGGGCAGGTTGGACACGCGGATCAGGGACTCGTCCTCGAGGTCCTTGTTGTAGTGGCGGTAGCTGGACAGCGGCGAGGGGTACTGGCGCGCATCCACGGGCGGCTCGATGACGTCGCGTCCGACGACGCGGTCCGAGGCCGTGGGGCCCAGCAGGGACGCTGCGGGGATCGCCGCAGCGACCATCACGCCCACCATGAGGGCGCCCATGCCCACGCGCCACCACACGTGCACGATCTGGCGCGAGGAACCGCCCATGGTCGTCGTCGCGGAGGTCGTTGCGGAGGCCATACCAATGACGATGTCGGCACCCAATCGGGCGCGTCCGATCGCCGAGGCCCACGCCCACCACACGATGAGTCCCACCCACCACGCGATGACGAGGAGGGAGGACGGCGAGTGGTTCGACGGTCCCCACACGATCGCGATCACGCCGGCGAGGATCAGCGGCACGGACCCCCACATCGGGCGCCCGTAGCGCACCGTGACGACGCCCGCCGCGACCGAACACACGAGGCAGGCCATCCACGGCACCATCGCAGGCCCCACGTAGGAGCCGGCCGGCGGCGTCAGCGTCAGGAGGTCCTTCCACGCCTCGACCGAACCGACAACGAGCGTCTGAATGGTCCGCGACGTCGGAACCACACCCCAGCGGGTCGTCTCACGCAGCGCGGCGGCGCCACCGAAGAGGAAGTGCGAGGCCACGACCGCCGCGACGATCGACAGCAGGTCCCAGCGCCACTTGGCGGCCGCCCACGCGACCACGAGGCCGACCACGACGCCCGCGAGCGCCGCGATCGCGCCCTGGCCGCCGCCGAAGACCGACTCAAACATGAGGATCGGACCGGAAAAGAGGACCGCGAGGACGAGCAGGGACCACGCGGGCATGGCGGCGCGGTGAATCGACCCGCCCATGGTGGTTTCCTGGGCGACGGGGCGGCGGGAGCGACGCAGCGGAGGAGCCGGACGCGAGGCGTTGCGAGCAGAAGTACTCACGCGTTCACCCCCCGCGACACGAGCATCGGCAGGTCTTCGAGGGAGGGGCAGTCGATGATGACGCCGCGCGTGATCTTGCGGCGGCGACGCGCCCTGCCCGGAACCACCCGGATCACCGACACGATAACGTCGACGGGGGCGATGTTCGCCAGGCGAGCCGCCTCCCCGTCGTCCACGCCGGCACCGACGACGATCGAGAGCACCGAGATCCCGCCGCGCTCCATGATGCAGCGGCGCACGATGCCCGCGAACTCCGAGCGCGTCGACGACTCCATCTCGGACAGCGCATCCAGCATCGCCATGGGCGAGCCCGTGGGGATCCACTCGTCCGCGGTGTGCATCGACACCGTGCGGGCCTCGCCCGAGCCGGCGAGCGCCAGCGAGGCCGCAACCGACACGGCCGTCTCGAAGGAGCGCCGATCCCACGCGTCCACGCGCGTATCCAACAGCACCATGTGATGCGAGCGGTGCGTCTCCTCGAACTGGCGCACAATCAGGCGACCAAGGCGCGCCGTCGACGGCCAGTGCACCGCGCGGCGGTCGTCGCCCGGCTCGTAGTCGCGCAGGGCGTGGAAGGACACGTCGGAGCTCGTCAGCTTCTCGCTGGCCACGCCCTCGACGTCCATCTGCATGCCCGTCGCGTCAAAGGAGAAACGCACCGTCGGCGGGTGCACGTGCACGAGGATCGGGTCGTCCCACGAACGCACGCGACGCAGCAGACCCAGGCCGTCCATGCGCACGGTGCGCGCGGGGCCCACGTTAATGACGCCACGGCGCTTCGTCATGACCGAGAAAGACTCGTTCCACGTGCCGTTTGCGCTGATCGGAGGCACGAGGAACTCGCCACTGCCTCGTCCGATCGTCACCTCCACGAGGGTCGAACCCGAGCGGTGCCCGGACTCGTTGACCACGCGGATGCGGCCCACCGCCACCTGGCCGGCGACGATGCGGTCGTTCTTCATGCGCAGGGACACGGACAGCGGGGACGGGGAGGCGACCGAGGCGACCGCGACCACGAGGGCCACCAAGCCCATCACGGCCACGATGAAGCCCTCCAGCCAGCCGAAGGCGAGGGCCGCGACGGTGCCCGCGAGCATCGCCACGATCACCGCCCACCCCACCGAGGTCAGCGCGCCCAGCCAGCGGGCGACGCCCTCGTAGCCGGGCAGCGCCTGCACGCGGGCGCTCAGGGCGCGCCACGCATTCCTCACAAGTCGACGTAGTTTCTTCACTGGCTCACCTCACCGGGCGACAATCGCCGACAATGCGCACGTTCTGCGCGAACGTCGCGTCGGAATCCGCCCGCGTCGCGATATTCGACTCTATGGGACCGGCACGATCGATAGTCACCTCTTCGGTCCAACCGTCCAGATCCGAACGGATCGTACATTTGTGAGTAAGCGACGTGTCAGCCCACCCCGGAGCACTGAGCTTAAAGGTGTGGCATCCACCCGGGGGCGCGTACTTCTCGCGCCCCTGACAGGCCTCCGTCCACGTCAGGTTCACGTCCAGCTTCGTCACGACCGACGAGTTCGCCTGCATCTGAGTCGTTCCCCAGTCGTTAGTCGCCGCAACCGTGGCCAAGTACTCCGTGCCCTGTGCCAGGTCACTGAAGGTCGCCTCCGTGGCGCCAACCCCGACGGGTTGCTCCCTGTTATTCAGGTACACCTTGATACCCGACACAGCGGGGTTGGCACCGATCGGATCCCAGCGCACGACGGCAGAAGTGCTGCCGACATCCGAGACGCGAACGGTGACCGGATCTGGCTTGGCCGTGGGCTGGCCAACGGCAGAAACGGTGTCCGACGTGGCCTCATTCCCGTTGAGGCCGCGGCCAGACTGGCAGAAGAAGACTTCACGCTCCTGCCAGCCGCCCACATCGATTCCTTGACCGTCATAGATCGGCCTTCCGTCCGTACATCCACCGGGGGTCAAAGAGTAGCGCACCGTCAGCTCGGCTGCGCTGAAGCCGTGTCCCTCCTTGGGCCTCAGATTCGAGACAACCAGCTGCCCCGGCGTGCCGTTGCCCTGCAGAGTCGGGCGATCGATCGGCAGAGGCACGGTCGCGATCGAAACGTACGTGGTGGCAGGGGCCGACGTATCCCCGTCCGAGTTCGACAGCGTCACCGATGCGGACACCTTACTGCCCGTCGGCACGCCTGACAGCGTGGCAGTGCGAGCGTCAGACGAAACCTGCACGTCCACGCCATTGACCGAAACCGTGGCCGGGCCCCATCCCTTGCCATTGGGAGATCCCGGGGTCCACGTAACCTCAACCGTCGCCTCGTTCGGATCGCCCGCCGAGCCGATTGCAACAGCGCTCACGCCGGTCGCTTGATCCGGCTTCCCGTGCGGGTAGCCCTCGGTCGGTGAGGACGCCGGAGACGGCGTCTCCGCCTTGTTCTGCGCCTGGACCGTCACCGTGTACATCTTGCCGTTCTCCAGGCCCGGGATCCGCAGGCTGGTCTGCGGAGCGGACACCGGGTAGGGAATCGGCTGGCCGCCACCGGGTCCGGTGAGGAACACCGTGTACGTGTGGATCGCGGATCCTTCGTTGTGGGGTGCCGTCCACGAGACGTTCAGGGCACCGTCCTCGCCAGTGACCGTGGGTGCCGCCATCTGCTCGGGCGCCATGTCGATGAGCACCTCGGCGGACGGTGCCGACGGATCGGAGTCCCCGGCCTCGTTGTGCGCGACGACCGTGAACGAGTGCTTCGCTCCGTTCACCAGGCCCGTGATCTGCGTGCCCGGATCTCGAGTCTCGTAGGTCTTACCGTCGTACTTGTCCGTAATCGTGTAGCCCGTAATCTGGCCGCCGTTGGAGGCACCCGAGTCGAAGCGCACGAAGGCCGTGCCCGCGCCCATCGGCGTGATCGAGACGTTCTGGGGTGGTTCGGGACGGTCGACGACCTGGACGACAACGCGGCCCTGGACCACGCGATCCGGGTCGTTCGTCGCGTCCATGACGCGGTACACGACGGTCATGTTGCCGTGGAAGCCCGCCTTGGGGGTCACCGACAGGACGTTGCCATTGCCCGAGGCGGTTCCCTGGCCCACGTGCACCGACGCGTCCAAGACGACGAGCGGATCCGGGAACGGGTTCGTCGTGTACTCCGACAGGTTCACGTCCACCGTCTGGCCGGCCTTCGCCTTGATACGGGCCTCCGTCGTCGTCACGAGGGGCTTGGAGGACTTCACGATCGTCACCGGAATGTCGGCGTTGACCGCGCCCGAGCCGTCGTCGACGCTGACAGTAATCGCGCCGACCGGGCCCTTGGGCTGGTCCTTCTTGCCGGACACGGTCAGGTTGTAGCCGTCCAGGGACACGTCCACGCCGCCGGGGGCCTTCACCACGCGGTACTCGAAGGAGCCCTTGGCCTGGTCGTCCGGATCGTCTACCATCTGCGTGAGATCAACCGTCACGGACTCACCCTGGCCCACAAGGATCGGGGTCGGGGTCAGGCGCGGCGGCAGGTTCCTGGCCGGCTTGATCGTGATCGGGATCGTCAGGGTCGATGTCAGGGCCGAGGCGTCGTCCGAGGCACCGTCACGCACCGTGAAGGACACCGAGGCCTTGCCCGAGGCCGTGTCGGGCGCGCTCAGCGTGATGTGCGTGGGGTCCTGGAGCGAGGCCGAGTCCAGTCCGCCGGTGAACTTCACGGACGAGGCGTCCGTGATGATCGGGGAGCGCGAGTTGTCGCGCACCAGCACGTAGTCGTGCATGTCGAGGGTGAGCGTGGAGCCCGCGCGCATCGCCACCGGGATGCGCGTCGTGTCTATGCGCGGAGCCAGCAGGTCGGTGCCCGGAACGGTCACGACCGCGCTCGCGCTCAGGCCGTCGGGGTCCGTCACCGTGTACACGACGAGGCGACGGCGCGCGTCCGGGGAAATCAACAGGTTCTGCCCCGACACGCTCACGCCCGAGGCGTCCGAGGACACCTTCAGCTCAGCCGTGGTGCCGTCCGGATCCTCGTCGTTGACGAGGACGGCAACACTCACGGGCTTGGAGTCCGAGGGCAGGTCGGAGACCGGCACGACGTCGTCGCGGGCGATCGGCGCGCGCAGCGGCGCGTCAGCGTCCACCGTCACGGTCAGCTGGCCCTGGGCGCGGCCGCCTCGGCCGTCCTCAATCTGGTAGGCAACGACGAACACGCCGTCCGTGGCGGGAGCCTTGACCGTCACCAGGTCCTGGGCCACCGTCACCGTCGCCGCCGGATCCGACACGGACACCGTCGACGGATCCGTGTCCACATACAGGGAGTCGCCGTCCGCGTCCAGATCGTTGCTCAGGACGTTGACGCTCACCTCGCGCCCCGGACGCACCGTCACCGAGTCGGGAACGGCCGTCGGGTTGTGGTTCTGCGAGCCCGGAGGGGCGATGCCGACGCGCACGCGGGCGCGTCCCTGCACGCCGAGGCGGTCCTCGACGATGTAGGAGAAGGTGTCCGTGCCGGTCGCATCGTCGGAGGGCGTGTACTCCAGCCACTCCGTGCCCAGCACGACGCTGCCCTTCGAGGGCGGCTGGTCGATGCCCACCAGGGCGACCGAGTCACCGTCGGGGTCGATGCCCGTCAGCGGCACCGGGATGCGCGTCATCTGGCCCTGCACGGCCCAGGCGCTGAGCGCCTTGGGCACGGGCGCGCTGTTCGCGGCGGAGGAGGCCACGACCTCGAACGTGACGGTCGACGTCGAGCGGTTACCCACCGAGTCGACGGCCGTGTACGCCACGCGCACCACGCCGGCCTCGGAACCGGCGGCCAGGCGCACCTGGTTGCCCGTCACGAAGACCGTGCCCAGCTCGGCGCCGGTCATGACCTGCACGTCCGGATCCAGGCTCAGCGTCAGACCGATCGGCGAGCGGTCGTTCGACAGGACGCTCACCGAGCCGATGTCGTCGGCGCGCACCTTCGCCGTGTCCGGCGTGGTCTCAGGCGGGGTTTCGTCGCTCTGCGCATCCGTCGGGATGACGCTCACCTGGGCAGTCGCGGAACCCGCGCCGTTGGAGACCGTGTAGGTAAAGGTCGTGACATCGTTGAGGCCGCCCGGCGACGTGATGCGCAGCAGGTGGCGCTCGATGAGCGTGACCTCAAGGCCCGAGTTCGCGGGCACGTCGATCGACTGGACGACGAGGACGCCGCCCGAGGGGTCCGTATCGTTGGCCAGCGGTGCGATCAGCGAGGCACCGCCCGAGGGCAGGACCGCCAGGTCGTCCTCGGCGATCGGCAGAGCGTTCGTGTCGTCGTCGACCACGTCGACGCGGATGACGCCGACCGTCGTCGACGGGCCGTCGGAGACCGTGTAGGTGAACTGGAAGGAACCCGGCACCGAGCCCGTGAACGTCAGCGTGCCGCGCGAGAGGTCAGCGGAGACCGAGGTGCCCGCCGGGGCCGTGCCCGCCGCCACGAGGGACAGGGCGTCGCCGTTCGGATCCGTGTCGTTGGCAATCGGGTCGATGGTCAGCGGCTCAGCGACGCGCGCCACGTAGAAGTCGGCGCGCGCCACCGGCGGCACGTTGCCCGTCTCCTGGACGCTCACCTTCAGCTCGCCGCTGGTCTCGGCGTGGCCATCCGACAGGGTCACGGCGATCGCCTTGACACCAGCGCCCGAACCCAAGTCGCGGATCTGGACCGTGCCGTCCTCGGAGAACTGCACGGCCATACCCTCGGGGGCCGTCGCCGACTTGAGGTAGAACTGGTCGCCGTCCGGGTCGATCCAGTCCGACAGGAGGTTGTACTCGACCTGCGCGTTCGCACCCACTTTGATGACCGGGTGCTTGAGCTGGCGCGGGCCCTCGTTCTGGCTCCACGGGTGGATCGTCACAGTCACGTTCGCCGTCGCGGCCGCAAGGCCGTCCGAGGCCTCGTACGTGAAGGACGTCGATCCGCTCGTCATATTCTCGGGGACGTCCGTGATCTGCAGGGCTCGGCCGCCCCTCGTGCGCACGATCGAGCCGAACTCGGGGTTGGTGACCGCGCGCGCCGTCAGCACGTCGCCGTCATCGTCGGAGTCGTTGTCGAGGACGGGCAGCAGCGTCGAGCGGCCCGGGCGGATGCCGAACTCGTCATCCACGGCCTCGGGCGGCGTGTTCTTGTCCTTGTGCTCCGGCTCGGAGACCTGTTCGCGATCGTCGGGGGTCGGAGTGTCCTCTTCCTCCTGCTCCTCGGTGGGGATCTGGTCCCAGTTGCTGACCACGACCATGTTCTTGTCGGGCAGCCACAGCGTACCCGTCGAGACGTCGTTGAGGACGATGCGCGTACGGTTCGTGCGGAACACGGCAGAGGAGGCCTCGGCCAGGCTCGAGACCGTCTGCGCCTGGTTGCGCGTGGAGTCCGTGCAGGTGCGCACGAACGCGCCCGAGCCCGCCCATGCGCCGTAGGAGCAGCCGCGGTGGAAGACCGGGGCCGCGGGGGTGCCCTTCTGGCCGCTCTCCGAGGCCTCCTGGCGCTCGATCGCCTTGCCGTTCAGGGGCACGGACACCAGCTCGTCGCTGGTCGCGAGGAGGACCGAGGCGGCCTCGTCGCCGGGGAGCTGCAGGACCGCGCCGCTCACGTGTTCCTCGGACAGGTCGCGCACCTTGCCGCCGGGCAGGACGAGCTTGTTGCCGGTCTGATCGTAGACGACCGGCTTGTCGCCGACCGCGGTAATCGTCGGCGGCCCGGCGGGCGTAAAGCCTTTGATCTCCGTGGTCTTGGCGCGCCAGGCCTGGCCCTCGCTCGTCAGTGTCACGAGCTTGGAGGACCCGGGAGAGTACGCGAAGACCGTGCCCGAGTTCGACACCGTCACGATGCCGTCGCTCAGGTCGTTGGCGACCGCGTCCTCGCGCAGGAGCGACATGGTGGCAGGCTCGTTGGCGCTGCCGACCCACAGGAGGCCCTCATTGGGGTCGAGGACCGCCAGGACGGACCCGCCCTGGACCTGGACCGCGTTGTCGGGCAGGGTGACGGACTGGCCGAGGGAGAAGGAGGTCGGACGCACCGGGGTGACCGTGCGGCTCACGGTCTCACCCAGCGTCACGTCACCGCCCTCCTGGCCGATGTCGAAGGACGCGGACTTCACCGAGACCGTGCCGTCCAGCATGAGGGCGTCGTAGTTGAGGTGTCCGAGGAGCTTGCGGTCCTGGTTCGTCACCCAAATGCCGCCGTCGTCGACGCTCACCTGGGTGACCTCGACGCCCCGATACACGACCGCGAGCACGCACAGCATCGCGGACACCAATAGGACGGCGAGCGCCGGTATCCGCTTCGGCCAGGTGTTTCGCGATCGACGCGCCTTGTTCATGTGCTTTTCCTCAGTCTCAATGTGCGCACTGGTGTGGGGCGTTGTCTGTATCCGCACAGGGTATGGGCAACCATCCCAAGGATACACACCGACCAACCCTATGGATAAACCCCGAGGAGAACAACAGGTACCGAGGAATCTGCGACCTGTCGAACAGGGTTCTCCCGGCGGTGCGTGGCCATTCGGCACGCGCGAGAACCTGACCACAGTCGCGTATTTGGGTTATCCTGCCTCGTCGACGAGGCCGGGGCGCCCACCCGGTCCGCTCCCCCGACGCCGCGCTCACGGTGCCCGCCCGGGCGCGGGAACCGCAGATGAGGGCGGGCCGGGTTACGGTGAGTGCATGGCGAAAGAGAAGATCACCTACCGCTGCTCCGAGTGCGGGTGGACCTCCCCTAAGTGGGTGGGACAGTGCCGCGAGTGCGGGGCGTGGGGCACCGTCGACCAGGCCGGCGAGGCCTCGGCCGGGCCGCGCGCGGCCGCGACTCCCCCGCGCCGCCCCGCCCTGCCGATCGGCGAGGTGGACGGCGAGCGGGCCTCGTCGCGCTCGACGGGCGTGGGCGAGCTGGACCGGGTCCTCGGCGGCGGCATCGTTCCCGGCGCGGTGATCCTCCTGGCGGGCGAACCCGGCGTGGGTAAGTCGACGCTGCTGCTGGACGTGGCCGCCAAGGCCGCGCGCACGGCGGCGGCGGGCGGGCGTGGCCCCGTCCTCTACGTGACGGGCGAGGAGTCGGCTGCCCAGGTGCGCGGGCGCGCGGAACGCATCGGCGCGCTCGAGCCGAACCTTTTGATCGCGGATGAGACGGAGCTCGGAGTCGTCCTCGGGCACGTCGAGGCCTCGCGCCCTTCCCTGCTCATCGTTGACTCCGTGCAGACCATCTCCTCCGCCCAGGTCGAGGGCGGGGCGGGCGGCGTCGCGCAGGTGCGCGCGGTCACTGCCTCGCTGATCCGGGTCGCCAAGGAGTCCGACCTGCCCACTCTGCTCGTCGGCCACGTGACGAAGGACGGCGGCATCGCCGGTCCGCGCGTCCTCGAGCACCTCGTGGACGTCGTCTGCCAGTTCGAGGGCGACCGTCATTCGCGCCTGCGCCTGCTGCGCGCGGTGAAGAACCGATACGGCCCCACCGACGAGGTCGGCTGCTTCGAGCTGACGGACTCGGGGATCTACG
>CAUSHZ010000048.1:0-14015 GCA_963531605.1 uncultured Actinomyces sp.
CGCCGCCCACGGGACCGAGCGGGCGGGCATCACAGCTCGAAGCCCGGCCAGGCCCCGCCGCCGCCGCCGGGGCTAGCCGGCGGCCGTCATCCGTGCGTGTGAGTGGCGATTTCGCGCCCGCTTTCTCGTCGTCCCGGGGGCGGCGGCCCGCCCGCGAGATCGCCACACGCGAGCTTCGCTCGGAGTGGTCGATCTCGAAGCCCGGCCAGGCCTTGCCGCCGCCCACGGGACCGAGCGGGCGGGCATCACAGCTCGAAGCCCGGCCAGGCCCCGCCGCCGCCGCCGGGGCTAGCCGGCGGCCGTCATCCGTGCGTGTGAGTGGCGATTTCGCGCCCGCTTTCTCGTCGTCCCGGGGGCGGCGGCCCGCCCGCGAGATCGCCACACGCGAGCTTCGCTCGGAGTGGTCGATCTCGAAGCCCGGCCAGGCCTTGCCGCCGCCCACGGGACAGAGCCGACGGATGACCAGCGCCTTGTCGCGCTCCGCGCGCCTCGGCATGTCGGTCTTCTCGCTTCTCGTGTCGGCCTTCCTCGTCATCGCGGGTGCCCCCTCTTCTTTTGCTGACCCGAGTCCCGACCCCGACCTCGCGCAGAGCGTTGCCGCGCACGAAGAGTGGTCGAATGAGGCGAGCGAGATCGCCGTCGGGCACGTCGACCTCGGCCCCCGACTAATCGACGGGCAGTGGCGGGCCGGCCTGCGCCACGACGCCGAGAGCGGCGCCGTGTGGCGCGACCCCAACCAGACCGTCCTGCGGGTCAGCGACGCGGCCATCATGACCGCGCCCGACTCCGCCGACTACCCCTTCCTGGCCGACGTCGCCGGCAAGCCCGTGTACGTCGTTCCCCAGACGCAGAACCCGGGCGTCGTGTGGCTCGGCTGGAACACGCAGGACCCCGCCGTCACCGCCACCATCGACCGCGGCCTCACCATGCGCGTCGGCCCCGTGAGCGGCCCCGGCCGCGCGTGGCTGTTCCTGCAGTCCGGCACCTTCGGCAAGCCCCTCCTGCTCGCCGACTCCGGCGCGGCGCCCGGCGACGTGTGGATCGACTCGGGCACGCACGTGCACGCCAACTGGGCGTTCTCCGCGCCCGGCACCTACACGGCGACCGTGACCTTCCTGGGCACGACCACCGCCGGCGAGGCCGTCTCCGCCTCCACGACCCTGCGCTTCGCCGTCGGTGACGCGGCGTCGGCGTCCGAGGCCCTGGCCATGGCCGCGCCCGCGGCTGCGTCCGCTCCCGCTTCCCAGGGCTCCGCGTCCGCGCCCGCTGCTTCCGGGGCCGCTGACCCCGCCGGTTCGTCGTCCTCTGCTTCGGGGGCCGCGTCGGGTGGGCTGCCCGACTGGGCCTTCCTTGCGATCATCGCCGTCGCAGCGGCGTCGCTCCTCGTGATCGGCGCCCTCGTCGTCGCGCGCTCGCGCCGCAGCCGCGCCGAACAGGCCGCCGCCATCGCCGAGGCCGACTCCATCCTCGCGCCCCTGCCCACCGCCCGCGGTGAGGGCTCGGGCGAGCGCGGCCCCGGCCTCGTCGATCGGGGAGGGGAGCAGTGAGCCAGCTGCGCGTCACCGGACTGGGCGCGTCCCTGGGTGGGCGCAGCGTCCTCGAGGGCGTCGACCTGGAGGTAGAGGCCGGGGAGCTCGTCGGCCTCATCGGACCCAACGGCGCCGGGAAGACCACGCTGATCCGCTCGATCCTGGGCTTGATTCCCTCCAGCGGGCGCGTCGAGACCGACGGCGCGATCGGCTACGTGCCGCAGCGGCACGAGTTCGCGTGGGACTTCCCGATCAGCGTGCGCGACGCCGTCCTGCAGGCCGTCACCGTGCGGCGCGGGCTGCTCGGGCGCGCGCGGACCCCGCACTTCCGCGCGGTCGAGGAGGCCCTGTCCCTCGTGGGCATGCGCGACCTCGCCAAGCGTCCCATCGGCGAGCTGTCCGGCGGCCAGCGCCAGCGCGTCCTCGTCGCCCGGGCCCTCGCGATCCGTCCCGCCGTGCTGCTCCTCGACGAGCCCTTCACCGGCCTCGACATGCCGACGCAGGAGATGCTCATGGACCTGTTCCGCGCGCTCGCGGACGGGGGCCGGGCCCTCCTCATGACCACGCACGACCTCATCGGCGCGCGCGCCGGCTGCGACCGCCTGTACCTGCTGCGGCGCACGATCGTCGCCTCCGGGCGGCCCGAGGAGCTGGCCGACGCCGACCCGTGGATCCGCGCCTTCGACGTGCGACCCGACAACCCGATCCTCGACGCCCTAGGAGTGCGCGCATGAGCACCGTGATCCACGCGGCCGGACGTGCCCTCGTCCCGGCGGCGGACTTCCTGAGCCCCTACGACTTCTTCCGCGACCTGACGAATCCCGCGCTGGCGTTCCTGCCGCGCGCGCTGCTGATCGCGGTCGTCGCCGCGCTCGTGTGCGGCAGCGTCGGCGTGCACGTCGTCCTGCGCGGCATGGCGTTCATCGGCGACGCCGTCGCGCACTCCGTGTTCCCCGGCCTGGCGATCGCCTTCGTGTGCGGCGGGTCCCTGGTGCTGGGTGGCGCGCTCGCGGGCGTCGTGACCGCCGTGTTGGTGGCCCTGCTGGCGCAAAACCGCAGGCTTAAGGAGGACTCCGTCATCGGCGTGCTCTTCGTCGGCGCGTTTGCCCTCGGCGTCGCGATCATCGCGCGGGCACCCGGGTACGCGGGGAGCCTGCAGGACTTCCTGTTCGGGTCGATCACCGGCATCCCGGCGTCTGATGTCCCCGTGGTGCTGGGCGGCGCGTTGTTTGTGTTGCTCATGCTGTTCCTGGCGCACCGGCCCATCGTGGCCGTGACCCTGGACCGCGAGAGCGCCCGGGCGGCGGGCGTGCACGTGCTGCTGGCTGATCTTTCCCTGTATGTCGCCGTGGCCCTGGCCGTCGTGATCTCCGTGCAGACGATCGGCAACGTCCTGGTGCTTGCTTTGTTGGTGACCCCCGCGGCCACCGCTCGCCTCCTGTGCGACCGCCTGGGGACCATGATGATCCTGTCGCCCATGCTCGGGGCCTCGGGCGGCCTGGTGGGCCTGTACCTGTCGTGGGCGCTGGACGTGCCCACGGGCGCCACGATCGTCCTGGTGCTCACCGCGTGCTTCGTGCTCGCCTGGGTCTTCGCGCCGAGGCATGGGATCCTCGCGCGGACCCTGCGCGAGAGGCGGGGGTGAGGTCCGCGTTGCCGTGAGCGGGCCTGCGTGTGGGCTTCTTCGAGGGCCCGGCCCCGGCCTCGTGAACCTCTGAATCGCTTGTTAACCTGAACAACTGGTCATATGCTTGGCTCGGTAGCACAGTGTTCGGTGGCCCACGTTTGTGGGCTGGTTGATCAGGAGGTAGCGCGTGGTTGACGTCGGCTTCGATTCCGATAAGCACGCCCAGACGCGTGACGACATGAAGCGTGGAGGGCAGTCCCTGGGTGACTCGTCGGAGGCTCTCGGGCGGCTCATTGACGCGCAAGATCCCTCGTATTGGTCTGACGAGGGCGGGTTCCAGGCCATGCGCACGGCGATTGTTTCGCTGTTGAAGACTGAGGATCGTCTCATCAGCAAGCAGAAGAAGAGCTTTACAGAGTTCGATGGCAATGTCGAACAGGCGGCCGAGGCCTTCGAGGCCGCTGAGACGGCTAATGCTGACCAGCTCGCAGCGATCCTGGCAGGCCTCGATCAGAGCCCAATGAGTGGCGGTGGGTCGACTGCTTATGCGACGTACACTGCAGCTCCAACGCCGGTCGACAATTCCACTCCGCCGGCGGATTCGGGGAGCGATGCCGGTGCCTCTTCCCCCGAACCCGCCCAAAACGCGCCGTCGGCCATCTGAGAACGAGGAGCACGAATCATGGTTGAGAGCCCGATGTACGAGCGCCTCATGCAGCTCGTCGCCGCGATCGAAACGGCCTCCGCGCTGGACGCCTCGGACCACGAACACAATACGGTCGTGTGCGGCCTGAACGAGGCCAACAATTCGACGTACCACATGCGTACGAACCAGGCGTTTACCGGGGAAACTGGTGATCAGGTCGATGCGTGGACCGATCGCGCGATGAAGCAGGTGCAGGCCATCAAGGATGGGCACAACACCGCGATGGAGTTCTATGTGGAGGCCCGTCGCGTCATGAAGCACGTGCGCGAGGACGCCATGCAGCTCTCGCCCACCCTGGTTGACTCGAAGCTACAGGCTTTGGCAGACGCAGCCCACGTCGTCATCCCGGTGACGAAATATATGGGCGTCGTAGGCATGCCCATCAACGCGGTTGCTACGACGGGTGAAGCATACGTTCAAGGGCTCATCATGCAGGCGAACAACCAGCGTGAAGCCGCCGCGACGGACATCCTGCAGCGCGCGAACGACACGATGCAGGCCCTGGCGGATGGGACGAATGCGCAGACTGCAGCGATGGAGCATCATGTCTATGACCTGGATTCACGATCGCCGGAGGGGACAGGTCCGTCAAGTGGTACTGTTCGGAACGATATTGAGCGCGGATACCTGAATACGTCCACTCACGAGGCGGGTGTGTACCCGGGCAGCCGCGACACCGACTACGGCCGCTCTGATCTGCGAGGCGCTGGCTCTGGTCTGTATCCGGCGGGGTACGACGAGGGCGGTCCGGTGAGTGATCGCGTCATGTCGTCGCCTCGTATCCCGAATCGCTTCGTGACCGAGGGGGAGGAGGGGTCGCGTCTGAACCCGATTTCTGATCCTCAGGACCTCATGGGTATCGATCTGTTGCACACGAGGGTCAATGGGGATTGGCATCGCAACGGTGTCGTCGGTGGCTACACGCCGGCACCCCCGGTAGACCGCTACCACCCCTTGTGGAACGTGAACGGCGGCCCGGGCAGTGAGTCCGCTGTGACCTCCCGCTTGGGTGGAGCCGGCGTGCTAGGAGCGGGAGCCCTGGGTGTTGGTGGTGCCGCCCGCATGGCAGGAGGCCTCGGCTCGTCGGCGAGTGCTCTTGGTCGCGGTGCTGCGGGTGCCCTCGGGCGAGGAGGGGCAGCAGGCGTCGGCGGAATGTCTTCGTTGCGCGCGGGATCGTACTCCGGTCCGGGCTACGGGACCTACAAGGCACCCTCTGGCACCGGAGGCCTATCTGGTATCGTCGGAACTGATGGCTCCCGCGGGGCGGGTGCCGGTGTTGGTGCCGCTGGCTCTGGGAAAGCCGGAGCTCAGGGAGCCTCGGGCTTCATGGGTGGCGGTGCTGGTGCGGGCGCCGGCCGTGGCAAGGACGATGAGAAGGCGAAGCGTCGCAAGTACACGCCTTTCCGTGTGGAGGATGACGATGAGTTGCCGGAAGGGTACGTGAATCCGATGTCGCAGACATACGGGACCGACAAGGACATTGCGCCCGCTCCGCGTCGGGACGACGGATGGGATCCGCGCGAATGGTAAGGGCAATGAGGGCTCGACGAGTGCGCGTGAGGAACAGCGTCGCCGTGGCTGCCGTGGGCGCGCTCGCGGCGGGTATGGTGTCGATTCCTGCTGCCCCCGCGCACGCAGCCGACACGATCACCGCGGCCGATCAGGCATACTTCGCGTACTACGGCCTGGACCGGGCGCGTGCAAAGGGCTACACGGGTGAGGGCGTCACCATCGCGATGATCGATGGTCCGGTGGACACATCCGTGCCTGAACTCAAGGGTGCAAAAATTACGACTAAGGAAACCTGCACCATAACGAGTTCTAATGGCTCTTGGACGCACGGCACGGGTGTGGCTTCTATCCTCGTGTCGGATGTCTACGGTGTTGCTCCCGGCAGTTCCCTGTTGACGTACAAGATCGCTTTTGGAAACCAGAATGATCAGAGGTCAGAAGACTGCTTCGGTGGTGCTGGTTACGTGGGTAAAACAGAGCTGGTCCGGGTGTTGAATCAGGCGATGAATGATGGGGCCCAGATCATCAATCTGTCCGCTTCCAGCGATGATGGCAACGATCAGATGAAATGGACCGTTGCTCGCGCGATGTCGAGTGGAGTAATCCTCGTGACCGCTGCGGGCAATAATGCGACTGACGAGGATCTTACATCGTTGTCTCAATGGTCTGGCGTTATTGGTGTAACGGCGATCAGTACGGATGGGACTCGGCAGGATTACTCCTCGTGGGGTGAGGGAGTGGTGACGACATCGATCGGCGGGCCGTTTTCGTTGCGCGATCTCGCTTCAGGGGAGGTGCAGCAGCGTTCTGGAACATCGTTCTCTGCTCCCGTGGTGACAGGTGTTCTGGCGTTGGCGAAGCAGCGGTGGCCTGAGGCGACTTCCAATCAGCTGTTGCAGCTGCTGGTGAAGACGGGCTTGAATCCTGATCATGGGTGGAACAAGTACACCGGGTTTGGTGGCATTGATCCGGGCGCGATCTTGAATACGGATCCGTCGCAGTTCCCGGATGAGAACCCGTTGGCGCAGAAGCAGGGCGGGTCGAGCCCGACGCCGGAGGAGGTCCAGCAGTACGCGGATGGCGTCGTGGATCCGACGGACATCGTGAACGATAATTCGTACACGTATCGCGGCTTCGACGAGTCGAAGCTGAAGGATGGCCTGAACGTCTATCCGACGCACTTGGGCACGAGCCCGCGCTACCACCGCAAGTAGTTGCGGCGCCGCGCTCGAGGCCGCTTGGTGACTGTTCCCGCGATTGTTTCACGTGAAACATCGACACTGAGGCCCCAGCCCACGATGGTGGGCTGGGGCCTCGGCGTGTTTAGTGGCCTTGTTTTTCTTCTGAGGTGTCGGCATCGTGCCGCGTCGCGCGCTTCGGTTCCGGCCTCGCACTTCCTGAAGTCCCTCTATGCCGCTTTCCGCCTCGCCAATGAACTTCTATGGGATCTGTTGAGGGTTCTATGAGATAGAAATGGGCTTCTATGACATAGAAGTGAGGTTCTATGAAATGGTGCCAGCAGAGGAGTAGATGCTCATGCTGCGCCATCGTCGACCGATAGCTGATGCGAAACGGGCGCGAGGCAGTTCGCTACGAGGTCTTGACTAAACCCTGGTACCCCAGCATTTGGCGCCTGTCCGTGACACTGGGCCATGCCTCGTCGGCGATAGCGACGCGGAGGACCCCTACAACACGGGTATTTATGGAACGATGGCGAGTCTCGGGAGAGCTTTGGTGTGACTGCTGAAGAAGTACGAGCAGATCTGCGGGACCTTGTGTCATGAGGCCTGGCCACTTCCACTGATCAGCGACGTTGGGTGCGTTACGAGCTTGTGCAGGGGAACTGAGAGCTTCTTATCGCTGTCCCGGCAGTAATTGCACGTGAAACATCGCTGCTGAGGCCCCAGCCCACGATGGTGGGCTGGTGCCTCAGCGCATTGGTTCTGTCGAACGTGAGTGTTGCGTGGTGTCTCGTGGGTCATCCTTGTCGAGGGTGAAGCGAGTCATTGGAACTATCGCTGTCGGAGAGAACCTTCGAGGGAGATGCCCGCTTCTGGCGGAATTCTATTCCTTATGTGACCAGAAGTGTTTGACAACCCATGTATCTCCGTCAGCTACAAGCAGCATGGTGCCTTCATAATGGTCGACAGCTTCATCACTCTTCGAAGAAAAGGAGATTGTGGAGTAGTCAGGCTTAGTTGCATCATTGTCTTTGCGAATAGCGGTTCCACTCTGCTCGGAGTAGTCGAATCTAATGCAAGTTCCGCTAATTTGATCTGGTGTAGATGTGCAGTCCCATATCTCTTTTGTCATGAGGTACTTGATCGTAATTGGTCGCGTGACAATCCGATCCGTATGTAGTGCCTGGACGTCGTTATTTACTCTGGCGCAGTAATCGTCGTTCTGGCATACCTTCATGAGATCTTCTGTGTCTCCGGCATTAAACGCATACGCCCATAGGTCGATGTACCACTGTGATGTCGCTTGGGCACCAATTTGTCCACCTGCGTAGAGGTGTGGTGGGGGAGTGGGCTTTGGGACGTCAACGGGTGTTGGTTCTGCGGATTGAGGGGCCTCTCCTGATTGGGCGCCGGATTGCGCGGTGCTGTCAGACTGGGGCGACTGTGCTCCGGACTGTAGCTCGGCGTTCGCGTGGGCTCGAGCGTTGAACGCGTGGAACCCCAGGAATGACGCGGCGACAATAACAATGGCGGCAGTGGCAGCGCCGATCCACTTGCCGATGGTGGAGAGTTTCGTGATCATGGTGCATCACTCGCTTAGTGGCCTTGTTTTTCTTCTGAGGTGTCGGTGTTGTTGACGATGAGTTGACTGAGCCGGAACGGGCCGGTCGTCTCGGTGGTGGTCACGAGGCCGTTGATGGTCTGTGTGTCGCCCGTGAAGGGGTTGGTGGCCGTACCCGCCCACGTGGTGGTGAGCGTGATGGTGCGCGTGGCGGAGGGGTATGGGCCGTCCAGGAAGGACTTCCACCCGTTGGGCGCCTTGTAGTAGTGACGGATCAGGGCTGGGTCGGTGTTGGGGTCCATGCCTTCGTGCCAGGGCATACCCGGCGAGGTCGTGGTCACGTCCGGGGTCCCATCCCCCCAACTCCACGTATAGGACGTGGCCGTCAAAGTGATGGTGATGTCGTGGCCCAACAGCGTGACGGTGTGGGTCTGCGTGGGATGCGTGGCGGCAACGAGCGTGGGAATGCCCTTGTTCGTGTACGACACGCCTTCGGGCCGCTTGTACAGGCCCGCGCCGTCGGCGTGAATCGTCGTGGCTGCGTAGTACAGGATCTCCCGCGTGGTTGGGAGCTGCCCTGTCGTATCACCATTCCCCTTCCGCGTGATGTGCGCACACACAAATGGCGCAGATTCAGTCCCATCCGGCAACGTCACTGTGTGCATCGTGTGGCCATCACACTGATCATCCTCCGCATAGGTGCGCGCCTCTGGAGTTGCTGCTGCATCGGCAGTGAGCCGAGCCCTCTGGTCGTTTACAGTCGAGTTGTTATTGTCTTGCTGAGAAGAATCTTGCTCGTGACCCCTGTGCCAATTTTCGACATCTATGCCGTTAGGCCCAGCGGTTGCACACTGTCCTTGATGTTCTCCAATAATATTTGCGCACCCACCTTCTGCGGGAACAATGTAGTTAACCGCATGTGCAACCGATGCTTGTGTGCTACAAATCGTTATGCTGATAGCAAGTGCTTGAAAAAAGCGTCCTCTATTGTTTGTTAACACGATCAACACTTCCCCCGGTTATGACCCAACGGTCGCCCTTCCATGTGACAAAGAGTGCAAGGCTTGAGTCATATTCAGTTTCATTAGAAAGAATCTTCTGGCCGATACACGTGACACCATCGGTCGATCGAATATGGAATAACACGCCGATAGTGTCATTCTGAGCTCCCCATTGCTCGGCAGATACTGGTTCAACAGCGACAATCTCCGTAATTGTTGCGTTATTCCCATAGGCCCAGCCGTTTGAATACACTTGTTGAATTGCAGTTATGTATGAGCCACTGAAGTTATCTCCGGGCTCGGACATGTCAGCAAGTGGCTGTGTGTCTCCGGTGTTCCATGCGTAGTTCTCGAGAGCCAGAAAGTGTTCAGCTGCGAGCTCGGCACCTCGTTCTGTGTTTTCCTTGGCTTCTTCGGGCAGTTCGGGCTTGGTGTAGGTGTCTACTGCGAACTCAGCGGGGCGTACGAGGACTCCGTCGGGTCCGATCGCGTAGCCGCCGGACATGGCGGCCTCGCTCGACGCCGATGGCATGGGCGTGGGGTGCGCGGTGGGTGTTGCGGCGGCACGGGGGTGTTCGGTCCAGGAGTCAATGCCCGCGGCTAGCCTGTAGGAAGCAACAGATGCTACAGCCACCAGCACAGTGAGGCCGATACCGATTGCCCATGGGCGCAGCGCTGCGCGCGTGGCTGCTTGGGATCGCTTCTTGCGGCGCGCTGGTGGGGTGGGGAAGGTTTGCTCTTCTTCCTCGGTGTCGGGTCGCTCGGATAGGGGTGGGACCTTCATGGTGTGTGTGCCTCCACGGTGAGGTGTCCTCCGACGCACCCCCACCGTTGGGGGCGCGTCCTTTCTCATCAGAGTACGCGCAGAACCGACACGAAATACTAAGAATGCTGCGCAACCATCACGCAAATCCTCCCACCCGCATCCCCGAAACCGCACGAATGTGCAGACCTGAGCCCCGGCCTCGTCGTGAGCTGTGGGTATGTGAGCTCTCCCGGATTGTCAGAGACCGACGATCCTCAGTTACAGCCTTCCAATTGGCCGCGTCGTCGAGGCCCCGTGCGATATGGTTATTGAGAAATGAAGCGGCGTGGCTCTTCGACGCGTGGGAACGAACGGCGTATGTCGGCGCGATGTGGCGGCGTATTTCTCGCATCGGAATCCACACCGCATAGAGGAACGACTGAAACGACGAGAACTCTTGAGGACGAGAGGACTGCCGTGAAGACACAAGGAGTACAACTATGGAACTCATCGATGAGTTGATCAACGCTGCACAGACCTTCTACGACGATGCGCGCGCGAATGAGAATGGGCGCTCCCGCTCGTGGGAGCATTGCTATCGCGTCTTCCGAGATGCGCGGACCGACCCTTCCCCGGACTATGACTTCTTGAGCCTGCACCTCGCTTTCTACCTGGCGAGCTGGGGAATGTATCGGGGCTCGTGCTTCATACTTCAGAAGGACTACAAGGTGCACACGCCCATCGTCGAGGAGATCCTCAAGCCCGAGTACGACTGCCTGTTTGGGGTTGCTTGCGCGGACCTGCGGGAGCCTGGGGTTCAGGAGCAGCTCACGAAGCTGTACAAATATATCGCAGACCATTTCGATCCGATCCGCAAAGCGATCGCAGGGCGTGACGTTCCGACTCCTGTGTCGCCGGTCCTCATCACGAAAATACTCATGGGAACGCTCGGGTGTGTGCCGGCGTACGACAGATTCTTTGAAGAAGGAGCGAGGTATTTTGGCCTAGAAAAGAAGACTTATCACGAGGATTCTCTCCTCGAACTCGCGGATATTTACGAGGCCCACAACGACCGCCTCGAGGAAGCGCGGCGCGGAATGCGGACCGAGGACCTGGTCTATCCCCAGATGAAGCTACTCGATATGGGGTTTTGGCAGGTTGGGTTCGAGCAGAACTCAAAGACTGGAGCGTAGTGGTGGAGTTGGTGAACGGAGAGTCTGTGCAGCCATCGTGACGTGCTCTAATCGCCTTTTCCACGATGAGTGGGGTGGAGGATGAGGGCACGGATCGACTGGCAGCATGTTAATTCGTTACCTTGAAGGTGCTCATATTCGACCGTGCGTACACCCATGGCACAGATTTCCAGTTGTGTGTATGCCCTCTGTATTAAATAGGTGACTGTAAAGATATCCGGGCCTGGTAATATAGGAACCGTGCTGTTACTGTCTATCAACAGTGCGTGGGGAATGTAGTGGATGGTCTAGTCTGTGCGTAGATACAAGTCAATTGTTAAGAAGTGGTTGATTGAATGACCATGTTTAGGAAAGGTTGAAGTGGTCGTGGACACGAATTTTTGGAATGAAATTAGTGGACTCTTGTCCAATCATACTCTAGAGATAATTGGATCTGTGGTAGCACTGATAGGTGCAATATCTGTGATCGTTGTTAGAAGTGTAACAATGCTCCGAGATCTCGATTCGGCTAGACCATTGGGAATGAGAAAGAAAGTGCCGGCGTATAAGTACTTCGAGCTTATAAATAATGTCGAAGGTCTAGGTGATGAAAATACTCGATCGGCGATCTCATTGAAAGATGCGCTATTTAGAGATGTGAAAGTGGATATGATTTACATGTATCTAAATGAAAAGTATAGACAAAAGATGGATCGGTGGCAGGCGGAATTGATTGTCTTCATTGTTGGTTGGTTTGTTGTCATATCAATTCTCAATTTTGTGCTTGGTGCTCTGCCGTCGAAGGGTGTTAAAGCAAATGATTTATCTGATGTAAAGACAGTGTTTGCAATAATGGTAATTGCATGCGCAGTTGCGTACATGCTGGTCTTACTGGGTTATGTGCTCGCAGTTGTGTTGCGGGGTGTAAGGATAATTTCAACATTAATATGCTTGAAGATTAGAAAAATGCATCGAATGAGCCTGAATTCGATAGTTACAACGCTAAATTATGGGCAGGAATATCTGTTCATTGATGCCACAGTGCGCTCGAGTGTTCCCTTGTCACTTTCGATCGGTGATAGTAATAACGTTATAATGTTAGCGGGTATCGATGAGCGGGAATATGAGAACTTCTCACTACCTGGGATGCTGAAAATCTGGTTTGGCTTTTCAAACAAGAAGGTCGCTCGTCTCGCGGAGAATTTCTTGCAGTCGTATGAATCTTCTCGCCAAGATCTTGTTTGCTTCGTTTATTCTAGGTATGGTTTGTCTGCTGTACAAGTGACGAAGGCGCTTCAGAGTTGCGGAATTTCCGCTCACTATATTGGAAAAATAGATGGTCGAACAAAGGAGCTCAGTCGTACGATCAAAGAGGTTGAGTTATTGAGGGCGTGTGGGTTGAAATAAGCTAGCTTTCTGCTTGTCTGGGGGTGGTGACTAATTGAGAATCATTATCGCTTGAGCTGCGCTATGTGTGCTTTATATCTTGGGATGTCAGCGATTTTCATCAGTCGCAGTTAGTGCGATGTCTGCCTGTGCAGTCTGGTTATTCTTCCCCTGCGTAGAATAGCGATCTTTGACTGTTCCATACGCGTAGTCAATGACGATCTCGAGTATTTTGAATTGTTCACTTAGCTCCTTGCAGAGTGATGCTGAATCGATATATGAAGGATCGGTATCTGCTTGCATGCCGTATCTGAACTCGGTGCTTGACTTATCTGCTTGATGGAGATTATTCAATACTGGTTCAATTGCTCTAGGAAACTCTTCTTCGAGCTTGAGTGAATTGAAGTTATTTCTGAATTCATTAAAGAGCTTCATCAAATTATGTCCACGTTGTTCGATATATTCTAGCGGTGCCATATTTTCGTAGATTTCGTTTGGATCTGATGCGCAGAATTCTATCTGAACGTTCTTCAGAATAAGAATGCCATCTTTAAGTAATAACTCGAATGCATGGCGCATGAGAAATAGATACGGGAGCAGGAAGATGTCCGATTTTGCTTGTCCGTCAAATTGATTAGCTACGACTAGTGCAGATTCGTAATATGCATATGATAACTCTCCTAAGGAGCGTGTACGATTATGCATCACTAGGGTTGAGGGGCTGGTATTTGGATGGCGTTTGAACAAGGCAATAGGATTTGTTTTTGATGCTGTCATCGTTATGCTCCTTCCGGAATCTCCAGCTTCGGCAGCGTCGTCAGGAGTTCCTGGGTTCGCATCGAGACCGTCACCAGGCGCTTGATCAGGTCCACGACCGCGTCGGGGCGGCCCTGCTCGCGCAGGAAGTCGTTCGGGTCGTTGACGATGCCTGACGCCTTGTCTGTCTTCACGTGGTAGCGGTCGATGATCCACTCCAGCGGGCTACGGCCCGAAATCGAATACCCCTGCGCCTGGGCCGGAATGCCCGTCAGCGTCACGTAGTCGTTGTACTCCAAGCGCGTGAAGTCCTTATCGCGGCGCCCCAGCTTCGGGAAACGCATCTTGCGCTCGCCGATCCGGTAGCGCTCCCACGGGTCCGCGGGCGCGTGCAGGCTCGCCTCCTCCTGCACCGACGGGTACGGCTCCACCCGCTCGTAGTTCACGTGCAGGTCCGCCAGCTCGCGGCCCACGCTCGCATACGTGTGGAAACCAGCCGCACGAGGAATATGTGGCAGCATCTTCTTCAAATCATCCGCATAGCGCTCCCGATACTCCGGGTGATGTAGCAGTGCGTACACGTAGAAGAAAATGTCCTCCTTCGTGATCCCCGCATCCCTGTAGTGCTCCCGGTACGAGGCCAGCGTCGCGTCCGTAATATTATCGACGCGGCGATAGCCGTCCAGGATCACGGGGATCTGGTCGCCGATCGGCCGCGAGAAATCCAGGGACGAGGCCGCGGTCGCCCCATCCGCCCGGCTCTCCGAGGAGGTCGCCAGGTCGGCAAACAGGTCCGGCTCGCTGCCGGAGGTGGGGGAGAGGGGTTCCCAGGTGTAGAG
>CAUSHZ010000049.1:0-13854 GCA_963531605.1 uncultured Actinomyces sp.
CTCGAACCAACCAATGGTCGAGGGCGTCGGCAGCGGGAGGCCCGTAGGGAACCACCCGTTCTTTGTTTCCTTTGCCGAGGACTCGAACGGTGAGGGCCTCACGGTTCAGAGATGAGATGTCAAGGCCACAGACTTCGGAGACGCGAAGCCCGCAGGCATACGTGAGTTCGAGGATCGCCCAATTGCGGATCTGGGAGGCTCCTCCCGCTGCGGCCTCATCCCGCGCAGCATTGAGAAGCACTCTCGCATCGGATTCGTCGAGCGGAGACGGCAGACGCTGATCGGCACGCGGAGAGGACAGCAGCGCCGCGGGGTCGCTCGCTAGGATCCCTTCACGCATCGCCCACGCAGTGAAGTTGCGAATGGCGGCGGTATGCCGCGCGATTGTCGAGCGCGCTCCCCCTTGCGCCAGCGTGCGAGCAAGCCACGAACGAATGGCTCGCTGTGTCAGCGCATCGCGCAACTGTTCCTCCGTGGCGTCCTGCTGAAGCGACAGGAAATCCAACAGCGAGCGCAGATCCGCGAGATACGCGCAGATAGTGTGGGGACTCATCCGCCGCCCAAGGCGCAGGTACTCTTCCCAGCGCTCCCCCACGTTGCGTGTCATGCCGCTATCCTACGGTCTGCCTGCGCCTGTTCGCGTCCAGCCACGCGTCGAGCCCGACACTAAGCCAGCAACCGACAGATCCATGAGCGCGTGGCTGACTTCGTCGCGCGACAGAGCTGCAGCGACGCAGATCGCTTCAACTGATGCAGGTGCACTCCTGGGAAGCGCCTCCCACACCCGACGCTGGGTCGGTTCCAGAGCATCAACGCCGCGATCCTCGTCGACCGGCATGCCGAAGAGAGGCTCGGTGCCGTCGGCGCTGACCGGGCGAACGAGTTCGAGGGCGTCGCGCCCGTCGCGGATGATCGTCGCTCCGTTGCGCGCAAGCTCGAGGCACCCGACCGACATCGGAGCGTCGACCGCGCCGGGCACTGCGCCTAACTCACGCCCGTATTCCATGGCACGGCGCGCCGTCGCAAGAGCACCCGAGCGAGCTCCCGCCTCGACGACCACAGTTGCCCCGCTCCACGCGGCAATCAGACGGTTCCGCGTCAGGAAACGCCACTTCGCTGGCCTGGCGGTCGGCGCAACCTCCGAGATAAGGGCACCGCCCCCATCAATGACGGCGCGAAAGTCGCCGCCGTGGCACGCGGGGTAGGGATTGCATACGCCGCCGGCGAGGATGCAGATCGTGTGCCCACGCGCGGACAGGGCCCCGCGGTGAGCCTCGATATCAATGCCGATCGCTCCCCCAGACACCACCGTCACCCCTGCCGCAGCGACGAACGCCGCCATGTTGCGGGCACTCCTGTTTCCAGCTCCGGTGGAGGCGCGAGCACCCACGATGGACAGATGACGGTCCGCACGCGGAGCCTCCGGCAGGTAGCCGAGGAACCACAGCCCCATCGGCTCCTCCTCCCCCAGGCACGCAAGGTGCTCGGGCCAGCGCGGATCGCCAGGAGTCATGAATCCACCGCCCGCACGAGCGACGCGTGTGAGCTCACTGTCGATATCGACCGAGAGAGCGCGCTGCCTCCACCGGTTCCACTGAGCGCGCCAGTCAATCCTCGCGTGACAGGCAAGCAACGACGGCGGTGCCGACCAGCTTCCGGTCAGCCATGCGCGCGCATCTCGATCCCCTAAGGCCTGACGAAGGACGCGCGCGCAGGGGTCTGCCGGCTCGGCAACGGCAGACCACCACGCGGCCTCCCATAGTTCGATGTCATTCATAGTGATCCGCTCCGTTCCGCAGCTGCTGTGCTGCGACGATATGGTCGAAAGTTGGCCGAGGCACAGCCTCGAGATCGGCGAGCGTCCATGCCAGCCGTAGCATCCGGTCGATCCCGCGCATGGACGAGTGACCGGAATCGACGAGTCGATCGAGTTCATGAATGAGCGAGGCATCGATGCCTGAGTGGTGGCGCAGCCACGCTCCCGGAAGTTGCGCGTTCATAGTCCACGGCGTGTCCTGGAGCCGCTTGCGCGCCCGTGCTCGCGCTTCAATCACGCGCTGGCGAATCGACGCAGAGTCGTCCGTCTGCCTCGCCGCTAGATCCGCCCGAGTGGGGGTATGGACGTCGATGCGGATGTCCATTCGATCCAGCAATGGCCCGGACAAACGCGCGAGATACCTGCGTCGGTTGATCGACGAACAGGTGCACCGACGCCCACCGTGTCCACCTCCGCACGGGCAGGGATTGGATGCCATCACCAGTTGGAATGCGGCGGGATACCGTGCCTGAACGCCGGAGCGGTGCACATGGATGACACCCGATTCAAGGGGTTCGCGCAAGGAATCGAGGACGGAGGGAGCGAATTCGGCGGCCTCGTCGAGAAAGAGAATCCCTCCGTGCGCCAGCGACGCCGCCCCGGGGACGAGCGTGCGCGTGCCGCCACCGATCAGCGCCGGCATGGTCACCGAGTGGTGCGGGGCTTGGAACGGAGGCCGCGTCATCAGTGACATCGAGGATGGCAACAGGCCCGCCACGGAATGCAACGAGGTTGTCACGAGAGCGGTGTCGGCGTCGAGATCTGGAAGTATCGTCGGGAGGCGGGACGCCAGCATCGTCTTTCCGGATCCGGGCTCTCCCAGAAGAAACACGTGGTGCCCACCGGCAGCCGCAACTTCCATCGCCGCGACTGCTTCCGGCTGACCGCGCACGTCCGCCATGTCTACGAACGTTGGTTCATCGTTGCCTTCCCCCTCGCGGCGCATCCCCATCCTCCCGTGGAACGGAGCCTTTTCAGCCTCTCCCCCCGCCCATGCGATCAGGTCCGCCAAGTGCGCGAAGTCAATCACGTCAATGCCGCTGACCAGACGCGCCTCCGAAGCACATGCCGACGGAACGATCACGCGGCGCACGCCCCGCGAACGCGCTGCCAGAACAGCCGGCAGGACGCCGCGCACCGGCTGGATACTCCCATCCAACGCAAGCTCACCAACGAGCACCGCGTCTTCAAAAGCCACTGGCGACACGAGGCCCGTCGCCAAAGCAATGGACGCCGCGATCGACAGATCGAAAGCCGACCCTGACTTCGGAATGCCAGCTGGGGACAGATTCACGGTGATGCGTTGGTCCAACACGTCCAGGCCACACGACTCGAACGCAGCGCGCACGCGATCACGGGCCTCGCGCACAGACGTGTCGAGCAAGCCAACGAGCGTAAACGCCACGAGTCCCGACCCCGCGTACGTCTCCACATCGACCAGGTGTCCCTCAATGCCGACGATGCTCATGGAATACGTGCGTGCAAGCCCCGGCCCTCTCATTGCACACCCCGCAACCACACAACCTGGGCCCCCAGAGCGCGAAGATCCACGGCCTCGTCCATGGGGCCCGGCCACGACCTCAGCGTCCGTGCGTCCACCGTGATAGCAACGACGTCAATGCGCACGCGCGACGCAAGGTGACCATGGGCCCTGCACCACGCACCCGTCAGAGCCCGGAGCCGCGACACCTTGCGATGGTCGACCGAAGCGAGGGCACTCCCCTTTCGACGCCCCACCCTGGTGCGCACCTCCACGATCACGGTCCACGAATGCTGCGGATCAGTCTCGTCGCGCGCGATGATATCGAGCTCACCCCGACGGCCATCGCGCCAGTTGGTATCAAGAAGGCGTAAGCCTTCCTCTTCGAGCGCCAGCCGGGCGGTATACTCGCCCGCAGCACCCAAGGCCCGACGATCGGGCCGTGTTGAGCATCCCATCACGGATCACCTCCGCACCCACAGTGCGCCCGAGGCAATCAGTTCCACAATGCGAAAACCGCGCCCTGTGGATAGGGAGCGGTTCACAAAAAGGCCTGTGGATAACCCAGGACCGGGCGATCACGGACTATGGGATGTCGAGCTCCGGCTTGGAGAGTTCCTCGACGTTGACGTCCTTGTAGGTGATGACGCGCACCGAGCGCACGAAGCGCGACGAGCGGTAGATGTCCCACACCCACGCGTCGGACAGCGTCAGTTCGAAAAAGACGTCACCACCGACCGGGCGCGCCTGCACGTCAACGTGATTGCACAGGTAGAAACGCCTCTCGGTCTCCACGACGTACTTGAACAACCCGATAACATCGCGGTACTCCTTGAAGAGTTCTAGCTCCAGATTGTTTTCGTAACCTTCGATTTCTTCGCTCACGCCACCATCATGCCGGGCCGCGCGCCACGGCGGGCCACGCCACCCCGGCGCGCCCTACTTTGTGGCCTGCGTCGGCATCTTCCACGAGCGACGATGATGCTCCGACATACCGAGCTCGACGATCGCGCGAGTGTGAGCGGCCGACCCATACCCCTTGTTCGACGCCCATCCATAGCCCGGATCCTCGAGTTCCTGCATGAGGTGGTCGCGTTCGACCTTCGCAAGGACGGAGGCTGCGGCGACGACCGCGCAGGAAGCGTCGGCCTTCACCTGCATCTGGACGGGCAGATCGACGCCGAAAGGATCGTCGGGCCCGTCGATGGCCCCGAACAGGTCACCGGGTGTGGAGAGCCAATCGTGGGAGCCGTCCAGCAGGACGCCGCCCGGAACGAGGCCGTGGCTGGCTACCTCGGCGAGAGCGCGGCGGCCCGCCAGGCGAAGCGCGGCGATGATGCCCCAGTCATCAATCTCCTGTGGGGAGGCGTAGCCAACTGCGCTGGCCAACGCCCACTCACGCACGGGTTCGACGAGGGCCTCGCGTCGACGAGCGGTCAGTGCTTTCGAGTCAGTGAGACCTTCTGGAACCGGTGCGGCATCGACACCGATAAGCGCCACGCCCACGGCGACCGGGCCTGCGAGAGCCCCGCGCCCCACCTCGTCCATCCCAGCAACGATCCCCCACCGGCGAGCCAGGGAGACCTCAAGGTCACGCGAGGCGGTCGTCATGAGGCGTCCGGAACAGACGCGAATACCTCGTGGTGCGCAATGTCCGTCGTCCAACGCGACGTCGGCCAGATAACCGCCTGAACGGTACCGACAACCGAGGAAACAGGCACGTAGGGAGACTGCCCCGATCCCATGTGGTAGCGGGAATCGGCAGAGTTCGAACGGTTGTCACCCATCACCCACAGGTGTCCCTCGGGAACGACGACGTCAAAAGTGCGCTCGCCACACGGCACCTGGCCATCGGGCACGTAGGTCTCGTCGAGCTCAACTCCGTTGACGCTCACCTTGCCGTTCGCGCTGGTGCACGACACGCGATCGCCTCCGACGCCGATGACGCGCTTCACGAGCGTCTGCTCACTACCACCCGGGACGAAACCGGTGAACTCGCCCAGGCGGCGCAGCACTGAGGGAGATGTCGACTGCGACGAACCCAGCCAACCGAGCGTGTCATCGAAGACGACGACATCCCCTCGGTGCACGTTCGAACGCAGCGCATCGATACGTGAGACGGCGATGCGATCGTCCTCCACCAGTGTGTTGTGCATCGAGGGTGAGGGGATCCAGAAAACCTGAACGACGAAGGCGCGCAGCAGCGACGAGATCACGAGAGCGACGACAATGATAACGAGGATCTCGCGCAGCCACACGAGCGGATTGCGCCGAGCGCGGGCCTCCGCGCGATCACGATCCCGAAGAGAAGGCGAATGCAGTGGGCCGAGCGACGGTCCTGCTGTCGGTGTCATCCAATCTCCTTGTCGTAGCGTCAACCATCCCAGGATACGGCGAGGCCCGACACCGGCGCGCGGTGTCGGGCCTTTCCGTGAAAAATGCCAAGGCGTATGCCTGGCAAGCCTCAGGCGGACTTGCCGGAACGGTGTTCCTTGATCTTCGCGGCCTTGCCGTGACGCTCACGCAGGTAGTAGAGCTTGGCGCGACGCACGTCGCCCTTGGTGACGACCTCGATGTGGTCGATCGTGGGGGCGTGAACCGGGAAGGTACGCTCAACGCCCACGCCGAAGGAAACCTTGCGGATGGTGAACGTGGAGGACACACCGTGACCGCGACGAGCGATCACGACACCCTGGAAGACCTGGATACGAGAGCGGTTACCTTCGATGACCTTGACGTGCACCTTGAGGGTGTCGCCGGCTCGGAACGAGGGGATGTCATCGCGCAGCGAAGCCGCATCAACGGCGTCCAGCTTCTGCATTTCTTCTCCTTGACGCCTCTGCCGCAGGTCGGAAGCGCCTGGTTGGGCGGGTCGAGCCCGCTCACTTGACGTGCGATCGTGCGCCTCGGTGTCCCCCTGCGGCAGGATGAACCGCGCACAATCTTGGCTATTATCCCACAGCAGGGCACACTAGGGCCAGTGCGCCACCGTGTTATGCGGTGAGATCACGCACCATGACGACGTCGTAGTTGCGTACGCCACCCACGTCGAATGTTCGGGTCGACCGCTTGCGGAATCCATGCCGCTTGTAAAAAGCTTGCGCCGCCTTGTTGCCTCGGTTGGTTCCCAGCACGATCGCGCGGTGTCCTGCCGCGCCGGCGTCTGCGACGGCGTGCTCAATCAGCGCGTCCGCAATGCCACTGCCCCGCCACGCCCGGTCGACATAGCACTTAGACAGATAGGCGCTGCCCTCCTCCACGCGTCCGGGGCGCACCAGGTCGCTCGGCAACGCATCCGGGCCGACATGGGTCAACGCGTAACCGACAAGGTCTGCCCCGGCCTCGGCAACAAATAGACGATGCTGATCGGGAGAGGCGATAGCAGCCTCGAACACCTCGGGCCCGAGCTGCGTCGTGATGTGCTCCTCGATGGCCTCGCTGGGCAGAGAGGCCGGGCACGCGTCCGGGAAGGTGCGCGCGGCGAGCTCGCTGACGGCTGCCGCGTCCTCGGGGCGCGCGAGGCGCACGCTCAGGGGTCTCGCCGCTCCCTCACGCGGGTACGCGATACCGCATCGAGCCAAGGTTGCACGGTCATCACCTGTCAGAGACGAAGCGTCCAGCGACAGCGCGAGATCGGGGCGGACGCTAGCTGTCTTCTCTATCGCACGGTCGCGGCGCCATCGCTCAATCGCCGCGTGGTTGCCGCCGAGGAGAACCTCGGGAATCTCAAGCGAGCGAAACTCCCTCGGCTTGGTGAACACGGGGTATTCGAGGAGTCCCGCGCCCGAGTGCGACTCCTCGACAAGGGAGTCCGGGTTCCCCATGAAGCCGTCGAGGAGACGCGCGACTGCCTCGGTGAGGACCATCGCGGCGACCTCGCCGCCGTTGAGCACGTAGTCGCCGATCGAGAACTCGACGACCTCGACGCCGACGCTGCGGTAGTGCTCGGCGACGCGCGCGTCAATACCCTCGTAGCGCCCGCAGGCGACGATGATCTGGTCGGCGCGCGCGAGGTCCTCCACGCGCGGCTGAGTCAGCGGCGTGCCGGACGGCGTCGGAATCGCGAGGACGCGACGCGGCGAGGCAGGGGCACCTTCGTCGCGACTGCCGGCGAGCGGAACGGACAGTACATCGTCCAGGGCACGCGCCCACACATCGGCACGCATCACCATGCCCGCGCCACCGCCGTAGGGAGTGTCATCGACGCTGCGATGCTTGCCGGTGGCCCAATCGCGCAGATCGTGCGCCTGCAGATGCACGAGACCGGCGTCCTCCGCTTTCCCCATCAGAGACAGGCGAAGGGGCGCAAAATAATCAGGGAAAATCGAGATGAGATCGAAGCGCACGGTGTCAGTCGCCCTCGCGCTCCGACACCGCATCGTCGTCAAACAAGCCGGGAGGCGCATCGATAACAACGACCCCTCCCTCAACGTCAACCGTGGGAACGAGCGCCGTCACGAAAGGAACCATGACAGTGCCACGATCCGTGGAAACGAGAAGCAAATCCTGAGCCGCACCCGGGGTCAGTCCACTGACGGTTCCAAGGACATCACCGGAGGGAGTGCGCGCCTGGAGACCCTTGAGCTCATGCGGGTACCAGGCATCCTCCTCGGGGTGAGCGTCGACAAGCAGGCGGGCACCACGCAGAGCCTCCGCGTCCTCGCGAGTGGAGCACTCCTCAAACGATGTGAGCACACGATCCTTGTGCACGCGAACGCTGCGCACGGTCAGGCTGCGCTGATCTCCCGCAATGTCCAAGCGCGACCCGGGTGCCATCACCTCGGGATCGTCGCTGCGCACGTCCACGATGACCTCGCCTCGCAAACCGTGGGCGGGGCCGACGATAGCGGCTGTGAGCTGCATGTGTTCTCCTGACGATAACGGGGACTCCCCCGAAGGATACAACGAAGGGGCCCGGCGGTGCCGGACCCCTTCGCGACGTGTGCGAGTCTTACTCGCGATCCGTGTCGACGACGTCAACGCGGACGGTGCCACGCGTGGACAACGCACCCATGACGGTGCGCAGCGCGCGAGCCGTCCGACCGCCGCGTCCGATGACGCGACCCAGGTCCTCGGGGTTCACGCGAACCTCAAGAAGCTGGCCACGTCGCATGGAACGAGGCGTCACCTCGACATCTTCGGGGTGGTCAACGATGCCGCTGACCAGGTGCTCCAACGCGTCGGCGAGCATGCTCAGGCATCCTCTCCGGCGGCCTCTTCGGAAGCCTGCTCGGCAGCCTCGGCCTCAGCAGCGGCTGCGGCAGCGGCGGCCTCTTCCTCGGCCTTCTTGGCAGAAGCAGCGGCCTTGGACTTCTCGGCTGCAGCCTCGGCGTCCTTGATGGCCTGCTCGGCCTGGGCGGCCTTGTCGGCCTCGGAGACGATGACGCGGGAAACAGCGTCGGCCTTGCCGTTGAACTTGGCGATGTCACCGGTCAGGACCAGCAGCTTGCGGACCTGGTCGGAGGGCTGAGCGCCAACGCCGAGCCAGTACTGGGCGCGCTCAGAGTCGATGCGAATGATCGACGGGTTGGGCTGAGGATCGTAGTAGCCGACCTCTTCGATGACGCGGCCGTCACGCTTCTTGCGCGAATCGACGACGACAACACGGTACTGGGCGGCGTGGATCTTACCCACGCGCTTCAGGCGAATTCGAACTGCCACTTGAGTGGTCTCTCCATTTCAGAATTGGTGTGGACCTTTGCGTCCCAAGGTGGGAAACACAGGGGTCGCATTGGACCGGGACACGACGGCACGCAGTGAGAGGGTCTACGAACCGCCGGGTACAGCTAGCGATTATGCCACAGTTCGCCCCTCAATCCCAAGTCAGGAGCGAGTGCCGTGTCGCGCGAATCGGTTAAATCGATCACTGTCACGAGCTCAGGCGGACGGACGCTCCCACACAGACGTTCCCCCCACCGTCACGCGCGCGGGCTTCGCGAGGATCGTCGGGTTGTCCCTCGGATCCTCGTCCAGGATGAGGAAATCAGCGGGACCGTCCTCGACGAGGCCGGGGTAGCCGAGGTAGCGCTGGCTCACCCACGTCGCCGCATCGATCGCGAACTGCGCGGGCGCGCCCCACTGGAGCCACAGGTCAAGCTCGCCGGCGATCGTGCCGTGCTCCTGATAACCTCCCGAGTCGGTTCCCATGAGGAGAAGGACACCAGAGTCGACGAGCATCTGGAAATGGGAGCGCCGCGCATCGTACATGCCCCGCATCGTCTCCGCATAGACGGGGTACTTCGCCCCCGCCTGGGCGGCAAAGTCCTTGAAGAGCTCGACCTGGCGCAGCGTCGGGGTCACCGCGATACCGCGTGCGGCAATCTCGCTGGCCTGATCCTCATCGATACCGCTGCCATGTTCAATGTCGTCGACGCCGGCCTCGATGAGCGAGTCGATGACGCGGTGCGAGAACGCGTGGACTGCGATCCGCGCCCCGGCCTCGTGAACGGCGGCAACGGCGTCCGTCAACACGGCGGGGTCCCACAGGGGCATGAGGTCCGAGTCGGCCCCGGCGCTGCGGTCGATCCAGTCTCCGACGATCTTGACCCACCCGTCGGAGGAGTGCGCCATCGAGGCGAGCACCGCGGGGAGCTCGCGCTGATCGTCGACGTCAAGCGGCAGGTCTCGCATGTAGCGCTTCGGGCGCGCGACATGGCGACCGCAGCGAATCAGGTGCAGGCCGGTTGCGCGAGCCGCTGGCGAGTTATCAACCGGCACGCCACAGTCGCGTACGACGGTGACTCCGCTCGCGAGCGTTATCCGAGCCTGCTCCACCATCTCCGCCTCGGACACCGAACCGGTCTCCGAGTAGCCGATGTGGCAGTGCGTATCCACCATGCCGGGCACAATGACACCGACCGAAGGAGCCTGCGTTTCGTCGGAGACGCGGCGGATCACTCCCCCGTCGACGCACCATGTGCCGCGCACCCACGATGGGCGCTCGGATGCGCTATCCGCCCACAGCGCGAGGCCGGAGAACGCCATGCCTCAGAGCTGGCCGAGCATGCGCTTGACGTCGTCCGGCAGATCGTCGATCGTCGGACGCGGAGCGGGCGCCTCCTGAGCAACGCCGAAGGATGAGCCCGCAGGCGCGCTGCGCTCGGACGGAGGCAGCATGGCCTCGAGCTCCTGCTGACGACGCTTGGCGGGGTTACCGGAGCGGGCGCTCTTCTTCATGCGAGCACGCTGTGCCTGCGCCTTACGTGCGTTGGCCTTCTGCTTGGCCTTGCCACCACGGCCGGGCAGTGCACCCATGCCGGGAACGCCGCCACTCATCTGGCCCATCTGCGCCATCATCTCGCGCGCGGCCTCGAAGCGCTGCACGAGCTGGTTTACCTCGGTCACCGTCGTACCGGAACCGCGGGCGATACGCGCGCGACGCGAGCCGTTAAGGATCGACACGTCCTCACGCTCGGCAGGAGTCATCGAGCGAACGATGGCCTCAACGCGGTCGACCTCGCGCTCGTCGAAGTTCTCAATCTGCTCGCGCATCTGCGCGGCACCCGGGATCATACCGAGCATCTTCTTCATCGAGCCGAGCTTCTTGATCTGCTGAAGCTGGCTCAGGAAGTCACCGAGGGTGAGCTGGCCGGCCATCGCCTTGGCCGCGACCTTCTCCGCCTCCTCGGCGTCCATCTTCTTTTCGGCCTGCTCGATAAGGGTGAGGATGTCACCCATGTCGAGGATGCGGCCGGCCATACGGTCGGCGTGGAAGCGCTCAAAATCATCCAACCCCTCGCCCGTCGAGGCAAACAGGATCGGCGCGCCGGTCACGCCGCGCACGGACAGCGCGGCACCACCGCGCGCATCACCATCGAGCTTGGACAGGACAACGCCGGTGAAACCGACGCCATCGCGGAAGGCCGTGGAGGTGGAGACCGCGTCCTGACCAACCATGGCGTCGAGGACGAACATGATCTCGTGGGGGTTCACGGCGTCGCGGATGGCGATCGCCTGCTCCATCATCTCCTGGTCGACGCCCAGGCGGCCGGCCGTATCGACGATGACCACGTTGATGCCGCTCTGGCGGGCGAACTCGACGCCGCTTCGCGCGACCTCGACGGGGTTGCCCACACCGTTGCCGGGCTCGGGTGCCCAGACCTTGACGCCGGCACGCTCGCCGACGACCTGGAGCTGCTGGACGGCGTTGGGGCGCTGGAGGTCGGAGGCGACGAGGAGGACGGTCTTGCCTTCCTCGCGCAGCCACTTGCCCAGCTTTCCGGCCAGCGTGGTCTTACCAGCACCCTGCAGACCCGCGAGCATGAAGACGGTCGGGCCGGACTCGGCGAAGGTCAGCTCGCGCGTGGCACCACCCAGGATCTCGACGAGCTCCTCGTGCACGATGGAGACGACCTGCTGACCCGGGTTGAGGGCCTTGGAGCGTGCGGCGCCGTAGGCCTTTTCACGCACCTGCGAGGTGAACTGACGAACGACGGGGAGCGCAACGTCCGCGTCGATCAGGGCACGGCGAATGTCGGAAATCGCGTGATCGACGTCCGACTCGGTCAGGACGCCGCGGCTGCGCAGGCTGCGGAAGGACTGGGTCAGGCGATCTGACAGGTTTCCAAACACGTGTTTACTCCCAAGATGGCGGCTGTACTAGGCACAGGTTAGCGCACCTCGGCCCCGGGAGTCGCCTCACCGGGGCCGAGCTACGTGTCATGACTGGAGGGTTCAGCCCTGCGCGGAACCCACGATCGCGTCGACGAAGCCGGCGGGATCGAAGGGGGCCAGATCGTCGGCACCCTCACCGAGGCCGACGAATTTGACGGGTACGCCCAGCGCGCGCTGGACAGACACGACGATGCCGCCCTTAGCGGAACCGTCGAGCTTGGTCAAAACGATGCCGGTCACGCCGGTGGCTTCGGCGAAGACTTCGGCCTGCTTCATGCCGTTCTGGCCGGTCGTCGCGTCCAGGACCAGGAGGACCTCAGAGACCGGGGCCTGCTTGGTCATGACGCGCTTAATCTTGCCGAGCTCGTCCATCAGCGTGGACTTGTTCTGCAGACGGCCAGCGGTGTCAACGAGGACGACGTCCACGCCACGCTCGACGCCCTCGCGCACGGCCTCGAAGGCCACGGATGCGGGGTCTGCACCCTCGCGGTCGCTGCGCACGACGTCCACGCCCACACGCTCACCCCAGGTGGCGAGCTGGTCGGCAGCAGCGGCACGGAAGGTGTCGGCGGCGCCCAGGATCACAGACTTGTCTTCCGCGACGAGGATGCGCGCGAGCTTGCCCACGGTCGTCGTCTTTCCGGTGCCATTCACGCCGACCATAAGGACGACGGCGGGCTTGGAAGCGCCATCGACCTCGGGGCGCTCAAGGTTCAACGAGCGGTCCATGTCGGGGCCGACGAGGGCGAGGAGTTCCTCGCGCAGGATCTCGCGGATGCGGGCCTCGTCCGTCACGGACTCGACGGCGACACGGCGCTTCAGGGCCTCCATGAGACTATCGGTGGCTTCAAGACCGAGGTCTGCGATGAGGAGCGACTCCTCGATCTCCTCCCAGTCGGCGGCGTTGAGTTGACCGCGGCTGAGCACGCCCAGAATCGCGCGGCCCAGCGAACCGGAGGAAGCGAGGCGCTCGCGCAGGCGCTCCATGCGCCCGCGCACGGGTTCGGGGCGCTCGATGGACGAGGCCGGGGTGGCAGGAGCCTCAGGGCTCTCCTCGGTTGTCGGCTCGGTCAGGTTGGTGGGGCCGGCGCGAGGTTGGTCGGAATCGTCGGTCGGCGCCTCGATAGGTGCGTCCGGGACGGATCCGATGGGGGCCTGCACCTGCGGCTGGACCGTCACGTCATCCGTGCGGTGGCGCCGAGAGGTGACGGCGATGCGGATGACGACGCCGATGAGCACGGCGACGGCCAGCGCAATCACGACCGCCCATGGCGTCTGGAGATAAGAAACAAAAGCGTCCATAGGGTCATTATCCCCTATGGACGCTCTTCATTGAAAACCTGAGTGCGGCATCACTGCCTCAGCTCTGCGTGGACTCAGCTGTGCCCTGGTGCGCGGAGCCGGAGCCGGAGCCGCGCCGACCGCGATCGAGGCGGTCACTGACGCGATCGGTCACCGTTTCAAGGCGATCGATGCCCGGGAGACGGTCGGCGTCGAAGTATGCGTTCGACGAGTCGGCGCTTTGAAGGAGTGAGTGCAGGGACGCAGTGCGCGGAACCACGGGACCGTCGGGCGACGAGGAGGCACGCTTGGGTAGCGAGTGATGAACCTTCACCTCTTCGGCAATTTCCTCACTCTCTCGCTTGATAACGCCCTTCCACTCGTCCGCGCTACGGCGCGACAGCGCCAGGACAGCGACGACGCCACCGGCGACGACGAGGACCAGAACGACGGTCAAAACAAGAATCAGTGCACCCTCAAGCATGTGATCATCCTGCCTTACGAGAAAGCCAATACGCGACGATGCCACCCGCACATGCATGCATTGTGACGATGTTGTCACGAGGGCCGGGAACGATTGTTCCCGGCCCTCGGATGTGTCGATAGCGCGTCAGTCGAGGTAGTCGCGCAGCACCTGCGAACGCGACGGGTGACGCAGCTTCGA
>CAUSHZ010000050.1:0-13635 GCA_963531605.1 uncultured Actinomyces sp.
TCGGTGACGGCGCGTCCGCGCGCGAGGGGGGACCAGGCCTCGAACACCATGCCGAGCCCCTGGGCGTAGGCGCGCAGGTCGGCGTTGGGGAAGAAGGGGTGGGACTCGACTTGGAGGACGTGCGGGGAGACCGTCGCGACCGCCCGGACGGCCTCGACGTGCTCGCGCTCGTAGTTCGACAGGCCGATCGCGCGCGCGCCGCCGGCGTTGAATGCGTCCTCGAGGGCGGGCCAGGGCAGGGCGACGTCGCCTCCGTAGAGGGTGGGCAGCGGCCAGTGCACGAGGAGGAGATCCACGTAGTCCGTGCGCAGGTCCTCGAGGGAGCGTCGGATGGACGCGGCGGCTCGCTCGGGCTCGTGGTTGGAGTTGTCGACCTTCGTCGTGACGAACAGGTCCTCGCGCGCGATTCCCGAGGCTTCGAGCGCGGCCCCGACCTCGGCCTCGTTGCCGTACATCTGAGCGGTGTCGATGTGTCGGTACCCGACTTCGAGGGCGCGGCTCACCGCGTCGTACGTGTCCTCGGGCGCGACCTTGTAGGTGCCGAAACCGAGAACGGGGATGGGCGAGCCCGTCGGAAGCGTGAGGGTCGGAATCGGGGACGAGGCCGGGGCGGGGCCTGCGGGAAGCGGGGTGTTCATCGGTGAATCCTCCTGGTCGTTTCCAGTGTAGCCTCCCGCCGGCGTCCGCGGTCGCCGTCGTCCGCGGGCGCGGTCGGTGCGTCTGTCGTAGCGTTATCCTCGTTTGAAAAGTGTGCGCGGCACCGGCGAGAGCGCAGGAGGAATCATGATCAACGCCTACGAGACGGAGGACGGCGTCGTCTTCGATATGGGCAACCTGGAGTGCGAGGCGCTGCGCTCATATGCCGATGGACTTCTCGGCGACCCCGAGCATCCGTTTGTTGAGCTGCTGCGCAGCCAGGGCCTCGTCGTTGGTGATGCTCCCGTCCCGCATCTCGCTGCTCTCCTTCAGGCGTTCTCGCAGGCGACGAAGGTGCTCGCCGCCTGGGTCGTCGCCCCGGCGGGATGGCGCCGCGTCACCTTCTTCGTTGGCCCCCGCTCTGCCGTGGTGTCGCGATGCGACGACGGGGGACTGTACGCCGACGAGGGTGACATGGTCTCGGTGTGGGCCATTGACTCCGCTCAGCTGCGTGACACGTTCTTCGGGCTCAGCGCCATCGGTGAGCCCACCGGCGAGGGAGTGTTGCCGACGGCGGTGCCGGAGGTGCTCTTTAGTGCCCTCGAACAGGGTGACGGCACGAAGATTCTCGTGGAGGTACCCAAGGTTGCCCGCGAGATCGCGGAGGTCATCGATACCGAGATTGACGAGGCGACGGGGACCTTCTGGGCGGACGTCGCGGATGATGCGTGGGTGGGCCTTGCCGTGCGGGTCGTCAATGTGGTGGAGTACCCGAGCCTGGCTGGCGACAGCTGGCGATTGCTCGCCACCAGTGAAGAGGTCTGCGAGGTTCTGGCCGGCGTGGAATTCACCGACCTGTACCCCGACGAGGTGCCCCTGTTGGCGGGCACGGATGGCGAGTTCTGGGCGGTAGCTGCGCCGTCATCGCCCGGGGTGCTCTGGGACGATATCGAGGATGTTCTGTCCGAGTCGTCCAACTCCTGAGCCGCAGATCTCACAGTCTGAGAACTTAGGGTGACAAATTATTTCTGTCCTGGCGGTCAGTCGGTCTGGTTGCAGCGTTTTTCCTGGTTTTGGATGCCCGCCCGCGTCTCTTTTGAGGGGTCTGACCACCTGAGCAGAGAAGTGCTGAAATGTCGCTGAAAAACCCGTGAATGGCATCTGCAATGTGGTTGGCACTTAAATTGTGATAACGGTCAATATCTGCGATATCGCGCGGAAATTCGGGGACTCCTGTCTAACCAGGCGGTAGGCTTTTTGTTAGGTAACACACCGCCGATTCCCCGCTCTAAGAGCAAAATTCGCGTACGATAGATACTGTTCAACCACGATCGTCTACACGTCCAGACAACGAACGGAGAGTTATGTCGGTTCGCAATGCCCTGCTGGCGCTTGTTGCGCAGCAGCCCGCCGGTGTCTACCGCCTGAAGCAGATGTTCGAGGAGCAGACGTGCGGAGCATGGCCGCTGAATATCGGCCAGGTCTACCAGACGATGCAGCGCCTCGAGCGCGACGGCCAGGTTGTGTCTCACGCCGAGACCAACGCGGGCCGTGATTCTGAGGTCTTTGAGCTGACTGATGCCGGTCGCGATGTCCTCAACGCCTGGTGGTCCACCCCCGTTCCCCGCGAACACCCCGAACGCGATGAGCTTGTCATGAAGCTCGCCGTGGCTGCCGCCGACCCCACGGTCGACGTCGAGGCCATGATCCAGACTCAGCGTCGCTCGACCCTGGGCTCCCTGCGCGATGTCACCCGCCTGAAGGCTTCGGCCGACGAGGGTGAGCTCGCGTGGAAGCTCATCCTGGAGCGCCACATCTTCGACCTTGAGGCCGAGCTCAACTGGCTCGATCACATCGAGTCCGGTGCCGTTTCCGAGGCCGCTCGTCGCGCCGCCTTCGCTGCTGCGAAGGGCCGCTCGATGAACTGGGCTCAGACTGAAGCCGGCATTTCGGAGCGTGCCGGGGTGCGATGAGCCAGCCTGTGCCGCTACCGATCAGGATGGCGGGTGTCGGACATGAGTTCGGCGCCGACGGCGTCCGAGTGAGAGCGCTCGACGGGATCGACCTTGAGGTCGCCCCCGGCGAGCTTCTCGCTGTTATGGGCCCCTCTGGATCCGGCAAGTCGACCCTGCTGTCGATTGCTGGCGGACTGGAGCGTCCGACGCACGGAAGTGTCTTCATTAACGGCGTCGACATGGCCACGATGGATGCGGCTCACCGCGCTGAGGTGCGTCGCCGTTCCATCGGCTACGTCTTCCAGGACTACAACCTGATCCCGTCCCTATCGGCCCTCGAAAACGTTGAGATGCCGCTGCAGCTGGACGGAGTCAGCCCGTCGAAGGTGCGCGAGGCCGCCATGGCTGCCCTCGAAGAGGTCGGAGTCGCCGAGCTCGCTGATCGCTTCCCCGAGCGTCTCTCGGGTGGTCAACGTCAGCGCATTGCGATCGCCCGAGGCCTCGTCGGTAACCGCTCGGTCATTCTTGCGGACGAGCCGACGGGCGCGCTCGACTCGCACACGAGCGATCAGATCATGTTGGTGTTGCGTGATCACATTGATGCGGGCGCAGCCGGTATCCTCGTTACTCATGAGGCCCGAATGGCCGCATGGGCGGACCGCACAGTCTTCCTCCGCGACGGTCGTATCGTCGACCGCTCGCGCGGAGACTCGCTGAGGGATCTGCTGGCTGACACTGCACCAAGGATCTGATGAGTCGACTCAACACACGAATGAGGCGATGGGGAGTAGTACTCCGCATCGCCTCTCGTGATGCGCGCCAAAGCCTGGGGCGCACGCTGACAGCGGTTTTTCTCATCTCGCTGCCGATCATTATCGCGATCGGCGCGATCACCTTCTGGGACGTGACGACCTCCCAGCGCTACCAGGCCTCGTCGTGGCTCGGCCACCGTTCCGACGTCCAGGCGGTCACCTTGCGCCGCTCGTCGACGGCCATCGAGCAAGACATCACCGCCGACTTTCTATCGAAGACGGCCTCTGATGAGGACGTCACGGTTACCCAGACCACCCTCACCGACTGGGTGCCGGCGGGCGACCAGTTGATCGCGGTCGATACTCTCTATCAGCTGCATCTCACGACGCAGGGCGGAACTGGCTACACGGTCGACTCCGGCACCCAGACGGCCACGCTGGATGCACCGCGCGTGAATGCGGGCGGAAAGAGCGGTGCCCTCGCCGCCAATCATGCCGTCATCTCCGACGACGTCGCTCGGGCGCTCAAGGCCGAGGTGGGCGACACGCTCACCCTGTCACTAACCGTCGCCAAGGCTCGCACTACTCAGGCGCTGACGGGCAGCGTCGTCATTGACGAGATCATTCCCGGCACGAATCGGGCGATCATCGGTGATGGCACGCTCGATATTGACCGTCTCGCGGTGGCGGGACGCACGCAGACCGCCTGGTTCGTCACCGGCCCGACTCCGGTGACCTGGGACCATATTCGTCAGATCAACCAGTCGGGATTCTCCGTTGTCTCGCGACAGGTACTCGCTGATCCGCCGGACGCTTCGGCTCTGCCCGCCCAGTTCGCTCAGTACGAGGAGCCCCAAAACACTCGGGGTGCCAACCCCTGGCAGTACCTCCTTCTCGTCGCGGGCATTCTCCTCATCCTCACCGAGATGATTCTGCTCATCTCGCCGCTGTACACCGTCGCCCAGCGGTCGGTCATGCGCACGGCGGCCATGATCGTCGCCAACGGCGGCGATCAGTCCGACGGTCGTCGCCTGACGATCGCTCACGGCCTCGTTATCGGCCTGTACTCGGGGCTCGTCTCCGCCGCGCTGTCCGCGTGTGCCATGGTGGGCATCGGCATCTGGTCGGGCCTCGGCATCGGCATCGTGCCGTGGTGGCCGCTGGCCCTGTCGGTGCTCCTGCCGATCCTGCTGTCCCTCATGGCGTCGGTGTCGCCGGCGCACACCTCGTCGCACATCAACACGTCCGCGGTCATCGGCGGGCGCGTGTGGGAGCCCTCCCGCCTCGTGCGTCGTCGCATGATCTACCCCCTGGCGCTGCTGGCCGGACTCCCGCTGTTGGGTATCGCCGCCTGGCGCGGATGGGTCCTCGCCCTAGTCGTTGGTGTCGGTCTGCTCGAGGCCGGCCTTATCGGGTCGCTCCCCTACATCTTCACTCGCTGGCGTGCCCCCAATCGTCGCGCGTCGATGAGCATGCGCCTGGCGCTGCGCGACGCCGTGCGCAACGGCCACCGCACGTTCCCCGCCATGGCCTCGATCCTGACGACCGTGTTCGTCGCTTGCGGCCTGCTCATCACCCTGTCCTCGTCGAACGAGGCGGGCTGGAACTCACGCCCGCACGCGGGACAGCGCGGGCAGGTCTTCCTCTCGACGGTCGACAAGACCGATTCTGTGACGCGCACCCGTAACCTACTCCAGTCGGCCCAGCAGGTCGTCGACGCGGAGCGCACGGTCACCTCCAGCGCCATCATGAACGGCATGGCGTGGAACAGCGGCCCGGGTGGCCCGGAGACCATGGTCGAGGCCGTCAACCCCACCGACAAGTCGACGCTCACGATGCGCGACGACATGGGCACGATGGCGGAGATCGACGTCGCCTACATCGTCGATGACGGCACCTACCTGCGCGAGGCCGGATACCTCAACGAGGACGACATGGTCCGCGCGATCGCCACCCTGAACGCCGGTGGCGTCCTCGTGCCGGATCCGAAGCTGATTAACGGTGCCGGCCAGGCCGACCTGCGCAGCCTCGATATGTCGGCGATTGCTGCCGCTAAGGCCGCCGGTGCCTCCGACGACAACCTGCCGGACGCCCTCGTGCACAGGACGATGACCTTCCCGGCCTCGCCCCTCACGCGTATCAACGTCATGGTGTTGTCCCCGCAGGCCTCCGAAGCCCTCGGCCTGCGAGCCGTCCCGCTCGGCGAGCTCCTCACCGTCGAGAAGCCGGTGAACCCGGTGGATGCACCCTCCTTCCAGACGACGATTGCGCGCCAGGTCCCCGGCGCCTCCGCCCAGGTGATCGCTCCGACGATGCGGTCGCTGGTCCTGCCCTACGTTGCCGCCCTGATTGCCGTCGTTGCGGCCGCGGCGACGGTTGCCCTCGTGGTGGCACTGTCCTCCTCGGATATGCGCCCGGACCTCGACACCCTCGATGCGATCGGTGCTGCTCCCTCGATGCGCCGCCACGTCACGACCTGGCAGGGCGTGGTGCTCGCGCTCAACGCGATTCCGACGGCTGTGCTCTCCGGTCTCGTCGTGGGCGTGCTCGCAGTCATCACCTTCGCGAATTCTGGGATTTTCCCGACGCTGACGACGACGCTGCGCCCCATCGTCCCCTGGGGAGCGCTGCTGGGCATGCTGATCGGTATGCCGATCCTGTGCGCCCTCGTCGCGATTATCCTGACGCCCCGCCACCAGAAGCGCATCCGCCGCATCAACTAGGCGCTCGCGATGAGTGAGACCCCCGAAGAAGTCGTCATCCCCGCGGGTGCCCTCGCCTCGTCGGCCGTGCGCGTCGACACGTGGCTGTGGGCGACCCGCCAGCTCAAGTCACGGTCGCAGGCGACGGCCGCCGTGCGCGCTGGGCACGTGCGTGTCAACGGTGAGCCCGTCAAGGCTGCCTACAAGGTGCGCGTCGGCGACGAGGTGCGCCTGCGCATCGAGGGCTTCGACCGAATCCTGGGGGTCAACTTACTGCTGAACAAGCGCGTGTCCTACCCGCAGGCGCGGACGGCCTACGACGATCGCACGCCCGAGCGTCCGCGCGTGCACATCCCTGTTGCCGTGCGCGAGAAGGGGAGCGGGCGCCCCACGAAGAAGGAACGGCGAGAGCTGGACCGGCTGCGCGGATACGACTCTCACGAGCGCTACTGAGCGCCTCAGCGAGGCGCTGGCAGGTGTTGGCGGGCATGTACGTCGCAGGCCTGTTGGGCGTGAATACACGTGGTCCCGCCGCCCGGAGCGGGCGACGGGACCAGGGCGTTAGATCAGCGTGCTTGGCTCACGCGTTCGGGAAGTACGACGTGACCTTCACCTTGTAGTAAGGGCCCCAGCTCTCGTCGAAGGGAATCGTGAATTCGACGGTTGTTTTCTCGCCGTTCGTCATCGTCGCAGTCGCGACGTCGTCGATGACATGATCGGGGTTGCCGAGAACGACCTGCGACTGGTTAAACAAGATCTTCAACGTCAGGTCGGTCTTCGAGAAGGGTGCGAGCTTGGACTTCAGCGTGTCGCTGGCGGCGGAGATGTCCGCGGAGCAGTGCAGCGTCGTCTGGGCGTCGTCCAGCGCGCAGTCAGAATCAACCGTGAACGCGTTGTCCGCGTCATTGGACTTCAGCAACTGGACGGCGTCGACCCGATCCTTGTATTCCTTCTTCACCGCTTCCTGAGCGGCCGAGGAGAGCTTGTCGTAGTCGGAGTAGAGCTCGTCGATCTTGTCGACGTTGTCCGGTGTCACCTGCGCGCACCACGCCGGGGCGGCGAGTGCATCCCTTTGATCCTCGATCGTCTGGATTTCAGCCTGCATGTCCTTCTGTGCCTTCGTCTTCTGGACGGCGAGGGCGAACAGGGTGGTCGTCGCGACGACGAGGACGAGGAGGAGGACAAGCGCAACGCGGTTGTAGATCGACAGCCCCTTGCTCTTCGGAGCCTTGGTCGCGACCGTCACGGGAGCCGGGGTGGCCTCAGGCGTGGGGATGTTGTTGTCACTCACTTGGCGGCCTCCTGCGCTTCCTGAAGCTCCTGCTGGACAGTGCTGAGCTCTTCCTGGGTCTCGGAAAGATCCTTGCTCTTCAAGGAGTAGATGCCGGCAGCCATGAGGGTTGTGACGGCGAAGAGGAGGACGAGGATCGACGTAATAATGGCGATCGCGATCTGGCCGCCCGTCGCGCGCGGGTGCGGGGCCTGAGCTGCAGGCGGCCAGACGCGACCGCCGGGGGCCGCCCGTCGCGCGCGGGTGCGGGGCAGTCAGCGGGGTGAAGGTCGGCGTGGCCGCTGCGACCGCGGGGCTCGGCGTGGCCGGCACCTCACCGGCGGGGGAGACGGGGGGCGGCAGCCGCTTCTTCGGGCAGGCCGGGGGTGGGGGTGCTCACGGGGAGACTCCTTTCACTATGTCTCCCCAATTTTATGCGAGTCACTATGTCTCCCCAATTTTATGCGAGTTGTAAAAATTGGAATTGGTGCGGTGATGGGAATCACTGCGAATCATAGGTTGGTGGGCCACCAGCTGGTCATCGTCGCGCCGCACTCGGTCTTGTCGGTCATCGCGGGATCGTAGGGAATCGACAGCGTGAAAGTGGCGGGCGAGCCGGGAGTCAGGGTGATGGTCGTCGTGCCCTGGTACGGCGAGCTGGGGCTGGGGTTCGTTCCCTTGTCTGCGGTAAACCCGTTGATCTCCACGTCGAGGGGTCCCAGCGAGGCGATCTGGGACGAATCCTTGAGGGTGAGCGTGCCGTTCACCGTGGTCGTCACCTGATCGGTCGTGCATTCGCCCACCGCGATGGAAAAGTCCGCGTCTTTGTTGGTGCGGTAGACCTGTGCGAGGGTCTCCTTCGTCGCGCACTGTTCGTGGATCGCGTCCTTGGTGGCCTGCGTCGCCGAATCGTAGGTCTTGAGGGCGTCTCGGATCGACGCGGCAGATTGTCGCGTGATTGAGTCGCACCAGTTCTCCGCGTCCTTGCGCACGGTGGCGGCATCCAGGGCAGCCTTCGCGTCCGTGATCTGCTGATCGACCGTGGCCTTTTCGGACTGGGCCTGCTCGGCCTGCGCCTCGTACGTGGATGCGGAATGAGCGCGCCAGGCGTTGATGCCTCCGACGATGGCAGAGAGGACGATGAATGCCGTGGCGAGGATCGCGCCCGCGACGGTGGCGGCACGCAGGGGTGCGGGAGCGCTCACTTGGATGCCTCCTCGAGCTGTTGGTTGATGGAGTCGAGCGTCGAGCGGGCCGTGTCGAGCTCATTCTGGGCGGTTTCGGCGCGGCTCTTCGCGTCCTCTTGGATGCGGCCGCTGGCCCCCAGGCGCGACCAGGCGATGACGAGAACGGTAATGAACACCGCGACGAGCACCCACGACGCTGCACACGCGAGAACCCACTTGAGCGTTCCGCTCTTCTCGGGTGCATCCGCCTCGTCGTTGTTCTCTTCATCAACGGGGGAGCTGGGCATTGGAATCGGCGCGACCTGTGACTGGGCTACCGACGAGGCGGGGGTGACCTCCTGCGGGAGGGAGGCCTCGGGCATGGGGATGGGCGTATCGGCGGAAGTGGCGGTCCATTCCTCGGTGGACGAAGCCGGGAAGGCCTCATCCACCGCCGGGACTGCGACCTCAACGTCCTGAGGAGCTTCGTATGGCTCGACGTAGTCCGTCCACGCGTGGCCGTCCCACCAGCGCAGCTGGTTTGCGCCGCTGGGGTCGGCGTACCAGCCTTCCGCGGGTTCGCTCATGGTGGTTCCTTCTCTCGTGTCAGGAGATAGCAGTGAATACGGCGCTCACAGGCCGGTGGGCCACATGACCTCAGGGCTGATCAAACAACGAGTCTCATTGCCTGAGATCGGGAAGGTGACGGACAGAGGTGCGGATCCGCTGGAGGGCACGGTGACGGACGTCGAGGTCACCGGAGTGTCAGAATCGGTGATCTCATGATCGGCCACGAACACGTCGAAGGTAACATCTGCGCTGCCAAGCGCCAGGACCGCGGGAGCGTCGACCGTGATGGTTGCAGTAATCGTAGCGGTATTGCCGTCTTTCTCGCACCGGAAGTTATCGGTCTTGACCATGTCTGGATTCATGTCTTGAGCGAAAGCTGCAGCGAAAGCTTTCTTCTTAGGACAAAGGCTTTCGATGGCGTCGCTCTGGTTTTGTGACATCGATTTGAGGGACTTGCCCTGAGTCTTGATCTTCTGCGCAGTTGCGGTCTCGCGGGTGAGGCCGTCGCACCACTCCTGAGCGTCCTTCTTCGCCTTGGCCTTGTCGATCTGCTCCTTCGTGGACGTGATTTCGCTGTCGATCTGCACGGTCTTGGCGTCCGCGGACTGGATATCGGCGCGCGCGTCCTCAATCTCGTGTGCCTTCGAGCGGGCGCTGACGAACATGGTGGCGCTGACAAGGAGGAAGATGACGGCGAGAACCGAGCAAATGATCGTCAGGATCTTAGGAAGGCGGGAGGGCTTCTTCGCCTGGGGCTGGATTCCGTAGCTCACTTCTGTGCCTCCTCGAGTTCTTTCTTCACCTTGTCGAGTTCATCCTGCTTCTGGTCGAGGCTGATCTTCGTGGAGTTCCGCTGATCCTGCACATCTTGCCACTCGAGGTTCTGAGCACGCAGCTGCATGCCCGAGTACACCATCGTGCCGAAGAAAGCGACCACGAGAAGCGCGGAGACGATAGCGCCGATGACCCATCCGCGACCGCTCTTCGGTGCGGCGTCTGCCGCCTGCGGGCCTGCCTGCTGCCCTGCTCCGGCGACGCCCAGCTGCGGGGCAACGCCCGACGGATTGTAGGGGTCCGAGGAAACGGTCGGGGCCTGCGACTGGGCGGGCATGTGCTGCCCCGCCGCCTGGGCTGTGGGCATCTGCTGCGCGACAGGTGCTCCCTGCTGCGGCATATCGTGGAATTGCTCGGTCCACTCCCCGCCGTTCCACCAGCGAAGGCGCTGGCTTCCTGCGGGGTCGGGGTACCATCCGGGTGTTGGTTGAGACATGACCGTCCTTTCAGTTTCTGGCACCAGTGTAACCAATCCGTGAGGTTCATAACGCATGCAATATGACAGTCGTGGAGAAGGGCGGACGCATGACAGGTACTCTGAAAGCTATGGCCTCTCTTTTCGCGTCTTCACCCCTGCTCGCGCTGTTTGTCGTTGTTGCGTTGGGTGCGGCGATCGGGGCCATTCGGATCGGCCCGCTGCGCTTTGGCGCGGCGGGTGCTCTCTTCGTCGGCCTCATCGTTTCGGCGCTGCATCCCGAGGTTGTCAGCACCCACATGTCGATCGTCCAGCCGATGGGTCTGGCCTTCTTCGTGTACTGCGTCGGCATTTCCGCGGGTGCCACTTTTTTCCAGGATTTGCGTAAGCAGACGAATCTTCTCGCCCTCACAACGGTCGTGTGCGTCGTGGGCGCGGTTATCGCGCTCGCGGGAGGCCGCCTCCTCGGCCTGTCTTCCGGGCTCACGTCGGGTCTCTTCACGGGTGCTCTGACGGCCGCTCCCGCCCTCGACACAGCCACCCGCCTCACGGGAGATCCCCACGCGGCGGTCGGCTATGCGTTTGGCTATCCGGTGGGCGTCATCGGCGGCATCCTCATCGTCACGATCACCGTGACGAGGAAGTGGGTGGGCCCCAAGGACACGCCTTCCCTCGCGGGTTCGTCCCTGGAGGCCGTGAGTATTCATGTCTCCAAGCACATCAACACGCGCGACATCGACGCGTGGCGCGACCAGCGCGTACGCCTGTCCTACCTGTGTCGTGACGGGCGCACCCGCGTCACCGCTCCCGGCGAGGACCTGCTGCCCGGCGACCATGTCGTCATGGTCGGCGATCCCGCGTCTATCAAGGAGACGGCCCCGCTCGTCGGCGAGATCCTCGACCACAACCTCGAGGACGATCGTTCTGACCTGGCCTTTGAGCGCATCGTCGTATCCAACCCCGATGTCGCCGGCCGTAGCGTCTCCGAACTCAACGTCACCAAGCGCTTCGGTGCCGTCATCACGCGCGTGCGCCGAGGCGACCTGGACCTCCTGGCCCGCGACGACCTCGACCTGCAGCTCGGCGATCACGTCGCTGTCGTCGTGCCCACGGACGAACTCGACGATATCGCCGAGTGGCTGGGTGACTCTGAGCGCCGCGTCGCTGAGGTGGACGGCATGGCCTTTGGTATCGGCCTCGTCCTCGGTCTGCTCCTGGGCGTTGTGTCCTTCCCACTGCCCGGTGGCCAGGGTTTCCAGCTGGGCGCCGCCGCCGGCCCCCTGATCGTGGGCATGCTGCTTGGCGCCCTGCGCCGCACCGGCCCCCTCGTGTGGACCCTACCCGCCGCTGCGAACCTGACGATCCGACAGATCGGCCTCATGCTCTTCCTCGCCGCCCTGGGTCTCAACGCAGGCCCGCAGTTCGCGAGCCTGCTCGGTAGTCCCGAGGGCTGGCGCGCCGCCCTCCTCGCCGCCGTCATGGTCATCGTGTGTTGCGCTATTCAGGCCCTCGGCGCGAAGTTCATCGGCCTGTCCTCCGCGCGTGCCGCGGGTGGCATCGCTGGCTTCCTCGGCCAGCCGGCCGTCCTGCAGGCCGCCGACGCCCGCGTCACCGATGAGCGCATCGAGGCAGCATACGCGACCCTCTTCGCCTTCGCGATTATCGTCAAGATCCTGCTCCTGCCGGTCATCACCTCCTTCCTGTGAGCGCCGTAGACTAGGGCCATGGCTACCCCCGACTTCGTCCTCGAACTGCGCCGCCACGTCGGTCACGCGCCCCTGTGGATGCCGGGCACGACCGTCGTCATTGCCCGCCCTGCCCCGGACCGTGCGGCGATCGATTGGGGTCACCCCATTGCGCCCGAGGACGTCGAAGTCCTGTGCGTGCGCCGCTCGGATAACGGCGCCTGGACACCCGTGACCGGCATCGTCGACCCGGGCGAGGAGCCCGCGATCGCCGCCGCCCGCGAGGCCCTCGAGGAGGCCGACGTTCGCATCGATGTGCGCCGCCTCCTCTCCGTCGAGGTCGTGGGTCCCGTCACCTACGACAACGGTGACGTCACCACCTACCTGGACGTGGCCTTCGCCGCCGAGTGGGTGAGCGGCGAGCCGAGGCCCGCCGACGGCGAAAACAGCGAGACCGCGTTCTTCCGCGGCGATCAGCTCCCGCCCATGAACGACCGCTTCCGCCGCGCCGTCGCCAAGGCGCTGAGCGCCCGCCCCGACGCGGACTTTCTTACCGCCTGACGGCGCGTGACCCGCGGGCAGGCCCCGGCCTCGTCCCCGCGTGCGCGAAAAAACTTGTGTTTCTGTCAAACCCCTTGCGGGACTGAAGTCCTAGTGGTGGAATGGGTGCATGGATACACCTAGCAAGATTGCATATTCTGTCACCGCCGACTCCACCGGTGGTCGCGCCGGCACCTCCTCCGTCCCCGCGCTCGGCATCACCCACGTCATGCGCATGCCCAAGGAACTGGGCGGCCCCGGCGACGGCGCCAACCCCGAAGCCCTCTTCGCCATGGGCTACGGCGCCTGCTTCCAGGGCGCCATGGGACTGGCCGCCAAGGAAATGGGCATCGACACCACCGACTCCCTTGTGCGCACCACGATCGGCCTTGGCCCCGAGGGCGACTCCTTCGCCCTCACCGCCGACATCAAGGTCTTCATCCCCGGCGTCGAGCTCGACCGCGCGCAGGCCCTCATCGAGCGCGCCCACGAGCTGTGCCCCTACTCCAAGGCCACTCGCGGCAACGTGCCCGTTACCGTCACCGCGGTTGCCGCCCTCTGAGGACACCCGAGAGACGAAGAACCCCAGCCTCGCCGATTGATTGACGAGGCTGGGGTTTCTCCATGTGCGCGGGCGTCAGGGCCCGCTGTGGGTGCCGCGCTCAGGCGCCCTGCTGCGGGTGCCGCGCGCACGGCTTCACCCTTCAGGCTTGCCGCGCGCGGGCGACCCGGGCGTCAGGCGCCCTGCTGCGGGTGCCGCGCGCACGGCTTCACCCTTCGGGCTTGCCGCGCGCGGGCGACCCGGGCGTCAGGCACCCTGCCAGTACGCCTCGAGGACCCGGGAGAGCTCAAGGAGGTCATCCACGTGGCTCATCTCGCGCGCCGAGTGCATCGACAGCAGGCCAACGCCCACGTCCACCGTCAGGATCCCCAGGCGGGTCGCCGTGATCGGGCCGATCGTCGTCCCACACGGCATCGCGTTGTTGCCCACGAAGCTCTGCGACACCGCACCCGCCGCCGCGCACGCACGATTCCACAGGGCGATGCCCTCGCCGTCCGTCGCGTAACGCTGCTTCGAATTGATCTTGATGATCGGGCCGCGGCCCATCA